>JAGROB010000136.1:25203-25875 GCA_020440465.1 Chlamydiia bacterium
TACGTTACGATTAAAACCGATGGACCCAAAACCAAGCTTTCTGAAGAGGTGTTCGAAGACTATTTAAAGCTTTATTTCGAAGAGATTTTCCCCAAGACGGAAGTGCCGTGCCGAGTCACTCTTAAACGTAAAAAAGCGAAAGTCATGGCCGATCTTCCGTTTGTCGCGGAAAGCGAACAAGAGCCTTTGATTCGTAAGATCGAAGAGGATCTATCCGATATTTTCAGAGAACTTGTCGGCTGGCGGCATGAGCTTCTTTTTGCGGTAAGCTTTGCTCCCGGAAATAAGCATGAGTCAAAAGCTTAAGTCAGAGTTCTTAGCGGCCTTCACGACATTTTCTTCCGTCGCTTACGTCTTAATTCTTATCCCGGAACTTTTAAGCTTAACCGGCATCCCCTTTGCCACCGCTTTAACCGCAAGTGCCCTTTCGGCGGCTATTGCAACCCTTTTGATGGGGATCATCGGAAGAAAACCCCTGGCGCTGGGTCCGGGGCTGGGGCTTAACGCCGCATTTGTCTTCGGGATGGTTTTGGGAGAGGGGCTTTCGTGGCAAGCGACTTTAGGCTCGGCTTTTATCTCCGGGCTGATTCTGTTGTTTCTTTCGATTATCGGATTAAGAGCGAAGTTGATCGAAGCGATCCCATTACCGCTTAAAAAAGGGATTGCCGGGGG
>JAGROB010000137.1:0-1501 GCA_020440465.1 Chlamydiia bacterium
TAGAGTGATTTAGGCAACACACCCTGGTGCAACACTCACATGGGTTACACTTTAACCCAATGACATGGGTAACACTTTTGGTGTAAATTATTTTTGATATTTGTACTATCTGACTCTCTTTTGAGGGTCGGATTTAAAACTATACACGACTACTCTTTTATCTAAGTGATTTTTTGATTAGCAAGACTTGGCCAGGGGGGCTGGGGGAGCTATCCCCCAGCTTGAGCCACGTTAATGCCCAGAGATATTGACTATTCGGCTCTTGGAATCACACAGAGCTTTCGCTTTTCTTCAAGGCAAAAAAGCCCTACTTCTTGGGTACCAGCTATTCTATTATCCTATGACAGGTGGTATCTACCCTTTGGAACTCGTTTTCTTGCAGCTGTTCTCGTAACACTAAGTGTGTTACCACTGATCACTCCAAGCTCAATGGGGCCATAGAATACAACAAGCCCCTCGTCCCTCTCGCATATCCCGACGGGCTCTCCATCAAAGACACGACTGATGTAGACTTCTCCACCTTGCCAGCTCATTTTTCCACAGCTTTTTACTCTGCCCACTTTGTAGCTGTCAGGATACTCCGGTGACCTAAACCTACCCGTCCACTCTCTTGGAGATATCGTATGCATAGCGCCTGGAGTTTTCATGCCTATGGCTTCATGAGGCCTTGTAAAGTTATAGTACTCAATAAATTCATCAAGCTTTTCAACTTGCTCAGCAAGAGTCAAGTCCCCAAAAATTCCTTCGTTTTGAAGAGTGCGGTGCATCCTTTCTTGTCTGCCATTTTGTTCCGGATGCCCAGGCTCTGTCCACTCTGGAATGACTCCGGCTTTTATAAGCTTAATAGCCATCTTTGATAGTCTTCCCGGTGCACAAGAGGCAAAGGGAGGGCCATTATCACTTCGAATTCTTAAAGGCAGGCCATACTCTCGAAAGCTTTTATCGAGAACGGCCCAGACATGGTCGGTGTCATCCATATTTAGCCGGTTGCAGGCGAATAAATAACGGCTATGAGCGTCCATAAGTGTGAAGGGGCCACACTTATGCCTGTCGGAAGTTAATGCCCAGCCCTTAAAGTCCGTACACCAAAGCTCATTCACGCCTTGGCAATGAGACAAAGGCTCAGTCCTCTCAGCGAGCCTTCGACGAAACTTCCTCGAGAGAACGAGTCCATTTCTTTTAAGAATATTTTCAACGGTAGTTACAGAAGGATGTTGAACATCGGGATAATTATTTTTCAAATAAGCATGCACTTTTTTTGGACCCCAAGTCGTCCACCTTTTTTTAATGCCTAGGACTAAATCAACCACATCATCTGAAATAGATCGTGGCCGTATGAGGGGTGTCCTGGGCTGATTTTTCAGACCACAAAAGCCGTCATCGTGAAAGCGCTTTACCCACTTGTAGCCAGTTTTTCGACTAATCTCAAACTGACGACAGAGCCGAGCAAAACTAAAATTTTTATTTAAGAATTGAGAGATAAACTCTTTTCTTTGATCTA
>JAGROB010000137.1:1595-10159 GCA_020440465.1 Chlamydiia bacterium
TGGGTCATACCCCGTCCGAAAGCGGCGACAAGTCGCCGCACTCCAAAAGAATCTCGCGGCTTCAAGCCGCACTCCAAAAAAGTCTCGCGAGGCTTAAAATTTAGGCGAAGAGCTTGCGGGATTTTGTAAAAAGGGCCGAAAGGAGGCGAAAGAAACTGTAGCCGACCAGAAGCCCGAAAGCTCCCCAGATCAGCGCCTCTAGGGTCATCGGCACGCTGGGGGTAAAGACACTAGTGGTCTCTTTCACAATGTCCCACTGAAGATACTTGGCAAAGACAAACGGTTTTTGGAAGGGATTCGCGTGGCTTAAATTGAAATACGCCTGGCGAAACCCCTCTTCTCTTAAGACAAGCGTCTGGATAAAATCGCCCTGAAGAGCCACATCTATGTCGGGATTGTCTTGGTATTTCTGAATCAGCTGGTCAAGCGGCTTTCCCGCTTTTAGCGCGATCCGCTTTAACTGATCGACTTCCCAACTCGACTCCGAAAGATGCCCCAACAAAACCTGTGTGTAGTCTTGAATAAACGCCGGCGCTTGCATGAAAATTAAGGCGCCCAACACAGCAAAGCATCTATCGACAATTTTGGTAAACAAGCTCACCCTTTAAACAAGCCTTTGGCTTTTTTAAGCCCTTTTTCCGATGCGGTTAACGTGACTCTATCCCACGCTTTTAGCTCTGTTTCCGGATCAATGTCAAGAATCCTTTCGCCCCCCCGCTGAATCATAACTACAGTTGCGTGGGCTTTTCGTCGTAAGTCAATTTCTTTTAACGGCTTTGAGTCAACGTAAGAGCCCGGCTGCACCTCAAACGTCTCCAATTTCGGAATGTCGGGATCTCCAGCCAGAAAACCGAAAAAGTTCCCAGTGCCAGTATAGGGCTGAATATTTTTATACGCCTCTCTTCGAAAGTCGTTCACCAAGCTCTCAATTGCTTCCATCGGCACTTGAAAAAGGCGTAAAACCCGCGTTAAAATCTCGATCGAGGCGCCAAATTCATCGGGCACTACATCATCCGCACCCCTTTTTGCCATAAACTCCATCTCGTCGACCCGTCTTGTACGTCCGATAATATAGAGCGTGGGATTCTCCTTCCGAGCGACCTCCACAACTCTGAGTGTCGCAACCGGATCGTTGATTAAAACGGCAATCGCTCTTGCGTTATCGACTCCCCCATGCTGTAAGATCGGCAAGTGTGAAGCATCGCCATAGAGAATCGGCTCCCCCTGCTGCTTTTTCTCCCGAACCAGGTCGATATTCATCTCGAAAACGATATAGGGAATAGAGGCCTCTTTAAGTGCTTTGGCTAAATTTTGCCCGGATATGCCAAAGCCAACAATAATCACGTGGTTTTTTAAGACAAAGTCCTCTTTTGTAAGTACATGAGAAAGACCCCGCTTCATCCGATCGGACAGGGGCATTTGCATAAAAAAATCGGCGATCTTGGGTGCAAGCGCGATGATAAAAGGGGTTGCTGCCATCGTAATGAGCGAGGTTCCCAAAAAAATTTGATACAAAAAGTCGGTTCCGATATCAAGTTTAAAGCCCTCTTTCGCAAGGACAAAAGAAAACTCCCCCACTTGAGCCAAGGTTAAACCCGACAAAATCGCGACTCTTAAAGGATATCCCGTCGCCAAAACGGAAAAGCCGGCGATCAAGCTCTTCATAAAAATCACACCGATCGCGACTCCGATTAATAATACAGGATACTCGAAAAAGAACTTAATATCGGACAACATCCCCATCGAGATAAAAAAGAAACTCATAAACAAGTCTCTAAAGGGCAAGATATCAGAGGTCGCCTCCGTGCTATACTCCGAGTCGGATATAATCAATCCAGCCAAAAACGCCCCGATCGAAAGGGAAAGCCCCAACTCCGAGGTTATCCACGCGATCGCAAAGCAAGCGACCAAAACTGTCAGCAAAAAAAGCTCACGGTTTCTTGTGCGGGAGACTAAGTGAAAAAGGCGCGGCATTAAATTGATCGAGGCCCAAAAAATAAACGCCAAAAGGATCAGTCCGACAGCGATCTGAAAGAGAAGCCCCCCTTTCCAGGCTATCGTCACTTCTTCGTCAAGCATCGGAAGGATGAGCATCATGGGGATCGCCACAACGTCTTGGAAGATCAGAATTCCGGTAGAGGCTCTTCCCTGCGGGGTCGATGCCCCCCCCTTGTCTTGCAAGATTTTAAGAACGATCGCCGTCGAGCTTAAGGAGAGTAAAAAACCTAAAAAGACCGCCTCTTGTGTGGGACGTCCGATAACATAGGCAATCAAAAAGCCTAAAATAATAGTCAAGCCTACCTGAAGTGCGCCGCCCCACAAAAAAATACGGAAATGCTTGACTATTCGCTTAAGTGAAAACTCGAGTCCGATGGAAAAAAGCAAAAAGATGATGCCGATATGAGATAACTGCTCGACTTCTTCCGTACCCTCGATCAACCCCAGGGCGCCCGGTCCCACCATCAGACCCGTGAGCAAAAAACCGACAACAGAGGGGATTCTTAAGCGATGACAGAGTAAAAGAACAAAAATCGACAGAGAAAAAATGACCAAAAGATCGCGCAAGATAGGGGCGTCCATGTATGGAAACCTATCAGATGATTAGATAATCGAGCAAGGTTTGTTAAGCGAGTCCATGTATTTCTTTAAAGTGGTTAAAGAATCCTTGTATTGGCTTTCGTAAATTTTACTCTCCTTCATCACCATGAGAAGGCTGGAATATAAAATCTGAAAAGAAAGCGTGTCCAACTTGGTGTAGTAGCCCATAAAACTTTTGATAAACTCGTCCAAAAAGCGCTCTTTTGCTTGCTTGCTTCGGTAATAGAAACAGATGTTTAAAAACTTAAGCTGTAAAGCAGCATACTCAAAGAGAGACGGATATGTTTGAGTCAAAAGACATCCCGAAACCCGGTCTTGTAAGGCCTCCCAGTGATCATTAAGCGCCTGGGGGATGCAGTCATTCCTAAAGTAGTTTAATAACGCATCTAAGGAGGCCTCGTGTAAATACCTTAAGTAGGGTTCGTATGTATTTTTTACTTTTAATTTACGAATCATATCCGAGTAGATGTTTTGATGATAAACGCCTATGAAACAACATTTGTCCAAATTGGCCAAAATGGAAAACAAATGGGTTAAATGACGGACTTTAGATTCTCTCATAAGCCGAGCTACCGTCGACTGAAACCGGTTAAAATTTTTTTCCGGCAAAAGGCAAGCCCGACGATGTTCCTGAATATGACCGACAAGTTGAGGGATCGCTCTTGACCAATGAAGAAAATAAAGCTCCTCTTTTTCGCAGTCTTTATCGATGAAATCGATCACGGTATTGAGCAACCAATCAGGTAATTTTGGAAACAGTCTGATAAGACCCGCAAGATAACAAAGCTCTTCATCCGGCGTCTTAAAAGCGGCCAAAGAAAGTTCTACTTTATAGTAGACTTCCATAATCTCCGGCAAATCACACTTGGTATAAGAGTGTGTTAAATCAGCTGTCGCATCAAGGTAAACGGGAAAATGTTTGAATTTAAGCTCTTCGCTTTTTTTAACATAAAGAGCTCTTAAGTAATTATCTTCGGTCGACATATCGGGCTTAAGGTAATTGAGGATAAAGTCCTCTAGCTGTCTTGCCTCTTGAATTCTTGTTAAAATTCTTACGGCGGTTTCAGTTGTAAACTTAGCTTTAAAATACTTAAGCTCTTCAGGGTAAAAAGCGCCATGGATGTCATAAAAAACTTGCATGTTGAAAGGAAGGCTTTTTAGCTTTTCTAAAAAGTTTCCTCTTAAATCGGCTTTTCTGAAACGAGAGTAGTGGTCTCCCAAAAGCTCATCGCCCACATTTAGATCCATAAGCTTTTGGTAAAACCACAGTGGAATCGTATCTTTCGGCCATCTCGCTTCGTTAAATAGCGCCATGATTTTTTTCGGATCGGAAGTTTGTTTTATTTCATCTTCTTGCCAGGTCCTTTTTAACTCACGGGTAATATCGGAGGGATAAAGTGAAAAAATGGCCCCTAAATCTTTTGATTCATAAAATCTTTCAAACGGATTTGACCAGGGGACAAAAAGACATAAATCGGAGCGCTTTTCACCCATACGTACTCGAATTTCTGACTCTGTCACGCGCTTAAAAGTGATCCCTTGATATCCTTCGGGATAGATGAGTGTGGCTAAGGAGATGGTGCTGGAAAGCTGGTTGAGTGACTCGTTAAATTCTCTTTTTCCGCGGAAAAAATGGCGCGCGATCCAAGATAAAAGCTTTTCTCTTGCCCCCTCTCCCCCGGGAACTTTGGGCTCGTCTAAAACCGGGTGCTCTTCACCTTCCGGCAAGAGACGATACGCATGGAACAGGTAGTGCAAGCTTTTTCTAACCCGCATGGGGTCTATCCCCTTCCGGATAAGCTGCTCAAGATCGGGAATATTTCGTGCACTCCACAAAGAACGGTCCATCGCCCGTGAGGTAATCCCTTGGATATCTGCCGCCCTGAACAAAATACCGCGGCTCATTTTTGAAGCGAGCTTAACCCAAGCCAACGGATCCATCAGCTCGATCCTTTCAGCTATGGCTACCCCCTGATTCCAGTGTCGGATGCACTCTAATCCTGAGGCGTCATTAGGCTTAAGTTCTCCTTTTGTTACGTTTTCATTAAATATAAGCTGGATCCGCTCAATAGAAAATAAATAAGGAAGCCCCAAAGCCTCCGTCAGGCGAAATTCGTACCGGCGATCCTTTTCGTCTTTGACGGAAAAATATAAAAATCGGTTTGTCGCAGAGGGATTGTTGCAATTCCAGGGGGAATCTACAAGCAAAATCTGGTACTTTTTTTGCTCGACCCGATCCAAGACTTTTCTTCCTGAAGCCCACAGAACCAGATGATTTAATACCTCCCAACGCTTTCGGTACGTCGCTTCCGGGGAGTAAAGAGAGATATCAAAGTCTTGGGGAATGGGTCTATACCCTCCCACTTGTTCTTCTGTCAGACATTCTTTGCTGTAGCGATAATCGCCGTCGACTAAATACTGTACGGAGCTTCCGAATAAAGAAACTTGAGTCCCTTTCGGCATCACCTCTTTAAGTTTCAGTATGATTTCGCGAACTGTCGTCGTGATTAGCGCCCGTTTTTCCGTTTGTCCCATCAGGGTGATGGGTTGGGCTATAAGGGTTTGAATGCGATCCGCTGCATCCGGAGTTAACGGAGGGAGCGGACCGCTTAAAGGACACTCCATGCTAAAGGGCTTGGTTGATCGCTTTTTTCATCTCTTGATAGTCCCCTTTCAGATCCTGGGGTTTGATCTCATAGCGAATGTCTGGCTCAACGCCGCAGTTTTCGATCCATTTCCCCCCTTTTCTAAAGGCAATGGAGGCGGTGGTATTAAACCGGCTGACCCCTAGTCTGTTGGCAAAGCTATGGGAAAGGACATACCCCCCCGCTCCTGCCGTTGGCATCCCAAAAAGAGTCGCTCTTTGATTGTCTTGCAAAATAGCCGGCAAAAAGTCGCCGCAGGAAAAATCGAGCTCGTTAATCAACACTAAAATCGGCTTAGTGTACTGAACTTCCCCGTTGGGTTGAATCTGTTTCATGCCATATAAATGGAAGCTGTCGGTTAAAAACCGCTCTTCGTTCCATTCGTCGACAAGCGTTTGAAAACCCTTTTTAATTTCTACCAAAACGCTCGGGGTTACATCATACCCCTCGAAAAAATCGGAAACAATTTCGGGATGAATATCATATTGCAAAAAGAAGTCGATCAATCCTATTAAATCAAGCGCCTCTATAATATCTTCTTGAGTAATCAGCGCTCTTTGGGTGGGCAGATCGAGCGGCTTGTCTGTCAAGCAAGACAGCAGGGTATAAAGATACAGCACGCTTCCACCGGGGTTGTTCATTTGATCTAAAACCAACCCTTCCGTCTCCTGATTGAACTTAGATAAGACCTGTTTGAACCTTTCCACTTCGTCGAATTCCGGCTCATAATGTGGAATTCTTAAGTAGCCGATCTTCTTCCCCTTTTCATTGATGTAGATATAAGCGTGAAAAGGGTGATCATTTTGTGTCTCCCAGACTTTTTTTCCAAGCGCGGGCAAGAAACTGGATCGGGTTCCAAGCCCCTCTTTAGAACTCATGAAGGACTTTTTATGGTGAAAGCTAAACTGCTTATGTTTTGCTAATCTGGGAAACCGGGACTCGAAACTCTCTTTTTTCGGCTTATTATACAAGCTTCTGGCAAGCGCTTTAAACGGGGGTTTGACTTCTTCTTCAAAAACACTCCAGGGCATTTCTGCTGAAACTTTTTTAGTCTTCCCTTGCGGCAAAATCTCTAAACGGACTTTACCGGACGGAATCTCATGCCCCATGGCGCCGATACGATGTGTTAAACAATACTCGGCAAGACGTCTATCGGTATGGGGTAAATTTAAGTGAATTTCATCGGACTCTAACCGTTTAATTTCTTCCAGTGTGGGCTTGCCGTTAAACGTGACGACTTCATCCCCTACATTAAACGGGAAAACAAACTGGGGCAGCTGAAAACGATCGATATAGGAAAGATAAAATTTTGAATCGGCACCCTTGATTCTAATCGGAAGAGAGGCCTCTTCCGTTGAGATAAACTCCACTGTAACGTGGTAGTCTCTTGTCGACGCTAAAAAGCTTCTTACAATCCGGTGGTAGTCTTTTAAAGTGATCTTCGGGTTTTCATCGATCTGATCTTTTGCTTTGGAGAGCTCGTAGTAAAGATCCCAGCCATGCCACGCTTTTTTCCAGTCTGACGGAGCGTAATAGACCTCCATCGTAAAGGCCATAAAGTCGAGCGAGCGCTTCATTTGGTCCCTGAAGGAGGTTGGCTCAGCATTTAAGACGGAAAAAACAGTTAAAAAAATAAATAAACGAGTAAAATTCTTCATAATTTCATCGATGATATATGGTTTTCTTTGATTTGTAAAGAATTTAAGACTACACTATCCCCATGATTCGTTTAAGTAAATGCTTACAGCAAGCCGGAGTGGCCTCACGGCGAAAGGCCGAAGAGTTAATTTTTGAAGGTAAGGTAAAGGTCAACAACACCGTTGTCCTTAAGCCGGAAACCCGTGTCGATCCCGAAAAGGATCGGATTTTGGTTGGGACAAGGCCCTTAACCCCGCCTGAAAAAAAAGTTTATTATGTTTTACATAAACCTAAGGGAAAACTTTCTACCTCTTTGGAGTCTGCAGGACAAAAGAGCGTTCTTTCCCTTTTCGGCGATGAGGGGTTACGCCTTTTTACTGTGGGGCGTCTTGATAAAGACACCGAAGGGCTTTTAATCGTTACAAACGACGGCGACTTTGCCCAAAAAGTGATTCACCCGTCGATGCAAAAAGAAAAAGAGTACTTAGCGAAAGTTCACTCCGAGATCAGTCATGAGCACCTTAAAAAAATCTCCGAGGGTACCCAAGTCGAAGGGGTTTTTGTTAAACCCCTGAAAGTGGAAAAAGTGAGAAAAGGGACGTTAAAAATCACCGTCGGAGAAGGAAAAAAAAGAGAAGTGCGGCTTATGCTGGCAGATGCCGGTCTTGAAGTGCTTTCCCTTTGCCGAATCCGCTTAGGCTCGCTTGTTTTAGGCACCCTGCCAAAAGGCGCCTATCGCCCCTTAACCCCCAAAGAAATTGAGCAACTCACGAACCCATGAACTTAGAAGAGCTATCTCCCCTCCTTTTTCAGCAATACCGAAAACTCTCGAAAGAAACCGGGCCTTTAGACCGGCTTCAAACCAGAGAGTTTAAGGCGATTGCCCAAAAACTTAAAAATCACGAACCCGATTTATACACTTATCTCCTTTATTACATGCCCTTAAGGTATCAAGAGGGGCTTTCTTTAATCGGCGAGTGTCCCAAACCCCCTGCCAGAGTTTTGGATCTTTTTGCAAGAGTGGGTCCTTTTTCACTTGCCGCCTTGGAAAAAGGAGCGGGCGAAGTGATCATGATGGACAAAGATCGAACATTTTTAGACGCCGGCGCTCAAGTAATCGGAAGAATGGGGTATCCCGTAACGACTAAAGTCTGGGACCCGTCAAAACCATTAAGACTCGATGAGCCATTCGATCTAATTATCGCGGCCTACCCCGATGAGCCGTTGAAAGATGAGTTTGTGGAACGACTTATCGACAAACTGACTCCGGAGGGCGTTTTACTTTTGGTCGACTCGTCACTTCCCGGTCCGAATAAAGCCTTTTTGGAGCGTCGCGATCGCTTTGTGAAAAAAAGGTATCCAGTTCAGGCGCCTTGTGTCTTTCAGGGGGAGTGTGTCGCGCTGAAATCGGGCGCGCCTTGCTACGCGCAAAGACCCCTTCACAAAATCCCCATCATAAAAGACCTGCAAAGATCGGCAGGAATTAACCTTAGCTCGCTTAAAATGAGCTATTTAATGATACGCCCTAAGCAGGCTGGCTGGCCCCAGGTCCCCCCTTCCGCCAGAGTCATATCCCCTCCGATCGAGACGCATGAGGGAGAAAAGTTTTTCTTGTGCGCCACAGACGGAAAAAAGCTTTTGGGCTCTACCCTTAAGACACATCCCAAAGCTTCAAGGGCTTAC
>JAGROB010000138.1 GCA_020440465.1 Chlamydiia bacterium
TAACAGCTCTAGCTGTGACTGTTTACTGCGGCGCAAAAGCCCTTACAGAAAACTACGACCAACACTACGGCACAAGCCACTCAAGAAGTTTTGATAAATTTGCAAACAATTTTGTCTACGGCCGACCACAGTATTTGACATCGATTCCAACGGTAGTCCATAATGAAACAACAACTACTTTTGATGATAATACTCCTAAGCCTGAAGCTGTATTCCCAGAAAACCCAGATGATCTGCTCCCTGAATTAGAGCGGGATGAAAACGGGAATATTTACGTCTCTGACAACTTAAGAATCAGGCCTGAAAAACATGAGTTTGAAGAAGGTGACAAATACAACCCACGTCATCATGAACAGCACTATCATGTTGAATCAAGGATTAAGCCAAAAACTGAGAATGGAAAAGAAGGTTCTTGGAAACCAAAAAACCGTTATATTTATAAACCTGAAGGTTATTATAATGGCATGGGAACTGGGTTTCTCCCCGGAGAAACTTTTCCAGGATCCTGGATACACTAAATAAGCTCAAAGATGAAAACAAAGCTATTCAAAGGAACTGATTTTTACGACTCTGAGTTTATTGGATTTCATTATAAACCCGGGGTTTTACGAGTTTTAATTGAATTATGGAAAACAAATCGTGTTATCCTTGAGTTCAAAGAAGTAAAAAGTTTTTCCCTGGATTCATTTGATGCAAATGCTATTCCTTATATTTATGATAACCCTGAAAATATGCCAGAAGAATTCAAAAATCTGCCTTGTGCGAGTGAAATGAAGCATTTTGGTTTAGAAGATATTAGCAAAAAACCCTTTTTATATGTCTTGTGTTCCGAAATTCGCTTAATCGATGTATAGGACCTTACTATGAATTTCCCCCACGTGTTCGAACAAGAACAAGAATATGAAATATACGAAGACATAGTTGGTAATACCATATTTAAATTCAAAAATTCAAAACTTGCCCTTTGTATCGGTGACCTAATTCACCTGTCGGTTTTAGGACATGGAAAAATTAAGCAAATCTGTGCAGTGAAAGATGAAAAACTCTTAAACAATTCACTTCTTAAGCATTACGGAAAAATTGTCGACAAAAAATTCTTTACTGTTCTCAATTTGTTAGACAGTAAAAATAATACGATTGCAAAAGTAGTGGCAGACGAAATTACATTAGCAGAAAGTGATAGCAAAAGTGTATTCGAAGCGTTTACTCTTTCATAATCACGATGCCCCACTTCACTTAAACACTCTATTTCGAAAAAAGGTATACGACTGTAAAGCCTGTACTAGAGAATAAAATAAAACCCCTTGAGTCCAGAGTACAAGAAGCGCCACCGGCAGCACCCAAGCAAAAAGGGTTTTTCGCAAAATTATTTGGTGGTAAAAGCTAGTCACGTTTTCTAAGTGAAATATTTAGCCATCGAGCCCTTTGGGTTCGGTGGCTTTTTTTTGCCCTGAAGGGTTTTTAATCTCACACAACCTCGCAAGCGAGAGCCTCGGTGCAACACTCACATGGGTTACACTTTAACCCAATGACATGGGTAACACTTTTGGTGTAAATTGTTTTTGATATTTGTACTATCCGACTCTCTTTTGAGGGTCGGAATTTAAACTATACACGACTACTCTTTTATCTTAGTGATTTTTTGATTAGTGAGACTTGGCCAGGGGGGCTGGGGGAGCTATCTCCCAGCTTGAGCCACGTTAATGCCCAGAGATATTGGCTATTCGAATATTGGAATCACACAAAGCTTTCGCTTTTCTTCAAGGCAAAAAAGCCCTAGTGCTTGGTTGCTAGCTATACCCTTACCCTAAGAAGAGTGGGATCTACCCTTTGGAACTCGTTTTCTTGCAGCTCTTCTGGCAACCCTAAGTGAGTTACCACTGATCACTCCAAGCTCAATGGGGCCATAGAATACAACAAGCCCATCCTCCCTCTCGCATATCCCGACGGGCTCTCCTTCAAAGACACGATTGATGTAGACTTCTCCACCTTGCCAACTCATTTTTCCACAGCTTTTTACTCGGCCCACTTTGTAGTTGTCGGGATAATCGGGAGATTGAAATCTACCCGTCCACTCTCTTGGAGATATCGTATGCATAGCCCCAACCTTCGCCGTTGGCTCACACCCGACCCCCTCGACTTCGACGATGGCTACAACCTCTACGCCTATAACAAAAACAACCCCCTTCGCTACCGCGACCCTGATGGCCGTTTTGCAGTTGCAATACCATTTGCAATTACTATAGTAGAAATTGCCCTAACAGCTCTAGCTGTGACTGTTTATTGTGGAGCTAAAGCCCTTACAGAAAACTACGATCAACACTACGGCACAAGCCACTCAAGAAGTTTTGATAAATTTACAAACAATTTGGTCTTCGGCCGACCACAATATTTGACATCGATACCTACATTTCGATGTGAAAATAAAAGTATGTTTAGTGTCGAAGCCGAATCAAGCGAAGAAGAAATTATCTCTTCTAACGAAGCTGACGATAAAATTGAAAAAGATAAATTTGGAAATGAAATCAGCAGGGACCCAAAGAGCATTCAAGACAGATTGACCTTAGAGGCGGCACAAAACGGTGCCAAAGATGTGGATGTAATAATCGAGGAGTTGTCAGATCCACGGTTTAGAGGGATGGAAAAAGTCAAATATGAGACAATTTCAGAGTGTGGCGCAAAATCCAAGGTACACTTTGTTCGTGACCCTAAAACCGGCGAAAGATTTGACTTTAAGTTCAAAAGACATAGTGGAACTAAATAACATAAAATTTAATTTAATATGAAAGTGATTCTTAAAAAAAATATAAATCTAGAATCTTCAATGAAAGAGAGTACGAATTTCGTTAAAAGTAACTCCTTTGACAAAAATAAGACGGATAAGATCCCAAATGATCAAGAAATGACTGTATATGGAGTTTTAGTATCGAACAATAAATTATATTATCTTGTCTGTCACTCATCAAATATCTGTGACATGTTATATTATCCAGCATTGTATTTTAAAGTCACCGACCCAACTCTTTCAAGTTACTGGCAGCTTCTTTCAGAACACCTTCCAAGCGGTACTCTACAACATTCCCTTGTAAATATTGATTGGGCAAATACGCCAGAGTACCTTGAGCGATTTTATGATGGTGACCCAGACATACTTATAAGCATGACTAAATACCGAAGACTTATGGATATAGAATCTAATGTAAAATATTTTAAGCATTCTAACAAGCATTGTGATGAAGATATTGGTATTGAATTAAAAAAACTTCTCCAAAACAAACCATCAGAAAGAAGTCTTATTGAATGGGCGTATCAAACCTATACAAACCAAAATGTTGAATTGAGTGAAACCGGAAGAGCATTGGTAAAGTCAATAGCATTAATGGATGTTTTCAAAACACAGGATCTGGATATTTGGTCGATCGTAAACAAGCTTCTTAAGAGATCTTATAAGAAAGAAGATGATACTGAAAATCTGCTGAAAAATGTTAAGTCTATCACTGGTGCATTTGAAGGTGACATCCCCAAAGATGAACATCAAATCATACTTGATTTTATCGAGCAAAAGCAGTTAAAGCTTAGTTTAGAAACATTAGTTTTGAGCATAAAGAATAGTCAAAAGGCCATCTTGCCATCATTGAAAGACAACTTGTTACAGCTATTGCACCTGGCAAAAGCAGACCCTCAAGTCACCAAGGAATCAGTACTAATAAAAGTAAAAACCCTTAAAAACCAGTAATCCCCGAACCATCCGACATCTTGAGCGATGTAACTCTATCCAAATAGTCGTATTGATATGTAATGCTATGATCGTCAGGGAATTGTTCTCTTATCAACCGATCATACATGTCATATTCGGCAACAACCTTGTGCTATGTCATAAAATTGCAACACGTTCATGTGCTAACAAAAAATCTTTATCGCTTGATCGAAATTTTGATCTTGCTATGGTTGATCACGTTTTAATTGCGAGATTTTGAAAATGAGATTGCTTTATGTTTTTCTTCTGTTGGCCACGTCGATATTTGCATCTGAAATCGATTCAGACTTAAACCTGGAAACGAATGTGCCGGAGCTAGCCTCAGAGGCTGAACCAATCGCCGTGGTTGCCGGGTCTGTCAATGCTGTATCAGGTGCATTTTTCTATCAGGAAACCGATCTTATTACCCCTACCATTGAACCGCTTAGTCTAACCCGATCTTACGATTCCGAAGGGGAAGTTCAGGGCTCTATCGGTTACGGCGTTGGATTGCAATATCCCCTGCTCGCAACAGACTGTCAAAAAGGGACCAAAAATTCCTACGCATATGTCAATGCCAGAGAGGGTCAACATATGCTCCTGCAAAGCCCCAACAAAAACTCTTATGGAGATGATCACAGAAGGGGCTTTCATGTTGACTCTCGAGTAAGAAAAAAAGGATGTTCCAGCCTTACAGGAAAAGGAAACCCCATCAACTTTAAAGGGATTTTAAGACATCGGACGAATAAAGCTTTAGAAGGAACACTTCCGTGGGAATTATCAACAGGAGACGGAACAAAAAGAAGCTATAAATATGGGTTTGAAGCGGAAGGAGATCAAGCCATAAAACTCAGAGTACAAAAAGGCAAATGTTACTTACTCTCTGAAGAGATCAAACCCAACGGAAATCGCCTGAAATTCACGTATGACTACATCTACGATATTCCCTATATCAAATCGCTTGAGACCTTTAATAGAAAAGGAAAGCTCATTAACCGAATCGATACGCAAAAATTAGGCGCCGATCTTTACTACCACACTCCTACAGGCGATTTTGTCAACTATGTGACCAAGAGTTTTGAATATCGAAAAGACCACTCTACCCTTTTCAGCCGCAACTTATCCTTCATCGGTCCCAGCCAAACAGGTCAGTCAACCGTTAGCTATTTTAAACCGTCAGAAAAAAAGCCCGCTAAAGCTTACGCCGTTCATAAACAAGGGGGCTTTGAGCAAGTTGTCGACTACGACCACAAGGGACGTGTTAAAAGCTTGACCCACACTGTGGGTCCCCTGGGTAAAAAAGTTAAAACCCATCGGTTTAACTATGGCGACCAGATCACTTATGTCAAAGATGCGCTGGGCCACAAAGTCAATTACATCTACGACGACGAAAAACGTGTCACAAAAATCGTTCAGCATGACGGAAAAAAGTGGTATCGAGCGGACGAATTTATCTACGGCTGGGGAAAAAGGGATAACGGTTGGCTTCTTGAAAAACATGTATCTACCCCCGAAGGGCTCTGTTATACTAAAAAATACACCTATGACAAACAGGGCAACGTCATTAAAGAAACCGTGTCTGACGGCAACGGTAACTCCTATGCCACACACTTTGAATACACGAAAGACGGCTTTAACTCCTTAGCCCGTATTATTCGGCCGGAGGGGCTGGAGCAACACTTTAGCTACCTGCCAGAAACAAACCTTAAAACAAAAGAGCTGGAACTTTTAAACGGCTCAATCCATCGGCGAAAATTCATTGCCTACGACGACAATGCCCAAGTTCAAGAAACGATTGAGGATGACGGAAGCGGATTCGACCCGGAAGACCTTTCCGATGTAACCTATCGCCGCGTCCAAAGGGTTTTTGCAGTCGAAAAAGAGGGTGTGTCTTTCGGAAAACCGGAACGAATTGAAGCGCTAGCCTTTCAAAACAATCAGCCTATTCTTCTTAATGCAACAGAGTATACCTATGACGATAAGGGAAATACAACCGAGACAAGGGTTTTTGACTCCACCGGAAAACTTCAGACACTAACAACCAAAGTCTATGACCCAAGACACCGTGTGATCGCCAGTACTGATGCGAATGGTGTGACTACCCTGTTTG
Source organism: Chlamydiia bacterium (assembly GCA_020440465.1). Lineage (GTDB taxonomy): Bacteria > Chlamydiota > Chlamydiia > Chlamydiales > Parachlamydiaceae > JAGROB01. Next base: position 5,847 of record JAGROB010000138.1, read on the forward strand.
AATATGATCATCAAAATAATAAGACACTGGAAGTTTGCAACGAATCAGGTATCTCGATCAAGTATGATTATGACGTATCCAACCATCTGATCGGCACAACCACCACCTATCCCGACGGCGATGTTAGAAAGACCTATATTGAATATGACATTATGGGCAAAAAAATCGCTGAAACAGACGCTTTCGGCAACACCACCCACTATCAATACGATATTTTTGACAATGTCTCCGAAGTTATCGCACCGGAGACAGAAGGTCCCATAGGTCTTGGAAAAGTTCAGACCACTTATAACATACTTGGGCAAGTGATTTCCGATACCGACGCCAATGGAAACACCACGCGTTATGAAAGAAATATTTTTGGGGAAATCACCAAAAAAACCCTTCCCGACGGCACACAAGAAACTCTATCTTACACTCCTGGCGGCCACTTGGAATCGGTTCACTACGCTGACGGCTCCAAAACTACCTACGAAAGAGACGGTTCCGGAAGACCGCTTACAAAATCGTTCTTTGATATCGAAGGAACTCTCTTATCACAAGAGACATGCGTCTATAAAGGGGAGCATCTTATTAGGAAAACGGATCTCTCCGGGCTGACGACGCACTATACCTATGACGGGGCCGGAAGACTTGCTGCCGTCACAACCGGCGACAAAACCACCTTTTATGAAAAAGACGACTTCGGACGTGATATCAAAATCGTTACCGATAATAGAGTGCATAGAACCGAGTACGATCCCACAGGAAAAGTCATCGCCGAAATCGATGAAGATTTAGAGGGTCGGGTTTTTAGTAAAACCACCTACCGCTACGATCTTTTCGGCAATAAAACCCATGTAATTACCCAAATCGATGATGAAAGCGAATCGATTCAAACCACCGTCTACAACCCCGACCATACGATTAAGTCGACAACGGACGCTATGGGATTTACAACCTATACCACATACGATCGCCACCACATTAATGCCCTTGGACAGCAAGTTTTAAAAGTCACGACGACTGACCCGAAGGGAAGAGTCTCTCACACCACCTATGACGCTCTTGGACGAGTGAAGTCGGAAGAGCTTTACGACAGCAAGCTCATCTTTAAAGCTGAAAAAGTCTTTGATGCTGCCGGAAATCTTTTGGAAGAGGTCGTCTTTAATCCCAAAGCAAAAAGCACCTACACAATCACCCGTGCCTACGATGAAAACAGCCGTCTGATTGCCCTAACCGAAGAGCATGAGAAGACAACTCGAAATGCATATGATTGCCGGGGAAGGCTGGTTGTTAAAACGCTTCCCGATGGCACTGAAATCTACACCACCTTTGATGCACTCGACCGCCCCATCGAAAAAAAGTCTTCCGATGGCACCCTTCACACCCGTTTAACGTATAATTTGAAAGGCAACGTCATTAAAACGGAAGACTTGATCTCCCATACCACAACCGGTGCCACCTATGACATCTACAATCGACTCATTACAGAAACGCTTCCCGACGGAATCACACTCTGTTATGACTACGATACCCTTGACCGCATCACGAAGCTTACCCTTCCGGACGACTCTGCCATCGAGTACTTCTATGACCCGTACCATCTTAGGGTGGTAAGGCGTCATTTAGAAAAAAATAGCTATGAGATCACTTTTGACGCGTATAATCTTCGCGGTCAGGTTCTCAAGCGGACCACTCCCGCCGGAAAGACGCATTTTGCCTACGATACGCTTGGTCGTCTTACTGCACGCTATTCACAACACTATAGCATCTCTTGCGATGCCTACGATGAGACCTCTAATCTGATCCAAGAGACAGAAAATGACCTTGCTAAAACGTACTCATACGACGCGCAAGATAACTTAACGTCTGAAGAAGGTGTCCTTTCCAACACTTTCTGCTATGATGCTCTTGGCAACTGCATTGTTGAAAATGATGCTCCTCGCACACATAATCATCTTAATCAGCTTACCCAGACAGCTAACGAGACACTGACTTATGACTCTAATGGGCGTTTAGTCTCCCGTCCCGAGCACACTTACCGCTATGATGCACTCGGCAAACTCCTTGCATGCACCACACCCGATGAAAATTATACTTTCACTTACACTGCGGGACCCCGCTTACTTAAGTTTACCCATAATGATAAGTCGACTTCCCTGCTCTACCAAGGCGACCATGAGATCGGTTCACTTGAAAACAATACCCTTACACACCTAAAGATCATTGACCCAACCCATCCCGAGTCGACCCTTGCCATCGAGTCAAGCGGCACACCCTATTTCACTCAGCAAGATGCCCGCGGGAACATTACAATCCTGGAAGACCCACATGGGAACCTGATTGAGTCCTATTCCTACAGTGCTTTTACAGAAGAGTCTACAACTGCCACCCCCCTCTCCCCCTGGCGCTTTGCAAACCGACGCACCCTCTCCACCCTGTCCCTCTTCACCTACCGCCTATATGACCCCAACCTCCGCCGTTGGCTCACACCCGACCCCC
>JAGROB010000139.1 GCA_020440465.1 Chlamydiia bacterium
AAACACAAAAGGCGGCTTCGCCGTCGAAATAGTATCTGACGGCGAAGCCGCCATTTGTGTTTTTGCGCTTTCGCGTTTTTTGCGTTAAAATTTTAAAGAAATTTGGTTTCCATAAGGTTTTAAAGGTAGCCGAGTTTGATGAAAAGACTTTCCAGAATACTCTCTAAGCTGCAAGAACGGCTCAGCTTAAAGCGCGCCTCGTCAAAAAAAGGACCTTTACCCGGATGTCTTGCCTCTAAGTCTTGCCACAGCTTTTCCGCTTGTGATTGCAAAACCAACGGATCTTCTATTTCAGTGTAAGTTTCTGCAATTTTCTTGATTCCGGCAAAAAAGGGGCGGCTGTCTTGATACTTTCCGACGCTTAAAAAGGCTTCCGTCTCCGGGGACAAAGGTTTTTCCTCTTCCTTTCCGGGAATCGAAAAGCTTTGCGCACGGGATAAAATCGTCGGCAGAATCTTCTCTTTGTTTAAAGACGTCAAGATAAAATGGATTCCCTTGGGCGGCTCTTCGAATAGTTTCAAAAGGGCATGAGAAGCATGGGGATGGAGCCGATCGACATCGTAGATAATAAACACCTTGGCCGCATGCAGATAGGGAGGTAAAGCCGCTTCTTTTTGAAGCTCTTCCATGCTTCCTACTGTATGCATAGCAAGCTTTCCCTCCGGGCGATACTCAAAGCGATCGGGTCCGGATGTCATCAGAGAGGCAAGTTCATCCGCCGCGGCTTCAAGCTCTTTTCGTCCCCGGCCATAAAGCAAAACCAGATGGGGAACTTTTTGAGCCTCAACCCACCGTTTGAAATCCATGAACTACCTTAAGCGCGTTTTCCAAAACGGTTTCAGCAGGAAGCGACGCATCCAACACATGAATGCGATCGGAATTTTGGTCGGCCAGTGTTAAAAATCCACGCCGAACCTTGTCGTGAAAAGCCAGCTCTTCCGCCTCGAATCGATCCTGAAGCTCCTCTTTTACTACATTTCTTGCCCTTTCAAGCCCTGATTTAGGATCGATATCTAAATAAAGCGTAATATCGGGCTGAAGATTATCAGACGCAAAAAGAGATAGTGTGCGCATCTTGTCCATACCCAGACCCCGAGCATACCCTTGATACGCAGCCGTAGAGTCGATGAATCGGTCGCAAAGCACTACTTTATCTTTTTGGAGCGCGGGCTTAATCACCTGTTCGATGTGCTCCGCTCTGGAGGCTAAAAACAAAAGCACTTCAGCCCTCGGAGAGATCTTATGATCGGAAGCTTCTAAAAGAAGCGAGCGAACTTTGTCTCCTAAAAGCGTTCCACCCGGCTCTCTTGTCACGATGCAAGGAGTTCCCTCTTCATTGAAGCGTTTTGCCAGGGATTGAATCAGGGTCGATTTCCCCGATCCTTCTCCCCCTTCGATCGTGATAAATAATCCCAATCTTTACTCCTCGGGTTTCGCCTCGTCTAACACTTCGGCACTAGCCCCTTCAACAGTTGGCTCCGAATCCTTATCCTCATCGTGCTTGATCTTCTCGACTGCAATCAGATGATCATCCTCTTTCAGATTCACAAGCTTAACCCCTTGGGTCGCACGACCCAAGATACGAAGATCTCTTACAGGGGTTCGTACCGTCTGACCTTTTTGAGAGATCATGACAAGTCCATCTTCATCATTAACCTGCAAGGCCGAAACAACGTTTCCGTTTCTTTCGCTGGTAATGATAGACTTAACGCCGACACCGCCACGTTTCGTCTGACGGAAATCTTCTACTCTGGAGCGCTTGCCGAACCCGTTTTCACAGACGACTAAAACGGTATCTTCAGGGGTGACGACTTCAGCGTTAACCACATAGTCGTCGTTATCCTTTAAGGTAACTCCTTTAACGCCACGAGCCTGTCGACCCATTGGACGGGCCTGATCCTCGTCAAATCGGACGGCCATTCCCTTGTAGGTAAATAACATTACCTGATCGCCGGGTGTCGCAAATCGGGCAGATACAAGCTGATCCCCTTCTGCTAGATCAAGCGCCCATACCCCTTTTCGACGGGGGTTTGAAAACTCGTCTAAGCGGCACTTTTTAATCGTTCCCTGCCGTGTGGCAAAAAATACGTAGCCTTCGTCCGTTAAATTCTTAACGTCCAGAACAGTCGCAATCTTCTCTTCGGGTCTGATATCTTCTAGCATCTGGATAAGTGGACGCCCTTTAGCGGCTCTACCAAACTCCGGCACTTGCCATGCCTTCATCCAATAAACTCTTCCGAGAGAGGTAAAGATAAGCAGATAATCGTGGGTAGAGACCACGTAAAGTCCCTTCAAGGCATCATCTTGACGCTTAAGATTCAAGCCCGTCACACCTTGGCCGCCCCGTTTTTGTTCACGGAACGTGTCGATCGGCATCCGCTTGATATAATCATCTTCCGAAATCGTTACGATCACTTGCTCATCGGCGATAAGATCTTCCATGTTGACCTCACCCTCCGCCGCTTGAATTTCCGTTCGACGCGGCTCTTTGTGATTCTTTTGAATCTCCGCAAGCTCTTCTCTGATAATGTCTTTAACCATCTCCTCAGAGGCTAAAACGGCCTTCAAATATTCGATCTTTTTAAGAAGCTCTTGATATTCGTCATTAATTTTATCGTGCTCAAGGCCGGTCAGCTGATAAAGTCTTAAGTCAAGCACCGCATTCGCTTGCTTTTCAGAAAACTCATAACGCTCTTTTAAAGCCTCTTTTGCCTGATCGCGGTTATCGGACGCCCGTATGATTTTAACCACATCGTCCAGATGAGCGATCGCTTTTAAGTACCCCTCAAGAATATGCGCTCTTGCTTCGGCTTTATTCAGCTCAAAACGGGTACGCCTTCTAATGACTTCGATACGATGCTCTATCCACGCCTGAATGAGCTGCTTCATGTTCATCGTACGGGGCAAACCCTTGTCAAGTGCCAGCATATTACAGCCGAATGTTGTCTGAAGATCGGTATACTTATAAAGCTGGTTAATGGTCACTTCCGGAATTTCGTTCCGCTTAAGTTCCAAGACGATTCTCATCCCGTCTTTATCGGACTCGTCTCGAAGATCGGCAATCCCGTTAAGTTGCTTGTCGTTAACCAGATCTGCAATCTTTTCGATCAGACGGCTTTTGTTGACGTTGTAGGGAATTTCTGTAACAACGAGTCTTGCTCTATCGGGATTGTCGGGGTTTTCTTCCGTATGGATCACTCCGCGAAGGATAATTTTTCCCCGACCGGTGGAGTAAGCGTCACGAATCCCCCTGTAGCCGCAGATGATCCCTCCTGTAGGAAAATCGGGTCCCGGCATTACCTTTAAGATGTCTTCCACGGTGGCCGTGGGGTTCTCAAGCAAAAGTTCCGTCGCTTTAATCAACTCGTTTAAGTTCTGCGGAGGGATATTCGTGGCCATCCCCACCGCAATCCCGGAAGATCCGTTGGAGATCAAGTTGGGAAACTTGGAAGGGAATACGGTCGGCTCTTTTTTCGTCTCGTCATAGTTCGGAACCATGTCGACCGTATCTTTTTCCAGATCATCCATCAGCTGAATCGCCGCGGAGGTAAGTCTTGCTTCGGTGTATCGCATCGCAGCCGGTGGATCACCGTCAATCGATCCGAAGTTTCCCTGTCCATCGACAAGCGAGTAACGCATCGCCCAATCTTGAGCCATACGCACCATGGTGGGATAAATCACCTGCTCCCCGTGTGGGTGGTAGTCCCCTGAGGTATCACCGCAGATTTTAGCGCACTTACGATGCTTCCCTCCCGGGGATAAGTTCAGCTGCTTCATCGCAAAAAGAATTCGGCGCTGAGACGGTTTCAAACCATCCCTTACATCGGGCAAAGCTCTTGATATAATCACCGACATCGAATAACGAAGGTAAGAGTCTTTCATCTCCTCTTCGACATTGCGCGGCTGAATCATCTCATTTTGGGTATACTTCGACATCTTTATACATCCAAGTTTTTAACGGATAAGGCATGCTGTTCGATGAACGATCTTCTGGGCGGCACCTCTTCGCCCATCAGCATGGTAAACATATGATCTGCCGCGACCGCGTCCGGCAGGGTGACTTTAATGAGCGTTCTCTTTTCGGGATCCATGGTCGTCTCCCAAAGCTGGTCGGCGTTCATCTCGCCCAAACCCTTGTAGCGTTGTATCTCAAGCCCTTTACGGCCGTTATCCCGAATGTGGTCGATAAGTTCTTTAAGAATGTGGAATGAATTTTTCGAATCCCCTTCTACAATCTCACCCAACACTCCATTTGCTGTGCTGTAGTTAACCAGCCCGAAGTCAAAATTGCCCAGCTCGGTTAATAGCTTATCAAGCGCTTCCGGCTCGAAAAGCTCGGTAAAGTGCAATCGCTTTGGCTTAAACTCCCGAATTTCATCCGATTGCTCGTTATCCGCCGTGGCAGCAAGTCTTTGTTCGAATTCTTTTCGTTGCTCTTCTTGATCTTGCAGCTTTATCGCCTCGAACTCATCTTCCGAGAAGATAAACTTTGTTCCCGAAGTCATGCTTATCTGGAACCGGGGTAACTTGCCCGCTTCGTTTCTGGAGGCTAAAAACTCCTTAAAGGTAAGTCCCTTTTTCTCGATGCGGTTGATAAACTGCTCTAAATTTAAAATCACTTTGACCAGATCTTTCAGCTGCTCAAAAGAAAGAGTTTCCCCTTTTAGGCTGACCTGAAGATCGGTGAGCCCCAACTCTAAAAGATAGTCATCCATCTCTTTTTCGCTATGGATGTAACGGAAGTTCTTTTTACGGGATACCCGATAGAGCGGGGGTTGAGCGATATAGATAAAATTATTCTCCACCAATGCCGGCATGTGACGATAGAAGAACGTTAACAGAAGCGTTCTAATATGCGATCCGTCAACGTCGGCGTCGGTCATGAT
>JAGROB010000140.1 GCA_020440465.1 Chlamydiia bacterium
TCCCGGTAATCGGTCTAAATCCGACCCCGCAACCTTGAAGCAAAAGCCAAAGGACATCGACCACGTCATAGACTGTCTCAACGTGAGTGAAAGAGCAGTTGAACATGCTCGACTCTCTTTTCTTCGCAAGCTCCGTTCCGCCAAGCCAAAGCGTTCTTCCGGCCGGCATGATAAACCGCCCCTCAACTAAGCGTCTAAGCTCTTCTAGCTCATCGTCTTCTTGCTCATTTAACGATCTGCCCAAAGCTCTTTCCCATAGCCAGCGTTGATGGCTGATTACACGATCGACCACTTGACCCCAGCTTTCCAGCATAGGCTCACCCTCTTTCACAGGTCGGTGATAAGTTCTTAAGGCCGTTGCCATAGCGCGGGCGGTCGGTTTGGTCATGGTGTCTCCTTATTTCTCTGAATCTTAGTAACTACTACATCTTGTGGTTTTGCAAGAGGGAAGCTACTACATATTGTGTTTTAAAGTCACTGATATCGTTTTTTTTTCGATAAAAGTCAAGCGTGGGAAGACATAAATTTTAGACCCTTTCAAGCCAAGTGACTTAAGATTTTTACCGGGGTCCAAACACAATGCTTTTAAACGCTAAGATCATCCGATCGTCTTCTTTAAGTTCTTTATCGGACATAAAATTTCGCCCTTCTGATAACTCCAGAACCCGTTTTTCGCGATCTTCGTCATCAAGAAAATGGAAGAAATCGGCAGCAAGTTGAATAAGATCATAAAGATCTTCCTCATTTTCAGCGAGAGGAAGCGCTTTTTTTAACGCGGCGGAAAATAGGGACTCATCCCCGAAGCGAGTTAAAAAGTCTAAGATTTCCATCTGAAAGTCCAACGACTCTTTTTCTCCCTCTTTCAAAAGCGCCTTAACCCGTGGCTCTAGATCCTCTTTTCCCTCTTCGGCTTTGATTTTGATCTCAAGCAGTTTAAACCAGGGGCTTGAAGAGAGAAACGGAATAAATCCCTCGATCATATCGCGGGCCCACGCTAAATTCCCGTCATCAATTTCCTGAGAGAAGTAATCATAAAGAAATTGTTTGATGTCGTTCGCAGAAAAGACTTCTAAGCTTTCCATACATTTTTCGGGGAGAAGTCCGGCATCGACATTTTCGTTTAAAATCTGCAGCAGGCGGGCGATGGCGTCATTTAAAGCCTCTAAATTTAAAGACCCTTCGTGATCGTAGAGCTGTATCTGATAATCGAGCTCGTCGCAAAAAAGAGAAAGCGTCGTCTTTTCGGGAAGCCAGCGTCGCCATAGCTCGAAGACAGCCAAAAACCCCTCGTCCGCCTCTTCCGGTTCGTGCTCGGAAAAAAGCTCTTCGGATAGATCTTCCGGTGTCTCGTACTCTTCGGCAAGCGCCATAAACTGGGCGGGGTCCATCTTCACGCCTAAAAGAGCGATCCGTTGCAAAAGCTCTTCAGAATCAACTGAGCGAAGGTCCTCTACCTGCCACGGATGAACCTTTAGCTCCGGATTGGCAAGCCAGTTTAGCCTAAGCGTATTATAAAGAGCTTTCTTCTTCGTCTCCATAGCCCGATTGTACCACAACCCCCCATTTGGGGAAATAAAACGTGCCCCTGCCCGATCTTATATCACTTTGATGACGTTAAAGGGGACAAAGCCGATTTTCCCGGAGGGATCTTGAATCTTAAGCCACGTCCCTTCCTCTTCATATGAGAGCACTTTGACTTTAAGTCCGGGAAGAAGAGGCGCTTCCGATACCTTCGGCGAAAAGGGGGTGGGCAGCTGCGTTAAATCAGACTCCGACATAATAATTCCGTGCGCCGGCAAAAACCATATTTGAACCCCAAGCCATACCAAAACCAGGATGGAAACGGCAAAAGAGGCCATACGAACCCAAAAAAAACGCCTTATAAATAAAGCGAGTAGCAAGGAAACCGCAAACACCTGATAAAACAACGACTCCGGCGGCAAAACCGGTAAATCGAATGGCACTTTTAGCTCTTTTTGCAAGGTCTTTAATTTGGCTTGAGTATCTTTATTCCAGGGGTTTCCCTTTAAAGCTTTTTGATAAGCCCAAACAGCTTTCGGTTTTTTCCCAAGCCCCTGATAGCCATTGCCTAAAGCAGACCAAAAAGGGGAAGAGTCAGCGGATCCCTCTCTTTCGGCTTTAAGATAGGGAGCCATATTTTCGTTCAAAGCCTCTTCAATCTCTCGTGTTGTCATAGAGCTTCTTCCTCTTTAACATAGAACCTAAACCACAAAATCAAAAGCGCTAAAGGAATTAAAAAGAGGACATAAGACGTCTTGTAAATCGGAGGCGACTTTAAAACCGACTCGTAAGGGGGGATCTTTAAAAGAAGCGGCTTTAAGTCCTCTTCGTTCGGCAGCTTGGGTTCCATGGTTAACGGTGCGGGCTCGACATAAGCGGGAAGCTCCGCCCCATTGGCCTCTACCACTTTGATGGGAATGGGATCGGATAAAATTGTCTCGTAACGCTCTAAAAAAGGATCAAAGTAGGCAAACCAAATGGAGGGCACTTCTGTAGCCAAAACCGTAGTGGGCCGAATTTCATAAGAAAAAACCGTTTCTTTATCTTCCCCCTTTTCCTGGGGTGGCAGATCGGAAGTCGTAAAGAAACCGGCCCACCCGGGAAGACAAAGCAAATTGAGCGCTTTTAGCGTAGAGTGAACCCCCTCTCCATTAAAAGTGACATTCATTATAAATCGATCGCCCCTCTCTAGTCGGGGAGGAGCTTGAATTTTCGCACGCATTAAAAACGGCCCCAAGGCTCCATTAAAAAAGCTCGGCTTTTGGGCTTCGGGAAATGGTTTAACCCGAACTTGAAAGGCAGGAGTTTCCGTCATTAATAGGGGCTCAAAATACGTTTTAGGACCCCACCCTCTATCTTCAACCCGATAGCCTGCCGCACGACCGGCCGGGACTTCAAAAGAGCCGGGTTCCGAAAGGACAACTCTTTGCATAACCTCTCTAATCGAGGTTTGCCCCTCTTGCCTCTCTTCAACGTACTTTTCCCCCAGCCGGGTGAAAATTTCTTGATCTAACAAAGGGAGCTTTTCTTCTTTAAGCTCGATATTTCCGCTAAATAGGTATCGGTAGCCTACCAAAGCCTTTTGACCCGGATAAAGCGGGCCGTCTGGAATAAAAATCGACTCCAGCTTTAAAAAGGCTTTTAAATCTTTGTCTGCTTTCACCGAAATTTTTTGAAGCTCTTGGATTTTAACCGCCACGGGAGTTGAACTAAAAGACTGATCGCCTACTTTCACCGATATCGGTGCAAGGGTCTGAAGCCCTTTCGGCATTGGAGGCAGCTTAAAGCGGAAACTGTCGACATTTAAGGGACTTTGTCCGGAAACGGACACACGCCTTAAAAAGTCGACTACTAAGGAGCTTTTTTGATAAGAAAACGAGTCGGTTTTTAGCTCCTTATTCGCCGGATAGGTTACGACGATCGTCCCTTCCACCGGACGCTCTTCGAAAAGCCGCTCGTTATCGGGAAGGACTTCTATCACGACTTCTTCTGAAAAAAGCTTTAAAATGGCTAAAAAGCTCAATAAAAAGATTCTGATCACCAGGGCCTCTCCGTTTCATATCCCGCAGGCGCTTTTCCTTTTAAAGCTCTATCCGAAAGCTCAAAGTCTTGAAGCTGTCTGATAGATTCGGACATTTGCTCTTTTGCCTTGGACATTTTGGGGTCTTTTTGATGGGCGTTTAAAAGGTTTAAAAGCTCTTTAAATGTCTCGATCGCTTGCAATTGAAAATATTCCGCTTTATCGGACGCTCCTTCTTTTAAGGCATTCAAAGCGGAGGTTGCCTCAACCTTCCCTTTTTCAAAAAGAGGGATAATTTCAGCCCAGGGGGCTGTCTCACACCCCTCTTTTTCAAATTCATCCACTCTAAAAGCCTTCATAACCTTTAAAAAAGGCTCAAGTGTGACTAACACCTCATCCTGAGATTGCTCAGCAAAGGGCTTCGAGGCTTTCGATACCATTTCGATGATAAAAGCCAGCTCTTGGGCTTTTAGAACCCACTCTATCACTTGCTTGGGAGTGTTTAAAGCCGCGGCCTCTTTTTGCTTTAAAAAATAGTCAAAAGCTAACAAAAGCCGCCCCCCCAAAGGATCGGCCTGCCGAAACTTTTTCATAATGGATGAGTCTTCTTGAACCCCTAAAACCCTAAGGTCCCATGGGGTAATCGTCTCAAAACTTAACACCTCTTCGAAAAGTTGAAGCCGGGGGATCTCTTCTAAAAGTTTAAGCTGCCTTGCCGACTCTCTTTCAAAAAGCGTTAAGCTCTCTTCAAAGTCTTTTTGCTGAAAGTTATTTAAAGCTTCTCTGAATACCCCATAGGTTCCGTCGTCTAAAAGCGCTTGAAACGGGGTATAATAGCTTGGTTCCTCGATCACTAAACGAACTCGATCGCTCCACTCAAGTCCATACGACGCAAGGGTTAAAGGACTCTCTTCTCGCTTGGAGTCAAAAGCTAGCTTCACCCCTTTTTTCATCTCTTCGATAAAGTAGGAAGAAGGGCACTTTTCATACCCTTTTTGCTTTTGAAACTGACACCTCATCAAACCTGACTTCTCCAGCTTCATCAAAGCGAACAGATTTAAAATAGGCCGAAGGGTTTTAGAGGCTTTCTCTTTTTTTTCTAAAGCGATCAAAGCTTCTAACTCATTGAGCTTTCCCAAAACATAAAATGATTTAGGAGATTCCAATCGCAGGGTTTCTAAAAGCATTTCGGCTTTATCGACTTCCTTGGCCTGAATCAACTCAATCGCCTGGTTATATATCAAAGCCCCTTTTTCCCATTCATCGGTAAGCGTCCCTTGGAGGGAGCCAAAAATTAAAAGTCCAAATAAGGCTCCTTTTTTCTTGTTCGAGGCGGGAAAAAAGAAAAAAATCCCCAATAGCGCTAAAGCTATAAAAAGAGGCGCCTGGAAGTATCGAGTCCAAATTAGACTTTCTTGAGCTTCTTTAATTAATGTCTCGTTGGGAAGACCACTTTTAACTGCAAGCGCTTTGACAATTTTTTTCGCGAGAAAATTTTTATTTTCCGCCTCGAAGATATAAAGATTTCCCCGGGTATCGGACGCTAAGGTTTTGAGTAAAGCATCGTCTCTTTTTGAGATGACTTCTTTTCCTTTATAAGTCACTTCCGGGACTTTTTTTCCCTCTTTGGTTCCAAATGCAACGACATAAATAGGAACTCTTCTTCCCGAGTGATCTAAAAAAGTTTTGGCTATCTTTTCATACCGGGCTTTTTTTTCCCGCTCACTAGAAGCCATCAAAGAGGGATCTTCTCCATCGGATAAGAATACCACTGCCACTGGATCGGGTATCTCTTTAACGGTTTTTCCCAAAGCTTCAAAAGCTGAGACAAACTGCGTTCCCGCCCCCCCGTCATCAGGCTGAAGCTGTTTGATCATAAGTCTTACAAATAAAGAATCCGCTGTTCTGGGAACGACTTTTATAAGTCCGTCGCCAAAAGCAAACAGCCCTTTGTAAGCCGTCGGAGAAAGGGCCACAATTTCTTCCGCAAGCTCTTTGGCGGCGCTGAGACGGCTTTCTTTTGTCGAGGTATCTTTTACCGTCATCGATCGGGACGTATCGACGACTAAAAGAACAGTTCCCTCAAGCGGCGACTTCAAAGCTCTCGTCTCTTCTTCTTTTACTTCATTTTCCGAATAGCGGGGATTGCCCCTGGGACCCATAAGGGCAAAGGTCAACAAGGCTAAAATCAAAGGAGGAAACAAAAACAAAACCCCTTTTGAAAGCCCATCAAAGCGTAATAAGGCGGGCGTTAGCGCCTTTTCCAATCTATTCTGCCTAAAGAAATTATACGCTAAAATACCCCCTAGCAATAGGGTAGGGAAAAAGAAAAGATAAAACTTGGGGTACTCCAGCTCAAAACCAAAGGCGCCTATCACGTTAAGTTACCCTCCTGTAAAGGGTCTCTCTTAAGAAAAAACCTAGAGCTAAAAGGGTGAGCCCGATAAAAATCAGTTCTTTATAATAGCTAATGCGTTTAAACAGCGTGGGATAAAGAACGGGATTTTTTCCTTGCCATATCGTCGCAGTCTCAAGCGTATCTATTTTATCCAAAAACTCTTCTAAACCCCCGCTAGAGCCGGCAAAATAAAACGCGCCCCCGGTGAGTTCGGCGACTTTTCTCATTTCTCTTAAATTGGGCACATATTTTACGGAGGCAAGCTTTGGCTCAATGTTGACGATATAAACCTTTACCCCCTTTTCCTTCGCAAATTTTGCCGCCTGTTCCACCTCGATCGAGCGAGAGGGATTTTCACGATCCAAGGGATTGGGGTCTTGCAGGCCGTCCGTTACCAAAATAATCGCCGATCCCTCAATTTGGTAAGGGGCTTTTTTACCCAAGCTTTCAGCTTGCTCTTTTAAACTTGCGATCAACGTCGCCCCTTTCAAAATAGCGTAGCCGATGGCCGTTCCGTCAAGTTCAGGAGAGGGGACGACTTTAATCTTCTCCAAGTCGTCTAACACCGCCTTGTGACCCAAAGTCGGTGGGCTCAAAATCGATGCAGCTCTGGCAAATGCCATAAGGCCGATCAAGTCGGTTTGCCTTTTTTGAATCATCTCTTTTACGGATGCCTTCATTAAATCAAGCTTCGATGAAGCTCTTGCCGATTTTTCTCTCATCGATCCCGACTGATCAACGGCAAAAAGAAGGATTCTGCCCTCTGTCGGATCCCTTTTTTGAAGGTCATCCTTCCCCTCTCTCGGGACAAATTTATGGGGGTCTAAAAGGGCAATTGTTAAGATTAAGGCGCCCAAACCCATTAAAACCTTCGGAAGATGCGCCGTTTTTAATCTAAGCGACGCTTCAGGCTTTAAAAATTCAGCTGCCAGGGAGTGTCTTAAAACACTTTTTGTTTTATCTTTTCTGATCTTTTTAAGCCAAAAAACTCCCCCGACAAGAAGAGCGACTAAAAAGACCGGGTAAAGATCAAATTCCATCTAGCTTTTCCAAAAGGCGATCTAAATCATCGAAAGAGTAAAAATGGAGCTGAAGCTGCCCTTTTCCCCCGTTTTCTTTGATTGAAACACGCGTTCCCATCTTTTCGGAGAGTCGTCTTTCGATATCTTTTACAAAGAGATCTTCTTGCGGCTCCGGCTTGGCTTTAATTTTTCGTTCCCCCAAGACCCGGGCGCTGTCTTCCGCGGCTCTTACGGATAAAGACTGGCGTAAAATCCAGTCATGAAGAATCATCTGCTGATCTAAATTCGGAAGGGATAAAATCGCCTTCGCGTGACCCATCGTGATTTTTTCTTCTTGTAAGGAGGCTTGGATCGCTCGGGGCAGGGTTAAAAGACGTAAATAATTGGCGACTGTCGACCGTTTTTTGCCGATCCGAAAGGCAAGCTCTTCTTGGTTGTAGTGAAACTCCTCTGTCAGTTTGCGAAACGCTTTGGCAATTTCCAACGGATTTAAATCGACCCTTTGAATATTTTCGATCAAAGCGGCATGAGCGGAATCTTTCGAAGTCGCCTTTTTAATAATGACAGGGATCTGGGCCAAACCGGCAAGAGAAGAGGCTCTTAATCTGCGCTCTCCCGAAACGAGTTCATAATACCCCCCTTCGATCTCCCGAACTGTTGGGGGGTGAATAATCCCCACCGTTTGAATCGATTTGGAAAGCTCTTCTAATTCTTCCGAAGCGAATTCTTTTCGGGGCTGGAAGGGGTTAATTGAAATCTTGTCGATGTCGACATGTTTTAAGGTTTCCATCTTCCCAAAAATCTCCCTTAGCTTTACACTTTTGGAGTTTAATATAGGTGAGCGTTATGTCCAAGTTGGAAATTATCAAGGAGGAAACCCCCAATCAAAATACCATAGATAACCCCGTGGTATCTTACTGGATCGAGTCGGGTATGGATTGGGTTAAAGAAAACCGTCAGAAAGTTTTATGGGGAGTTTTTTTCTTTTTCCTCCTTTTATTTCTTTTTTTCCGACTTTTTTCCGGCGGACAGGCTAAAGCTCAACAAGATTTCATCGAAGCCAAAGAAATTTCTAACACCGTCCTTTTATCCGACCACACCCAAGCTGACTTAAAAAAACTTAAACCCTTGCTAGCCAGAAGGCCCGAACTTCACCAAGAGTTTGACGGGATTATGGCCCAAGCTTTTTTAAACCTCGATGACGTCCAATCGAGCAAAAAATATTTTGCAAAAGTGGAGTCCCGTTTAGACGAGCCCGAAGCCAAATCGGCGCTTTTAAACGGTAAAATCGCGCTTGAAACCCCGAATAATCCCAAAGCCGCCTACCAAGAAGCACTTAAACTAAAGGCAGAGCTAACGGATGAAACCTCCCCCCTTTATACCTATAATCTTGTTCATATCTGGTTCTTAGAGAAAACACTAGGGATGTCCCAAGAAGAAAAAAAGAGTTTGGAAAACCTAATCGCTCTATACAAAAAGGGAGGAGCTTCCGCCCGTGTGATGCAAAGTATCAGTGGCGACGGACCCGCTTTTTTTGCCTACCTGAATGAACAGCTCTTGAATCAATAGCTTGGTTCATAGTAGGTTAAAGTCAACTTGAGTTTTGCGGAAAAATTCTCATGATATTTTCGTAAATTACTCAGTATTAAAGTTTTATCGAGACCGGTAGAATCGTGGGATTCGTCCTGGGCTAAAAAGGAGGTGAGTTTTGCATGCTGGCTCATATCTACCAATGTCGATAGTTTACATGGATTTGAAAATGAACCCATCCACGAAAGATGGGATGAATGACAGGAAAAGAGAGCGTTAAACCGTCAGAGTTTTCAAGCCTGCTTAACAGGCTTAAGATATCGGACAGATTAGCCCTTTCCTTTTGGAGAGTTAACAGTGAGTCTTAAGGTTTCACCACTTGCTGTTGAAGAAGAAGCTGAGTCGGAGTCGGAAAAAATTGAAGATTCCCACTTAAGTTTGTTGGTCAACAGCGGCCCTAAGCAAAAAACCGTTTTCTCCCCGGCCTTTAAAGACGAGGCCGTTACCGAAATTCGGGGGAAAATAACTGTTTCCTTCTAACATTTAGAGGGAAAAACGATTTTAAAGAGGGGGTTTCAAAACCCCCTCTTTTTTTATTCCAGGCTCGTGTAAAATTTTCA
>JAGROB010000141.1 GCA_020440465.1 Chlamydiia bacterium
GCGCCTTTGCTTTCTTTGCGTTTTACTTTTTTTTAAATCATTGGATGGTATTAAAGTCCGTTTGCTATCCTTTTTATACCGTCATTGACGCAGGGTTTTCCGAAATTGATTAACAAACCTAATTTTTTACCAGTTATCCTTAAATATGTGAGTAACTGTGCGCTGTGGAATTCATGCTCTTTTTCTGTGGCTTTTACTTCTACAATAAGTTTATCTTCTACGATTATGTCTAGACAAAGATGATCTTTTATGGGTACATTTTTATATTTAACAGGCACAAGAACTTGTCTTGAAAATTTAAGCCCTCTTAAGCTTAGTTCGTGACATAAAGCTTCCTCATAAATCGACTCTAAAAGACCAGCACCTCCCAAGGTTTTGTGGGCTTCAATGGCTGCACCAATAACATCACTTGACAATTGGTTTTCTGTTTTGTTCGACACGTTATCTCTACTCCTTGTTTGACGCTCGTAATAAATGTGCAGGAAGTCTACTTCAAACGCATTTATAAGGCGAATAAAGGTTGGAAGATCTTGCTCAAAAAATCCCTATAACTTATTTTGAAAGGCTAATTTAAGGAGGCTTTAGATGAAGTTCTGGGTTGCTTTAGCGATGTTGGCTACACCGATGCTACACTCCCACTGCCAGATGCCGTGCGGGATTTATCATGACGATATGGTCTTTGATCAGATCGATCAGTATGTTGAGACGATGGTAAAGGCGGTCACCGTCATGGCTGATACCAAGCTCGATTCCACACAAAACGGCAATACCTTTGTTCGCTGGGTACTAAATAAAGAAAATATGTCGAACGAGACGGCGAATTTGATCACGACCTATTTTTTACAGCAAAAGATCAAGCCTGACGAAGAAGATACAGTGAAACGTCTCGTTTCCGCACACAAAATGCTTAATCTCTTGATGACCATCAAGCAAACCGCCGATATCAAATATATCAAAGCGTTTAACGACGAGTGGGAAAAGTTTAAGCTGTTTTTCCATATCGAAGGCTACGAGTGTAAGATGGAAAAAATCAAATTGACCGAATGGGGTCAAAAAGTCGAAGCCGGCAAAAAGAAATAGTAAAGCGAGATTCTTTTGGAGTGTGGAGCCAGGGCTCCGCACTCCAAAACACTCTTGCTTATCGAGATTTTTGAAAGCAAGTTTTTGCGAACTTGATGACGTGACTTGGATGCTTAAGAGCATACTTCAATAGATTCAGCCAACTGATTTCGACAAGCTCTCTTTGAACAACCCCATCTTGGGTGAGTGCTTCTTTCAGCCACAGCCCGTGGGGCCAAAACAGGTCTTTGGGAAGCTCATCCAAGGGGAAAAATCGGTTCTCTACACTTTCGTCGGAAGAGGCAAGCAATGTACCCGTAGCAGAAGCTAAAAACAGATGCGTCGGCTCAGCTAAGCGATTAACTGGGGAAAGTTCGTGGGTTTTTCTTATTAACTTAGCCTCGAGACCCGTTTCCTCTTTCACTTCCCGCTTACACGCATTTTCGGGAGTTTCTCCCGGGTCGATCCCTCCGCCTGGCAAGACCCAAAGGGGCACATCATTTCTTTTGGTTAAAAGAATCTGTCCCTCTTTAAGGACAAAAGCAAAGACCGCTTGTTTCATGGTAATAGGATTAGCTCGGTATACTCTTCAAAATTAATTAATTCGTCCTTCAGTTTCTGAAGCTTCTCCGTCCCAATCTGGGGTGGGGTGTCCCACGTTTTAGCTTCTTTTGAGCTCCATCCGAACAAAAGGACGTTTGATAGCTGACTAATTTTAACCGACGGCATATTTTCCCAAAAGGACTCATAGTTTTCCATCTCGTTTTCGACGTCTTGAATGGCTTCAGGAGTGATTTTAAGTGATTTCAGACGGTTTTCAATCGTTTTTGAAAGCTTTTTTATGTCACCCGGGTTCGCATGAAACTGAATGATGACCCAGGCACTCGATACATAGGGAAAAAAGGGAAGCTCATACGACACATCAATACCGTGCATTGCCCCTCTTTCATTTCGAAGTTCTTTTTTTAATGCGGCTTCGATCACTTTACACAAAAACGCAAGCTCCTTTCTTGTCTCGGGAGTCAGTTGCAGAGTTACGGGAAAGGTGATACGGGAAAAAGCGTCTATACGCCCCTTTTGTACGATTTTTAGCATTTTAGGTTTTTGTGGGAAAGCGGGGAATTTAGGGGGCGTTTTGAAAAAGTCGGACGGTTTTTTAGGTATCGCTCCCAAAGTTTTTTGAACCGCTTTTTTCGTCTCCTCCATCTCGAAGTCCCCGACAATGACTAATACAAACTCTTCAGGGCTTGAGAAAGCCTTTTGGTAAAAGGAGGCAACGTTTTTCCAACTTGTCTCTTTTAGCGCTTCATGCGTCAAAGGCTTAAAGGGGGGCCAGTTTTGGGTGTTTAAGAGATGGGACTGGGTTTCAAAGTGAAGGTCTTTAAGTCCCTCTTCTCGTCGAAATTTTTTGGCTACGCGATTTAACCCCTTTTTAACAGCCTCTTCATTAAGTTTCGGGTCTTTGAACATTAAAGTGGATATTTCTAAAAGGGTGTCAAGCCCACCCTTCCAGCCGGATCCTTCGATCCGGCGAAAGAGAGGGGAGACTTCCGGGGTGATTTCTACGGAAGCTTCGTAAAGTTTGGCGGAGAGCTCCTCTGAGCTAAAGCCGTCTAAGCCAGCCTCCCAGATCACGTCGGCCGAAATTCTTCCGGCCGCTTGTTCTTCTGGGGGCAACTGGGCAAAACCGCCTTTAGCTGAAAGTTCAAAATAGACTTCGTCATCAGCTTCCATGGGCATTAGAACCACTTTCATTCCATTGTCAAGTCGATACGTATCGGCTGCAAGGGTATGAAAAAAAAGAAGCGCCATCAAAAAATGTTTCATGACCCCACGTTACCAGAAAATGATTAAGAATATTTAAAGATTTGACTTTGAATCGTAAAAATCGTAGAATACTCTCAATCGCCCAGATGGTGGAATTGGTAGACACGCNNNAGACTTAGGATCTAGTGCCGCAAGGTGTGTAGGTTCGAGTCCTATTCTGGGCAAAATTTCGGGGAATAACCGGCGCATTTTGGCGCCTCTCTCCTCGGCCGTGCTATTTGCACTGCCCTCGTCGAGAAACTCCAAACTGCTTGGTTTTTCCTCCGAAATTTTTCTGTATGTTTTACTTAAAAGTTTCAGCTTTAACTTTCACACTTCCTGAATGCGGTAGTGCTGGATCAGGGCGGGGTTTTCGGGGTTAAGCGCTATGCGGATTTTAAGATTGCCTTTTTCACCGTACAAAATGAAGCTTCCGGCTAATAAATTTTCCGCCTCGACTTCGCCGACGCTTATGATTTTGCCCGACTTTTTCAAAAGCTCTTTTGAAAACTTCTTAAGTCGCTTGTCGTTGTAATCTCCAAAAAAGTTCGAAGCGAAAATGCCCGACTTTTCCCCTTTATTCCATTGCGGAAACATTTTTATTAGCTCGTCCCTCTTTTGAATCAGCTCTTTTGACGGGGGCAAAACCCTTGGCTTAAGCTCGGCCTTCGTCACGACAAAGTCGAGTATTTGTAAATTGATTTTTTGAGCATCCGCATAGGTGGCGTTCGTGAAAAAGATCACCCCCAGTCCATACTCCGGCATAAAGTTCCAGTTGCTTCCAAAACCGGGAAGCCCGCCGGAGTGGCCGACAAACTGACGGCCCTCGCCATCCGTTTGGTGGATCAGTCCGTATCCATAGGATTGAGACAGGGGAAGCGAGACACGTTCATTGAAAGGATACTTGGTTATAAGCTCCATAAAACGGTGGGGTTGATGCATCTCTCTTAAGGTACTGCGCTTTACCGGTCCCTTATCATAACCGTCTCTTACGGGATACGCATCGATATGCATCTGGGCATAGCGGCTAAAGGATTCAACGCTTGCGATCAAGCCCGCCATCGGGGCTAAAGCGCCATCGTGAAGGATCTCTTGCTCCACCCATTGGTCCGCGATTTTTTTATAGCCATGGGCACGTCGCTCCGGCTTAATATCGCTAAATTCCCAGTAAAAATCTTCGGCACCAATCGGCTCAAGCACATTTTGAGTGACGTAGTCTTGGTACTTCATGCCGGAAACTTTTTGAACGATCACGCCCAGCATCGTGTAGCCGAGGTTGCTATATTCATACGCTGTTCCGGGGGGAGTCGATAAGGAAAACCCTTCTTCAAATACCGCTTCAAGCTCGCTATCGGTCATATCCAGATTGCGATCGCCCCACGGATCGTCGTAGGGGAATCCGGCCGTATGCACCATTAAGTCCCTCACCGTAATAACGGGGGCATCTTCGGAGATAGTGGCTTTACCCATTTCCGGAATATAGTCTTTTACGGGGTCGTCAAGACGAAGCTTTCCCTCATCTCTAAGCTTTAGGATCGCCATCGTGGTTAAACTTTTTGTCATCGAAGCGACTCTGAATAGCGAGTCCGCTTGAACCGCCGTTTTTTTATTGAGGTCAAGATAGCCGCCGTATCCCACGTGAATGAGCTTGCCGTCCAAGATAACACCGTAAGCAAAGCCGGGGTAGTCATGGACTTTGGCATACGCATGGGCTAGTTTATCCACTTTGGGCATAAGGGCGCGTGTTTTCGCTTCCCTTTCGGAGTCGATGAATTTGGGGGGCTCGTACGTTTGGGCATGAAGTCCTGCTGTCAAGAGCACTAGAGCTAATAAAGCTTTCAAGTTGGGCCTATTAATTAAAGGTTTTAGGCAACTATTATACTAAAAACCCGGGATTAGAACGAGTCCAAACCCGGGTTAGATTCACATTAGCTGTTAAAAGCGATTACGCTTTTACTGTACTCACAGCAAAGCCGGTAGCAGTTGATGTAATAGCAAGAGTAGCCAAGCCGCCAAGGCCCATTAAGATTGGTGCGGAAACAGGGGCACTCATAACTAAAGCTGCCACTAAAACAAGAGCTGCAATCACAGACACCGCCAGCGCAATACCGGTCAACACGCTCATCACTTTCCAGCCTCTATTAGACTTAGGATCCGCTTGAGCTGCCGCCGGAGCATTGTAGAAAATGTCAAAATTACCAAGATCCGCCTTTCGTTCAGTAGCCTCTCGTTCAGCATCCTCATCGGCTGTTCTTTTATCGAATATGTCCTTAACGGCCTTCAATTGATCCGTTGTTAATCTTATGGTTTCACAATAACTAAGATTTCCTGATATAACACCATACCCAGTAACATAATGGGTGTTACTGTTATCATGTATTAAGTTTTTCATGAAGTCATCATACGATACGAATGAGTTTGCTACACGGGTTGCATGAACCTATCTCATTAAATATTTA
>JAGROB010000142.1 GCA_020440465.1 Chlamydiia bacterium
GCTTTAGAAATTTGAACCCAGGATGTAATTATCTTTTTTATCAATATAATATTTCATAATACTACCTCGTGGAATAGTATTATATTACTAAATGGAGTATTAGTTCAAATTAATAGGGGGGTTATTCCCAGGTGAACTCGGGGGGAGAGGGTTCGTTGAAGAGAGGGGCGATGGGGCCATTGTACGGTTTTTGTTCAGTCCAGTGGTGTTGGCATCGGGGGCAGTCAAGGGGTTTTTTGAGAGTTAGGTTGTGATAAGTGGGGCGGGTGCGAGAAATTAGGATATAGCCGCACTTGGGGCAGGAGTGGTAGTGTTCGTATAGATCCCAGGCATGGCTCATCCGAAGAGTCCTTTGAGCAGGCGCCTTATAAAGCCCGGATTTTTAGGGGTTTTGGGTAAATCGAAGCTGGAACCCCAGCCGTTGGGTTCTTTCATTTCGACGCCGTTGAATCCTTTGCCGGACTCTAAGGCCTCTTTTTTGAGCGGAGTGTCGATTGGATAGTCTTTGTACTCTTTAAACCACATTGACTTTTCAGTTGGGGGTTTGTTAATCTTTACTCTTTATATATCAAAGGGACCTTATGGCACAATTAGGAACGAACGACATTAAATCAGGCATGAAAGTAGAAATCGACGGGCAGCCGTACACGGTGGTCTCTAACGATTTTTATAAGCCGGGCAAAGGAAGAGCGACTAACCGTATTAGAATCAGACACTTGGTGAACGGTCGTACGATCGAAAAGGTGTATACATCCGGGGATAAAATCGACCTTGCCGATGTGGAAGAGACACAGCTTCGCTTGCTTTACAAAGAAGATGACGGCTGCGTGTTTATGAATGATACGACTTTTGATCAGATCAAGATGATGAACGATCAAATTGGCGACTGTGCGCAGTGGCTTTTGGAAGATCTGGTCTATGATGTCGCGTTTTATAACGGCCAGCCCGTCACGGTGCAGCCCCCCACTTTCTTAGAGATGGTGGTAACGGAAACCGCTCCCGGCGACCGTGGCAATACCGCTTCCGGCCGCGTGTTGAAGCCGGCTACGCTACAGTCCGGCGCCCAGGTGCAGATCCCGATCTTCGTCTCCGAAGGGGAGAAAATCAAAGTCGATACCAGAACGGGGGAATATGTCTCCCGCGTCTCCGACTAACTAGATTTTTTTGGAGTGCGGCGACTTGTCGCCGCTTTTAGACGATGCGACTTGTCGCATCGCAAGACGTCGGGGTGACAAGTCACCCCGTCAAAAGCGGTGACAAGTCACCGCACTCCAAAAGAATTCCTCGCTCCAAAATATGACGAAACGTGAACTGATTCAAAAACGAGCCTCTTTGTTTAAAAAGGCGCGCAACTTCTTCGACGCCCGCGGCGTGCTTGAAGTGGATACCCCCGCTTTGTCCCCTTACGCCTCCATTGACGCGCATATCGATCTGATCCCTGCCACCTTCAACCAAACAACTCCCTGTTATCTTTTCTCCTCTCCCGAATATGGGATGAAAAAGCTTTTGTCAGAGGGATCGGGAGATATCTATCAGCTTTCCCACGTCTTTCGCGACGGGGAATTGGGTCCGCTCCACCACCCGGAATTCATGATGGCAGAGTGGTATCGGATCGGCTTTACCTTTCAGCAGATGATCGATGAGACGCTCGATTTTATCCGGCTTTTTGTGGGCGATCTGCCCGCGACCCAAACCACCTACCGCGAGCTCATTTTACAAAACACCGGCATTGACCCCCTGAACACCACTGAAGAAGAGCTTATCGCCTACCTTAAACATCACAACATCCCCACCTACTCCGGCATTGAATTAGAAGGGCTTGACGGCTACTTAGCCCAAATACTTGCTACTCTTGAGCCAAACTTGGGAAAAGAGGCACTCTTTGTTCTTTCCCACTACCCCGCTTCCCAGGCCGCTCTTGCCAAGACGCTTCCAGACGATACGGCCGAGCGCTTTGAAGTTTATTATCGTGGCATCGAACTTGCGAATGGCTATCACGAGCTTGCCGACGCCCAAGAACAAGAAAAGCGGCTTCACGAGCAAAACGCCCTTCGCCAAACCCTTAATAAAGAGCCTCTTCCGCTCGATCTTCCCTTCCTTAAGGCCCTTTCCTCCGGCCTTCCCGACTGCTCAGGCGTTGCCGTCGGCGTAGATCGTCTTATCGCACTTCATATCAACAACCTACATCTTAATAACATCTTAGTAAAATCTAATTTTGAATTAAAATAACTATTCAAACTATAATATTACTATCTACTTCTAAAAGTTAGGTATTAATATGATTTACTTAGGCGGACTCAGAAGAGACATACATAATCTGAGCGAAGAGGCAAAAA
>JAGROB010000143.1 GCA_020440465.1 Chlamydiia bacterium
TTTATAACCGATTGGGCGGCCACAGCTAACTAGCTGCCGCCGCAGCGCTGGTGGCGCTGATAGATGAGCTGTCTGATATAGTAATAAGATTGAGCGTCTCATCTCCAAGCATGCGTATCCTTCCTTGGACTACTTCGTCCGTAATGGGGCTATTACCATAGAAGAGGTTGTCCAGGATAATCCGTATTTTCTCTCTTTGCCTTACCTTAGCCAGTTGTTTTACCGTTTCTTCGATAATATCATCGGTTACCGAATCGTTAAATCGCTTGCCTCTGATGTTTTTTAAGATATCGATTAATTCATCTTCATTGGGATTGGGAAGATTATGAACTCCCCCTGCAAAACGGCCCAGGATACCATCGTCACCCGATTCGATCTTTTGATAACCCTGATCTGTGGTGGTGCCGATTACCTGGAAATTTAAAGGAAAAAAGGCCTCGCTCTTAAAAGAATCATTAAAAGCTGAGCTACTTGTATTGAAAACACTTGTCAACTCGTCAATAAGTAGAATCGGTTCTTTGTCACTTAAAAGTGCTACGGCATTAAGATGTGTTGCTAAAGCTAACCATCTTGTGTCGTGATGCCCATTAACGGTTCCATTTTTTAAGGAAGTTGTGTCTAAGAGGTAAACAGGATGTCCCTTTTCGGCAAGTTGTCTTCCCAACTCTAAAAGAAAAGCGGTTTTTCCGGCACCTGACTCTCCTTTGATAATGTTCCATCCTTTTCCCAGCTCTAGGTGGATTCTGTACTCGATTTTTGTCTTGATTTCAATCCGTTTCAATAGTGTCGGGCGGTTTTCGACTTCTTCCGGAGTTTTGGGTAGCCAGACTCCGGTGTCGCGATTAGATTTAAAATAATCTAAAACATCAGAGGGGAGTACAGCGCCATCTGAAAAAGCGAGCATATAAGCTAAACCCGGGAGGACCACCATGGCCATTTTCGGGAAGGAGACGCCAACGACCAGAAGGGAAGCTCCCAAAAGGGAATAGATGAAGATCTCTTTTTTATGGCGTTTTATAAAGTTCCAGATTTTTTTCGCGGTTTCTAAGGCGGCTTTACAAAGGCGCCCTAAAAGTGCTTTTCCTTTATCATAAGTTTCTTGATCGACAAGTTCGACTTGACCCCAAGAAATAGCAGAAGTGGTTGTCATAGTATTTTCCCTTAAAATTTTTTAGAGAGGGGAATAGGAAGGGATTTTAGACAGGCCTTTGACGCTGACTCGAAACCCTTTTTTGGTGCACCCCGCCCAAAGGTTAAAAAACTTTGACAGGTTTCCTGGCTTGTCGTCTTGCCTGATCTCTCTTCCCAGGAATGGATCCCAGTGAGTTTGGTTGATTCGGCTTTATAGCGACGACTTACAGTTGCGGGGGCAGCTTCAGCATTTCACTGAATTCCCTACATCGAAGTTCAGAAAAATCATACGAGGCTTTATGTTATTGTGGCAAGAAGATATGAAGAAGATATATGCAACCCCTTAAAGAAAAACAAAAAGCCCCCCAAACGTTTTCCAAAGGGGAAATATTAGGAAGAGGTACCAGCGAAGACGCTAAGATTTTAAGAGAAACCGATAACGCTGCAAAATCTGCGCTAAAAAAAACTCCCTCTTCTCACGAATCGCTTACAAAAAAACGCCTTTCCGTGACTGGCTTAATCTCCCATCTTCGCCCCGAGCACGAATTGGATAAGAAGTTAAAAGCGGCACTAGAACTTTTTCAGGGAGATTGCCCCCCCACATGTGAAGAGGCCCTGGACCTTGTGATTCGATCGCATCTGATCCGCTTAGTAGAAGAGACTCCGGGACAGCTTACGTTAAAACCCTCCGAGCAAAATCGGGAATACTCTCCCCGAGCTCATGCTTTATGGGAGATGGTTAAAGAGGATACGCCCCATTTGGATGAGGCAAGAAAAAGATTTAAGTCCCTGCTTGAAACGCTAAGATCTTATGAGTCTCTTTCCGAAAAGGGAAAAGAGATGGAAAGCTTATTTCATACTCTCTCAGAGGAGAAGTCGCTCTTAAAGATATGTGAGCTTTTGAAAGAAGAAAAAATAAGCTCCTATGTTAAAAACTGGGCTTTAAAAATCCTTTTTATATCGGAAACGGATAAGGATCAGTTATTTTGTCAACTTGAAAGCTGGCTCGAAATAGAAAGCGCGTCTAAAGTCAAACAAATTATCACAACTTTTTTTTATGAGCTCAAAGCGCTTCCGACAAAGTACGTTTTGACGTTATCTTCAAAAGAAAAAGAGATTTTATCTCGGATTCGAGCAAGAGAAATAGAGCGCTGTTTTTACACCACCGGACCTCTTTTTAAACAGATTACGCTAAATCGAACACAAATATTAGAGTTAGATCAGCTGGCCGACTGTGACCCTAAACTTCACTTTTTTTGCCGTCTAATTTTATCGCTTTACACCTGTGGATTTTACCCTGCGGGCGATGGGTCAAAAGCGATGAGAGAAACAAAAGCTTTGATGCATCTATCGGAGATCAGTTGGGAGATTATTTGTACCCAAACTCCGAACGAACAAGTTTCTTCCATAAATTTAAACGGCTTAACCGCCGAGATATTAGCCGCTTTTGATCCGAGCCAAGAAAGTTTGGAAGCTTTTGTTATGGATCATCTAACGCCTATTGCAAAGCTTTTAAGACTGGCAACCCCTTCAGCCTGGAATATCTTTCACGAGGACCTTATGAGGCGCTCTTCAGTTTTGTGGACTTCCCCTTATTGGACCCGGCTTGAACAGAATATCCTGCTGGATATTGATATCGAATCGGTCGGCAGTTATTCCGTAGCGCAAACCAAAACCTATGCTGTCTATCCCAAAAAAAATCCCGATGATCCCGAAAGTACCCTGGTGGATCTTGAAAGGCCGCTTGCGTATCTTACCTACTGTCTTAACTACCAATTCCAAGGGATGAAAAAGGGGGGCTTAGAAGCTTGCTTTCAGTTAAAAAACCTTGAATTTACTCCGCATGCAAAGCCCAGAGATAGAAAAACGATTACCCAATCCATCGTAAACTATAAAAAAGAAGCTCACGAGCAGGGCGTCTTCGAACCCCGCGCTTTTTACTCCCACTAATTTATACGTATAATCGTTAACGAGGCGCTGGTATTGGTCGCGCTTCCCGCGCCTGCCGGAGCAATTCCGCCGTCGGTGGAGTTTGAGCTGATTTCAACGGTTAAATTTTGGCCTGAGACGCCGTTAAAAAGAAACTGGCTGGTCATCGTTGTTGATTCGCCCGAATTAAGACTTGATTTAGTGGTTGTATTACATTGGCTGCCAGGAATTTCTATGTTATTAAATTTAGCTCGCATAGATACCGTTTGGGAGCCCCTGGAGTCCATAGTCATTTGACATTTTGCAATAGCTAAATAGACCCCCGATTGGTTGCAAGTGATAGCGGCTTGAGAAGTTTTATGAGTCCATCCATTTAGAACTTCGTTGCTATTAAAGGTAACGGCCTGATAAGTATTCTTACCGGCAAAATTTTGCGTGGTAGTGTCGTAAATATAGGCATAGTTATTCGCATAGGTTGCTCCTGTAGGGCCTGTCGGACCCATATCGCCTTGGATTCCTTGGGGGCCTGTGGGTCCTGTTGCTCCTACATCTCCTTGAATACCCTGTGCACCGGTGGGTCCTATTTCTCCCTGAAGACCTTGTGGTCCTGTTGGCCCAATATCACCCTGAATTCCTTGTGCTCCGGTTGGTCCTGTTGCACCCACTTCACC
>JAGROB010000144.1 GCA_020440465.1 Chlamydiia bacterium
CCAAAATAGGTTTGCGATTTCGGCTCCACATAAAAGTTCGTTAGCGGCATTCGATCCCTTTGAAGGATAACCGTATTTTCCGGGAAAAGGCATTTAGCTTCTTCTATGGGGCTTAAAACAGAAAGCTCATAAAGCCCCTTATCACACTGCCCGAACTCTCTTACAAACGGCATAAAAAATCGGTACTGCTGAACGGGGAACCCTTCAGAGTTCAAGATTACAATGACCTGATCAATGTCATCGGGAATTAAGTTAGCGAGTAAAAAAGAGATCCTTTCCCGAAAGACATCCTGGGTTCGGTAGCTGTTATTAAAGACCCTTAAATAAAGCGTCTTACAACCGTAAGATTCATTGAGGGCGATCTCTAACAGATCAAAGCCCTGCCGATTAAACGGATTGACAAGCTCCCCTGCAAGCTTTTCCTCCGGGCGACAAGGCCCTAAAGGGGTTAAATTACGCGGAGACGTGTAGGGAAGAGGGTCTTCAAATTTGGTGATAAATCCCTCTGTTGTACCAAAGTTATACCACGCTGAAACCGTTGCCGAGACCTCTTTTCCTCTAAGAGAGCTTACCGATAAGTCAAAATAATCCCCGATACGCCACTTAAGCCCCACATTAAACGGGGTTTTAGTCGACCTTCCTTTAGGATGCCTTTCAACGGCGTGATCCTTGTAAGGTATGGCGTCGTACTCTACCCCGATAGCAAGCTTCTCAAATAGCCTTAAAGGGCCTTTTCTAAAGGGGAGCCAGTGAGCTCCTCCAAATAAACCGCGATACCGCTCCCATCCCCAGCCCAAAGAGACTTCCAGGTCACACTCCATAAAGACTTGCGTCATTACAAAATAACCCGCTTTAAAGCCCCGGGTGCCGATCACATCGTCAAAACCGATAGCGAGCCCAGGCATACGATAGCCGCTGTCTTCGGGACGGACGATAGCAAGCTTAATATTCGCTCCTTTGTCGGAAAGATCTCCGAAGCCGTATTGGGACAAGATAGGGTCTTCCACCCCGCTATAAATGCGGTAATTGCCGCTAATTTCCAAATAGTCTGTCAGCTGACAACGCAAATTCCAAAGTCGGTACGGGGGGGCAGAAGCGTATCCTAACCCGATTTCCCCCGCCTCTCCCATACGGGCGGAGGGCATCTGAAAATAGCCGCCATAGAGTAAATGATTATAATACACAGGCAAGCGATCATTAATCTCTTTATCAATACATTCCACCAGCATCAAGTCTTCCGGAAGATCGGCTACAAGACAGGCTCCAAGCAATAAAAAAAGGGTCAGTATTTTGTGCAAGGGGATCGCCTTTTTTTAGTCTCTTCAACAAACTGATTGAATTTTTCCCGGGGCGGTGTCCCGTAGTTGTGGCGATACCAAAGTCCCGGAAAAAACTCCCAGCTTCGATTGATCCAAAAGTCCATAAAATCCCTGTCTAATCCCATCGAGGCCCTGTCGTATAAATCAAAAGGGACGACTTGATGGATAATGAATTCAGTATCTAATTTCATACGCAAAGCCGTCTCAGAAGGTTTCTCAAACTCATTACCCATCTCGGGCAGCCGATAGATGCCTATGATCCTAAATATCTTGCCGTAATGGGTTTCAACAATGTTAGCCTCGTGGTAAATACGTCGATATACCTCCCAGTCTCCTTCGGAAACTTCCCAGACGAAATCGTCTATCAGGGTAAAATCAATTTCGCAGCGAATTAAAGGGACTGTGCTCTTAAGCTCATCGTCGATTCCAAACCCAAAAAAGGAGGGTTTAAGCCCTTGAGATACATTGAGAGCCGGCATCTGTCCGGTTTCAAAAATCTTTCTCAGTAAAACCGGCGCCCACGCTTTGGGATCTTCTTTTTTAAGTTTCTCTTTTATAATGCCCTTTCCATAGGGGTCGGCATACAGAATTTGAGAAAGAGGAATAAGCGGTTTTGAATCGAGTCGTGCTACCACCTCTTCATGCATGGAAAACAAACCATCAGCTCTTACTTCCTCCCGGTCGGGGGCAAGCACTTCGGAGGGAAATCGGTAATCGGTCGGCTTCCACTTATATTCCCCAATTACTTTTTTTAGCTGACACATCCACCGCGGAAAGTTCCTTCCGAATTGCCCCTCAGTAACAAGGTCAAATACGGCATAGAGCACTTTAGGAAGCTCATTAACTCGCTCCTCGGCCCAGCTTTTATGGTACTCAGTTGTGTACCAGGCCGCGTCATGAGGAATCAACGAAAGGGTGATCCATTCTCTTAGCTGCTCTTTTTCCGGCTCTTTCAAGTCAGAAAGACGACGGAATAAATCTATGGGCACTTTTTTTCTTGTTTTAGATTCAAAGCGAGTGATCGACTCTCGCTGAAAAAATGGCTTTAAATAAAGAGTAAGAGAGTCAAG
>JAGROB010000145.1 GCA_020440465.1 Chlamydiia bacterium
TTTGTCGAATTAGGCAACACACCCATTTTGCGACATGAACGCAGATTTACCCGCTCTTTTAGAGACTCACGCTAAAAATATTTTCTCTCCGCACAAGGCTATCCGAAGAAATGCTCGGGTAGAATTTTTGCGCCTGACTCAAGATGGTACCGATTATCCCGAATATGTGCTGGGTACGAGTCCTTTGTGGGTGCAAGTCGCCAATGCTCTTTATAATGCAAGAGTAGATAAAACCTTCCCTTATAAGATCGACCCGAAAAGAGTCTCTTACGAGAATATAACTATACCCGGAGAAAATCCTCCCTTACAGGGTCCAGTGATGGTGATTCAGGGGGATCAAACACCCGCTTACGTGGTGCTCATGGCACACGGGTTTAATCCTGCGGCCGCTAACACGATTGAAAAAATTCAGGGACAGCTTCAATTGCTTCGGGAAGAAGGGTTTGCCGATACGGGCGCCTCTTCACGGGTTCAAGCCCAGCGCCGTTTAAGGACTGTTGTGGGAGCGAACTTTGCTTATTCTTTAGATAGCCGCGTAAATCGTTTGGGACGTCAGTATTTAAATGCTTTAAGGCGACTTACGACCATTTTTACCAAAGTGTACGGCTTCACGTGGATTCCCCAGATGACCCAAGACGGCAAAGATAAAGTTGCCTTTAAACGTGCTAAGCGGCTGTTTCGGTTGATCCGAGAAGTTGATCCTGCAGCGGCGACAGAGATCTGCCAAAACATCTACAAAAAAAAGCCGATCCCTTTTTCCCTTATTCGTGAGGTGATTTTAAACGCTGACCCCGTATTGACGTTTGTAACGCAGCTACGCCGCGGGATTGCCAATCGGCCTGTAAGGGCGATGACCTGGGACGACGACGCGATTCGCCTTCGGATTGGGGGCTTGGGAGTCTTTTCTCGCTACGATCAGATGTTTGCTGCGAATAATCAACTCCGGATGGCCTCAACGGGATATCTCATGACCCACCCTGAGCACGATTATGTATTAGCCGCAAGCGAAGCCGATTACTATTGCCGCATTGCCCTGGGCAGAGTGGCTTATCTGCCGGAGCCTAACCTGGCGGTCAACGTGCCCGTGAGGGCTACAAGAGGACTTGGATTTAAATATAACCGGAACTGTAATGCCAACGATTTTTTGATGGAGTCGAACAGGGTTGCCAAAAGCTTGAATCTCGATTGGACGAATTCCCGGGGACGCATTGAGTTTGGGGATAAAAACCCGATTGAAACGGCCGCCAACAGAGCAGTAGTGCCCAAGGGGCTGAGGGGGCACTTAACCCCCCAAGACTTTGCTGATCCGTCAAAAATCATCAAGTTTCGCTCTTTTATGCAGGCTTCCTTCGATCCTTTGATCGGGTTTTCCCAGACCGTCTTAAGAGCGCTTCCCGGGCTTGGGGGACAGGCGAATAACGGAAAGGTGTATCGCCTTTTTATCGAGTACGATTTCATTGAGTTCACCCAGAGTTTTCGCAACTGGCAAAATCTTTATGATCCATACATTAGAGAATTTGTTGCGCAAACGAATCTGCAAGCGAATCAAAGAAACTTTGGAGCCGCAGCACGCCGTATTTTGGTCCAAGTCGAGGGGCCAAAGCCAAGCCAAGCCAGAATGGAAACTTACCTAAGAGAAAGTGTTCAGCGTCACGAGTTAGCTGAAGCTAATCTAAGAGCCGTTCCGGCGATGACGGACGCTAAGCTTTTGTTTATCCAACAAAACGCCCTCAACGTCTCTTTCACACTCTACTGCTACTTTCATGCCAAGGCTACGAATCAAGCCTTCGTCATGCCGGACTTAACCGCAGCATAAATTTTTACCGCCGATAAAGAGAAATTTCGGTGGTAAAAAAATTACACGGACTTGAACCCAAGTTTGACTCTGGGTTAAGGTGACTCCCATGCAGGTCTTTGAAAAAGAAATTACCCTCCCCCCGCAAACGCATCGGTTCCCTACGATTGATTGCGACCCTTATGGGTGCTTAAAAGTTGTAGGTTAAAAATAGATCGATATTTTGCTCCCGATAGTCACCCCTCGCAATGAAAAAGCGCCACTCGGCGCCTATGTCGATATGCTCCGATAGGGGAGTCTTAGTCCCGGCAATGTATTGCAGGCTCATCCCTTCTTTTTTATCCTTCGCCTTTATCTTGTTTTTCGCTATATCGAGCTTCATGAAGGTGTACCCCGAACCAATCCCTAAAAAGATTGTCATCTGGGATAAAACTTTAAAGTCGTAGTAAGTATTTATAAAAACCGACCTGGTTTCGGTAAGCCCTTTGATCTCATGCTTAACCCGCTTTTTATCCCGAATATACTCCAGGGGGTTTCGTCTAAAAGAACCCTCAAGTTCCATTCGGGAGCAAAGTCCCTGTCCCGTTTTACATCCCAAGGAGATGGCGCCTAAAGCATCCGTTTTGTAGGCCGTCTTAACATTACTTTGAAGGGTTTGCTCAAGCCAGTTGACCCCTCCGAAAGTTGAAACATAAAAGTCTGGATTTGGAGCATCCGCCAATAAACAGGCCGAAGCCGCCAAAAATAAAACGAGTTTTTTCATGAAAAGTGTCTAAGCTGTAAGTTTTTAGTAAAAAGAAACCAATCTAACACGCTTCTATCAAAATTAACAGTTTTTTTTCGTTTCTTATATTTTTAAATAATGACTTCAAAACAAGAGATGAAAGACATGAACTTTAGCATGCAGCTTTCCTTGAACCAGGAGGTAGCAACCAGGGCCTATTCTTTTGATTTAAGATGCTCATACTTTTCTTTTTTTGTTTTGACTCGAATGTTTAAAAAAAATATAACAATTCACATCCAAAAAGGAGACATTCGATGAAATTATTTCAATTTGCGACCACTTGTATACTTGCCGTAAGCTCACTGAGCGCCGGACTTTTTTGCTGCGATGATCCCTGTAGAGAATCCTGCGGTTCACCTTTTGACGGCTTTTACGCCGGTATCGGCGGCGGCGTGTCGATACACCACTCTCAAACCAGCTCTAACGCCAACGCCGATTACTTGCTACAAGATATCGGCTTTCTTCCTACCATAAGCTTAAATGCGCATAATGACCTTTATGATACCGGCGGCGTGGGCGAGGTTTTTTTAGGCTATGGACAAACGTGCGAAACGCTTTACTACGGCGCTAGATTGGGCGTAAACTTTTCCCACAGCTCCCCAAAGGGTAGAGCGGAGGCAGAAAACATCCTTCCCTTAAACCCGACTGAGTCACAGTCTTCTCTTCTAAGAAGCCATGTGGAAAGCGAGCTTTGCACGGTCGAATTTACAGCCGATGTCAAGTTGGGTTGGATCTTCTGTGATAGAACGATGTTATTCGGTCTGATCGGAGCGGCTTTTAACGAGCAAAAACTGCGCGGCAAAACGGAATTTATCTACACGAACGGCATTGACGTTGGTGGAGTCACACTCAGCGACGGCTCGGGTCTTTTAGAGCACAGCAAAACGAAGAACACCGCCGGCCTAAGACTGGGTCTTGGGATGGAGCACTTCTTTACCGACTGCATGAGCTTGCAAATGGCCTATGTTTACACCAACTATAGTTCTCAAAGAAAGTTTGAAGAGGGGACCTACGATGTAGACCTGACTACGGAAGGAACTGTTACGCTTCCACAAAACTTTAATGGTTCCCTTAAAACCGACGACAGAAAGCACCTTGTTACTCTTGGCCTTGCCTACTACTTCTAATCATTCACTCAAGCCAAACCCTGACAGACGGGTTTGGCTTGTTATTTCTTAAACACATCCAATGTTCGTATAAACTCTCGATTTTTCGGGTCTAAAAAGTGGTCAACACTTTGGATCGTTCCTCTCCAATTGGAGTGAAGAACTTCCGTGCTAGTACTTACCCCCATTTCCTTTACATTTTTTTATCATCATGGCATCGTCTTTCACAATTTGTTTAATTTGGAGTGAATTATGCGGCTTCGATGGTTTTTTTTCTCCCTATATTCTTATTTGCAACTGACACCGAGGGTCTGAAAACAGCTGACACTATTGTCTCCGACCTTGCTGACTTTGAGAGCGATCCCTCCGGCTTGGTTGACTGTGTGAATGTGATTACGGGGGAGTTTGTCGACCACAATGTCGACATGACAAGTATGGGTCCGATTCCTTTGACTTGGGAACGATCTCTTCATCATAAGTGGAGAAATAACTGGGAGAGGGAGGCTAAGATTTCATTTAGTTCCAAATCAAATGAAGTACAAGCGGATTACACAAGTGCACATGGAAGAGAGTTAGAATTTAAGGGAAAATGGTGTAAAAAACTAAACACTAGCCAATCGAAGGTGGCGTCGGAGTTATTTGACTACGGAGTGACTAACTGCTCAAATGGCCACGCAGGAGGTAAAACACACTTAAAGAACATAACTTTTCATCAGGATCATGGAAATATTTTTGTTGTCGAAGGGGATGGAAAGGTTTGTCATTTTAAATATAGGACTCATTCAGGCGATACATATCTTGAAAAGGAGACACTTCCCGATGGAAACTATTTTACTATAGATGGAAATGGACATAATAAAACCGTTACAGCGCATGATCGAAATGGAAAAGTCTTAGGCTCAATTATTTCAAAAGATCTTTATGAAGATCAATGGGTATATCGGTATGGTTTTACTCCTATTGTTCGAGTAAATTCGGATGATGGTCATGAAGTGGACTATTTATATAGTTTAACCGGCCGTGAGTATAATAAAGAGGTGTATTATAACTGGCGTCTCGACGAGGTTAGAAGAAGCTCCGGGCCTACTATTTCATACAAGTACTGGAATAACACGAATGTCATTTTAGAAAAGCACCTTCCGGATGGAAGATTGCTTGTTATCGATCGTTATCTAAGAGGGTTTGATAACCCCGTCTCGACAATTCCAAAAATTAAAGTCGAACAGGATACTGACTTTCGAAAAGAGAAAGTTAGACGCATTGTTGCCCCAGCGGCAACCGATGGGGGGTTTATCCCAATCTATCAAATTTACTACCACACCAACCGACGGCATGAAAATCAGGAAAAAGGGAAGGCAACCGTCTGGAATGCAAGGGGGCAGAAAAAGATCTATCACCACAAAAAAATGCGTCTTTCAGCGATCGAGACCTATCAGGAAAACGAGCTTTATGCCAAGGAATGCTTTGAGTGGGAGGGATGTAACCTTAAAAGAAGGTGGATTGAAGGGGCAAAGGGCTTCAAGAAAGTTGAAAAGCGCTTAAGTTATGATAAAAATCAAAACGTTATCAAAGAAGAAGTTATCGGCGATATTCGTGGGCTGGATAAGAAAGATATTGCCGTTAAAACATCTGAGTATAGCGATGATGGGATGAATTTGCTCAAAAGACGCTACGATGGACAAGTAACGACCTTAATTTCTCACTATCCCGGAACCAACTTAATTGCATCTGAAATTAAGTTTGCAAACGGGGGGCTTACAAAACGAAAGTTTCTTCGGTATGACGATGCAGCAGTTAAAGTTGAAGAGATATTTGATGATGGGATTACAGATGATCGAAATGACCTTACCGGCGTTACGGAGAGGTTGATTCGTCGCATTGAAACTAATAGAAAGGGGCTTCCCGAAACTGTCTCTGAGTACTATTTAACGGAAAATGGAGAGGAAAAATTACTTCGACGAGAAAAAAATACTTATACAGCTATGGGACGTTTGACGAATCAAGATGTTTTCGATGCAAATGATCAGTTTGTTTACAGTTTACAGTGGGATTATGACACTCACGGTAACATTATTCGATTAAGCGATCCTGAGGGATATCAGACTTTTAGAGCTTATGATGCTAACGATAATCTAATCTATCAGAAAGTTGAAACCCAAGACTTTCATAAAGAATGGGTTTACGACAAAATGAACCGGATGGTAGCGGAAAAAGAAATCCATCCCGACCGTACCTTTTCGGCTCATATAACCTATGACGGATGTAACAACAAGCTCGATGAGACTGACTGGTATGGTAATAAGACTATATACGGTAATAACTGCCAAGATCGCCGATTTATTACACATAGACCACGGGTAATGACGTTAGAGGAAGGGTTTACTCACCCGACAACTAGGGAGGAATACGATCTTTTAGGAAGACTTTCCAAAACAATCGATCCCTGCGGGAATATTACAGAATATAAGAATACAATATTTGGAAAGCCCTGGAAAGTTGTTTATCCAGATGGTTCGACAAAACGGTGTGAATACGATCTTTATGGAAGAATCGTCGCTACCGTTGACCCTTATGGCCACAGAGTTGAAATATCTTATGATAGTTTTGGTCGTCCCTTAAAAGAAACTCAAGATGGCGTCATTATCAAATCCAGGGTCTATAATGCCTTTCATCTTTTGTCAGAGACTGATGCCGCCGGAAACGAAACGAAATATGAATACGATCGGGCAGGAAGAAAAACTCGCGAGATTGCGGGCTCCAAGCAAGTGGAGTATGAGTATGACGCCATGGGTAGGATATATCGAACAATTTCAAACTCTCAGATCGCTGAAGTTGATTACGACTTTAAAAATCGTCCTCAGGAGGAGCGATTATATGATAAAGAGGGATCTTTACTATCTCGAGTTGGTTATCTTTATGATGTTGCAGGTAATAAAACCCATACCTTGACCTATACAGACGATGCGGTGAGAGTGGATGAGAAGCGGTATAATTCCCGAGGAGATGTTATCTGGCACAAGAATACAGCTGGCGAGGTGACGAGTACTTTTTATGACTTCGAATATGTTAATGAACAGGGACAACATGTCCCTAGACAAGTTATGACTGATCCAACCGGAAAGCGGATGGAAACGATCATGGATGCTTGCGGACAAGCTGTAAAGATCGAGACAGTTTCGCCTTTCGGAGAGCTACTACAAAGAAAAGAATTCGGTTACGACCGTTGTGGTCGCCGTGTCTGGACCAAAGAGTCTGTTGTCGTAAAGGGTGAAGTAGAAAGGCAGGTTGTTAATCGCTGGGAGTGGGACAGCATGGGTCGTCTTTCAGCAGTAATCGAAGGAGCAGGAGAGCCAGAAGAAAAGACAACCCGCTACACTTATACTTTGTCTGGTAAAAAAGAAACTATCTTGAAGCCGAATGGACAGATACTACATTTTGCCTATGATGAAAAAGATCGTTTAAAGAGGCTTACAGCACCAGGCATTGATTACGAGTACTCTTATGATCTTTTAGATAATCCGATTGAAGTATTCGATCACATCCAAGGGGTATCTACAAAAAGAATCTATAGCCCAGAGCGCTACTTACTAAAAGAAGAGCTTGCCAACGGGTTAACGCTAACTTTTGAAAGAGATGAAGAGGGGAAAGTTACCTCAATGCATCTGCCTAACGAGGGGAGTTTAGCCTACACATACAAAGGCCCTCGTATTGAAAGCGTTGAGAGAAGAGATTTGCACGGCAAGGTTCTTTATAGGGCAAGTTATGATCAATACGATTTATCCGGAAAAGTTAAACGGATGACATTGCCGAACCAGACAGAGCTTACATTTATTTACGATAATGCCGGTAGAGTAAAAGAAATTGCTTCTCCTTTATGGAAGCAAACTGATGTTGTTTATGATGAACTTGGAAATAGCACTCAAGATACCCTTGAAGAAGAGGGGGTCCCGGTTGAACGGGAGTTTGAATATGATGGCCTAAGTCAACTTAGGAAGGAAAGTGGACATTTTGACCATGATTGGGAGCATGATTCGCTTAACAACTTGATTAAAGAAAACGGCCACCATTTTTCATACAATGCGTTAAATCAACCCCTTAATCGGGACGAGGAATACGATCGGAATGGGAATCTAATCCGAGAAGGCTCAAAAATATATACTTACGATGCTCTTGATCGCCTTATTAGGGTAAAGGATCAAGGTAAAGAGACGTACTACACCTATGACGATATGCACCGACGACTGACACAGGATAAAATGCAGTTTTTATACTTTGGAGCGGATGAGATCGGGGCTTATCAGAATAGCACGCTAAAAGAGCTGAGAGCACTTGGCAAGGGCATTGCCGCAGAGATTGGCGCTACGGTTGCGATGGAGCTGGAGGGGGAAGTCTTCGCCCCAATCCATGATCGGTCTGGAAATATCACCGCCCTGTATGATCAAGATCATAAGTTAGCTTTGACTGTTCGTTATAGCGCTTTTGGAACTTTTGAAACTTTCGGACGTGTTCAATCTCCTTGGCTTTATTCCAGCAAACGTTGGGATACACACTCAGAGCTTTTCTATTTTGGGCGGCGCTACTACAATCCCCGTAACCACCGGTGGACGACTGCCGACCCCATTAAATTTGATGGCGGAGCCAACCTGTACGCCTATGTTGGCAATAATCCGCTTTCTCAAATCGATCCCTACGGCCTAAGTCCCATGGTCAGCAATATGACCTCCCAAGAAATTTGGAGTAACTTTGCAAGTGCTGTAGCCGCAACATTTAATGCAGTAGGTTGGGTCGTGGAGGGGGTAGGAGCTCACTTTGTCCCGATACCCCTTGTTCGTGACGTCATCGAATGTGCAGGTTACGTCATGCGAGGAAACGACATCAGTGATTATCAAATGTCGTATAGTAGAAATCATTCTTGTAGTGGAACTTATAAAGGCACAAATCAGGGTCCTAAACAAGTTGGACATATATGTGTGACGGGAGTCAACACTAGTTTTGATGATTATATGGAATTTGTTAAAAAATTTTCGGAGGACAACGAAGGTGTTGATGTTGAGTGGGTCTATAATGGAACAAAAGGGATTTTAATGGATCTCATTGAATGTGGCATGCAAAAACTAGGAATTGAAACCCGTCCAGAACGACTTTTAAAAGAAAAAATTAAGCAAATGGTTGATGAAAGAGGTGGGCCAGAGGCAGATATGGCAATTTGTTGTGAAGCTCATAGTCAAGGTGCTTTAATTACCGGAAATATGGCGTACTATCTTCCTAAGGAATATACGATGAAAATGAATGTAAGAGCTGTGGGCCCCGCAAGCGTTATCTCTAGTCGTAGATTTGGTAGTGTAGTTAATTATGCAAGTAGCTCAGATTATATACCTTATACTGATCCATGGGGGTATTTTAGTGCTTGGATAAGGAATGATAGAAATTTAATGATATACAAATCTTCTAACATATTTGACCATTTTTTGGATCATGACTGCTACATTGAAGCACATCAACAAATAATTCGCGATTTTTCTTTAATAAGAAGTAGGTATGAATGAGACTATTGATAGTTTTGAATTTTTGTGTTTGTATTCATCTGTTTTCAAGTTGCTCTTATTCGTCAGCACATATATGTGAAGCTAATAGGGTTATTAAAGAGTATTCTGATGAAATTGAAAAAAACGGTTTTATTTCATTTGGTTCTGGAGGCGCATTTTGTGGTCAAGTTAATGATTTTAATTTAGTCTATTTCTTTCCATCAGAACCTGTTTCTATTGAAGATGCTAGATACATCATTGTCAGTCAGGTGGAGAAATTCTTAGACAAAGTTAATTCAGATGTAAGGATTAAACCTTATTTAGTCAGGTATCCGTTTACAAATGAACTTGTAGCGCTAAGGGTAAATTTTAAGGTAAAAGAAGGTCTCGCGCTTGTAGATACATTTGATGGTATCGTAAGGTATGCTATTATAGATCATGGAAAGTTTAAGGATATTCATCAAGAATTTTACCAAGAAGCATATCAGAAAGTATACGGGCGGCCACTGCCACAACGTGGTGAAGACTTAAGATGAGAGTTATAACACAAAACAAAGGAAATGACTGTGAGAATAGTATTAGGGTTTATATTAAGTTTAAGTTTGTACTCTTGTGGGATGAGAGATTCCAGAGAAATTGTTATTGTCAGTAGCAGCATTGATGCTCTAAAACCTTTCAATAAAGTTCAAGGAGAGAAGGGCGAGGTTTTTGAAGCGCATTATATGGATACCCAAGAAATCGCTGATAGATTTGGTGTAGATTTAAAAGGAGCTAAACAAATTCAGGCATTTGGAGATTATGTTGTTGCTGTAGAAGGTAGAAATTTTATGCCGGGGGAGTCTTGGAAGATATATTCTGGTAGCGTACTGGGTTTGTCCCCAGGAAACTTTACTTTTACAGCCAATGAACATGGGGAATTAGTAGACCTTGAAAAGGGAATTGAACTTAGAAATTTCTTTAGTTCAATGTGTCTCCCATGCCCGGGCGAGCCGAATATTTTGTTGTTAATATCTCTTGATACACATGAATGTCTCAGACTTAACTTAATTCCACGTCCAATAGAGCACAGTTGGGGTGATGGT
Organism: Chlamydiia bacterium; assembly: GCA_020440465.1. Taxonomy (GTDB): domain Bacteria; phylum Chlamydiota; class Chlamydiia; order Chlamydiales; family Parachlamydiaceae; genus JAGROB01. Next base: position 10,293 of record JAGROB010000145.1, read on the forward strand.
GCAAAAGTTTCTTTAGTTTTAGGAAAACCAAATGGGCTTGTTTACTATGTTTATGGTGATGGATTTAAGTCTGAAGAGACAATAAAAGCTTTTTCCGTTAGCTCAGGAGAGAAAAGGCAGTTTGATATCCGAACTAATGAAAAGGGATCATTTTATCTTGTCTTAGAACCCGGTGTTATAGGTTTTGAAGGAGGAAGAGCGGTCTTGTCGCTTACCCGTATTGATTGCGGAGAGGATAATCCTTCAGCCAAGATAGGCTATTCGTGGGGTAAAGCTGTAAATAATCGATAAACAAAGTGGGCAATGTGAAACGCCAGAATCATGTTGCCCTTATTGTCAATTTTCGATTTATCTTTTCTCTTGAAAACTTCAAGTTAACGGATAAAGACTCTGTTTTCAGGGGTCGATGGTTTGAATAGTTCTTCCTCAAGTAGGGGTGTTTGTTGTTCGTTATATAACTGTGTGTTAATCTCTTTTGCATCTTACAAAATACAATGACAAAAGGGACTCAATATGAAAAAAACATTGCCTATTATTTTTGCTTGCATGGGGCTGATGACGACGCTGTTTGCAGAGGAGGCGGTGACCCCGTATTATCTTAAGTCTTTCGACAGCTTTAACTGGCTAAATGGTTCGGGTAGCTCGGACGGCGACGTTAGCTTTAGACCCGGCTATATGGGGGCTTTGGCTGTGGGCTACAAACTTCAACCGGGTGTGATTTCCCGCGTTGAGCTTGAGCTAGCATATCGAAAGAACTCTGTTGACCATCTAACGGACTTTTATGGCGATATATATTATATTAACGGAAGAACCGAAAGTACCTCTTTGTTCGTTAATACCTATTACGATTTTTATAATTGCAGTCGCTTTACTCCTTATATCGGAGTTGGAGCAGGTTACACCCACACAAGCGCTAACCTTTTCGACCAATATGTCTCTGTTGATGGAACAAGCCACGGGTTTACTACTCAATTCATTGCCGGGGTAAATACCCGTATTACCGAGCGTCTTGATTTGGGTCTTGAGTACCGCTATCACCTAGGTAGATCTAATTATCACGAACAAAACCTTGGTGTAACTTTATCTATTAATATTTAAAGCTATATATTAATATTTTTAACTAATTGCCTGTTCAAGCGCTCTGTTTGAACAGGATCTTGTTGTCTGCCACCCCACCGTGACCGAACTTAGACCCTAGTTGCTGCCTGTTGCTGTTGGTTGTTGGTGATAAGCGTTATGATCACAGCCCACTTTGGGGGAGCGGTGGCCTTCTGTCCGATGGATTATATTCCTTCTTAAAAAGCAACTTCACCTTAAATCAAATACGTCTTCTCTGTTTTGTGAATCTTTTATTATTCGGGGCATCCTCCAAGGCCGCATTCGATCAGGGTCCAAATGACGTTGCCGAAAGTCGCAAGCAAGATCAAATAGATGGCAAGCTTCTGAAACAGATTTTTAGCAGGTTTTTGGGGGGTGTGAAGGATCAATAAGATTGCTGTAAGCAAGATAGTGCAGGCGAAAACTAAAAAAGACCATGTGTATAAGCTTAAGCCAAAGACGGGGAGTCCAAACTGGGGAAAGCCGGGACAGATATGCAGGGTAATTTGCCGTATGGCAACACTCGCTCCACAAAGGCAGCTCAATAAAATCAGACCGTAGTGGCTTCTTTGACAGCCGAACTGTATATTTAAAATGCCCCCTGTTGCAACCCCTAACATGCCGATCCGCTGGAGCAAACATAGCGGGCACGGCTCTTCTTGTAAAAAGTATTGCACCCCAAACGCTCCGAAAAGCACCCCGGCTAAAATCCAGATCATGAGCGCATTGAGATTAGCTTCTAAATTCTTCATAAATTGATTTGCAAGGGGGTTGTCAGGTGATGCCAGAACATGAGCAGCATGAATATAAGCCCTAAAACTAAAAGCCCAAGGGATAGAGCCCTTTTTTCCGCTAAAGCGGCAAGCATACTTAGTCCCATCATTAAAAAAATACCGGCCATCATTGAGGAGCCAACCATTTGAACGGTTTTGCGGCCTTAAACTGCTGGGAGACTTCACCGCCGACGTTTCTGGGGTCGTTTAATGCCAGCGTTTTCGGTTGTTGACCGGCGCTGAAATTCACTTTATCAAAGTCTACCCAAATGACAGAAGGATTGATGACCGAGTCAAAGTAATACCGTTTGATTTGGCCGTCTAAAATGGAGCGCCATAAGGTGGAGGCGATATTCGGCTTGTCCTTGTCGCTCATTCCTAAGGGGACGCTAACCGCTCTCATTTGGGAGAATACTGACGCGATTGCGGCTCTCTCATCGGTGTATTTGGGAGAGGAGACTAAGTTGAAACTGGCTCTTACAAAGCGATCGGCTGCCGAAATCGTTCCGGGAAGGAAATTATTGCCGTTGATCGGCACCCAATACTGATTGATAGCCAGCTGCTGATCGTAAGGAGGGGAGTTGGTCATCACCGTGTACTGTTTTCCGTGGTGGATCTTGAGCTTGCCGTCCAAATACTCGAAAATCGCCGAGTCTCCGCTATTGTCAGAAATCGAAAGGTGGCCATCGCCCGCTTTTCCGTTAGGTAAAACCGTCGTGACAATAGTAAAGGACTCTTTTTCAAGCGCTTTTACCGCTTCGTCAACCGTCTCGAAGTTGTCCAGCACATACTGAAGCCATGCGCCCAAAGAGAGTTTTGGGTGGCTTGTCTCTTGCGGATTTCCGTACTCGGATTCGGCAAGATAAAGGACGTTTCCGACAAGCCCCTTTTCGTTCATTCCATCAACGGTCGCGGCATTGTAGATAGAGATAATGACGGAACCATATTTCGAGGTCCAATTGATCGACCCTTTGCCGACGCCGCCGTCTTTGGCCATGCCGCGTGGGAAAATCCAAAAGTCGGAGGGCATTTTGGTGTCGCTCCAGTCCATGTTGCGTCCCACTAAATAGGTATTGTTGCCCGTTTCGTAAAGCACCCGCGTGCAGGCATCCCCTTGTGAGCTAAAAATAAGTGATAAAGCTGCAACCGATAAACAAAAGCGTTTCATACACCCCTCCAAAAAGTTCCTTTATGAAGAAGTGCACTATTTATTTCAACATTCGTAACTTAGGTCACAGTGGTATAAAAAGAGGATGATTCCGGATTTTCAATAGTGAAAAACTAAAAAAACCTCTACCCTCTCTCAATTATGAAAAAAGTGATCTTTGCCCCGGGGAACGGGGGGTGTAGTACAAAAGAGCTGTGGTATCCCAGCCTTCAAAAGGAGCTTGAGTCCCAAGGCGTGGAAGTGATCGCGGCGGACTTTCCCGACCCGGAGCTTGCCCGCTCAATCTATTGGATTCCCTTCCTTCATGACGAGTTAAAGGCTGATGAAAACACGGTGATTGTCGGTCACTCTTCCGGCGCCATTGCCGCCATGCGCTATGCGGAAACGTATCCGATTTTAGGCTCTGTGTTGGTTGGGGCGTATCATACCCACCTCAACATGGAAACGGAAAAGCTTTCCGGCTACTTCGACACCCCGTGGCAGTGGGATAAAATCCGCAATAATCAAAAGTGGATCATCCTTTTTGCCTCCCAAAACGACCCCTGGATTCCCGTTCAGGAACCCCGTTTCCTGCATACACAGCTTAATTGTGAATACCACGAATTTTATGATAAGGGCCACTTCGGCGGCGACTACGACAAACGCACCTTCCCGGAGCTTACAAGAACGCTTGTCGAAAAGCTGACAAACCCTAACTAAATCTTAAAGGTCCTGATGCTCAAGTGTTTCGGTATGTTGACCAAGATTCTTCAGCCCTGAAAATGGCAATCGGCTTTTTGAAAGTTGCCCTTCGAAAAGCCGACCGTTTTAAATGATCCTGATAAGCGAGCTTAGATTAACGCGCTTTTTTCTTTGCGTTAGCTGAAGCAGCGCTAGGAGCAGCTTTAGGAGCGCTTTTGTTTTTTGTGTTGTTCGATGCTGCTGCGGGTTTGTTGCCGGCTTTTTTATCGTTTTTGTTAGCCATTGTTTTCTCACATCGTAAGAGTTAATATCATCGAGTGTTCTCCTTGAACACTACTAAGCCAATATTAGCAGTTAGTTGAATTTCCGCTAACAAAATTTTATAAGCCTTTTACGAGCCGGTTTTTTTTAGAGTGCGCTAACCTGGCGCCGCTTTTAGACGAGGTGACTTGACGCCCCGAATCAAGGCCTAAGGCCTTACTCTATTCAGAAGCTTATCAGAAAGTCTACGGCAAACCGTTGCCGATACGTGACCAATAGGTACCTTGGCCGAGACCAGGCTCACGCAGGGAAAATTCCATTAGTTGTTAGGTAGTAAATCCTAATAAAATTTATTTATAATTTATTTGAAATTCGACAAAAATCAGTGGCTGATGTTAAGATTTTGCGAATCAGAAAATTATACATGCACAATTAGAGATATCACATGAACAAGTTACTTCTTATCCTTTTGGGATCCCTAACCCTGCACAGCGCGGCTTTTGCCAACTGTCCAAAAACAGATTTTTACTTTTCGTGTTTTAGCGGGGAAAACTTTATGAATCAAACTTACCTTAACGATGGAGAAGCCAGGTTTGAAAGAGGCTATATGGGTGCAATAGCTGCAGGGTATAAAGTGGATTTTTATATTCTGTCGCGTTTAGAGGCTGAGTTTTCAGGTCGCAATAACGATTTGGACTATGTTGTAGGTTCCTGGGGTGATAGATACTATCTTTTGGGAAGAGCTAGAAGCTATTCCCTTTTTGCAAACGCCTATTGGGATATTAACACCTTTTGCGGTATTACGCCCTATATAGGTTACGGATATGGATATTCCTTCATGAATACGAAGATTTCCGGTCGAAATTTTGAGGTTGAAGGTTCAGATAGCTTCGTTGTCCATCAATTTATAGGTGGGTTTAAAACCCCCCTAAATGAATTTATCGATGTAGGACTGGAGTATCGCTATTTTCTTGCCCGAGCTATGTATCGGGAGCAGAACGTAGGCATTACTTTTACCTTAAAAATTTAAAAATTACTTAAGACTTATTTATGTTTAGACCATTCATTATTATTTTTGCCTTACTTATTCATTTTCAATTAGCCGATGCTGTTTCATTCGGTGTCTTCAACAAGTCAAAGTTCAGAGGGGAAAAAGAGTTTTCCGAACGAATGAAGATTGCTGCAAAACGCTTGGGGTGGGAAGTTTCGATTTTTGAAGAAGACGAATACCTTAAAACTAAACCCAATACCTATGATTTTGTGCTATGCCTAACGCCTAAAACCCGTGACTTACGATTTAAAAATGAGTATCTCGTCCTTTTTGATCCAACACATCACTTTTTTACGACGAACGGCACTTTGGAAGCCAAGTATCGCAAGTATGCGGGGTATCTTCCAACGTATAATGATACCAAGTTGCTAGAGGAAGATCTTGGATTAGACGGTTCCAGGATATATTCGAAAGCTTGGTATCCATTAGTGCAATATACCCCTTATCGAAAGGTGGATCCAACTTGTCTGTTTTACTTTATCGGCAGCTGGGGAAATCGTTTGCAAGATGAAAAGTACCAAACCCTTCAGCACGAGCTGAGTCAAAAGCCTTATACCCGATTCTTTGGGAACCCAAAAAGGGGGGAGCAATACGGCAGTGCGTTCAAGGGAAGTTTGCCTTATGACGGGATTACAACGATTAAAGAGATCAGTCAAATGGGCGTTTGTTTAGTTCTTCATTCCGATACGCATATTAAGTATGAAATACCTTCCGGAAGGATTTTTGAAGCTGTCGCTGCCTCTTCCGTGGTGATTTCAGACAGAAATCCGTTTGTCGTAAAAAACTTTGGCGACACGGTGTTATATATAGATCAAAATCTTTCGGGAGAAGAGATCTCAAAAGCTATAGACCGTCATATGAATTGGATTCGTGAAAATCGTGAAGAGGCTATTGAAATGGCTCGAAAAGCTCACTGTATCTTTGAAGAAAAGTTTCTTTTGGAGTCACAACTTTTGGACTTTTACTATTTTGTAACCCATGAAAGTCTCAAATTATCACACGAAAATGATATTGAAAGCAGAGCAGTAAAATCCCTCGAAAACACGTTGAATTACAATCGTTAAATTACCTGTTAGGTAGTGGAGTGTAGCTTCATCCCCCACTGCGTGGGGGTGGGGTTGCACTCGACATCACCCCAGTGCCGCCCTTTAAGCTCGTCTACGATGGTGAGCGGTTTGTTGCACGCCTTTTGAATGATCTGGGCACTTTGAAGGGCCTGCTTTAAGGGGCTAGAGACGATCTTTTCAAACGGAAGCTTTTGGATGAAAGGGCACGCTCCACTAATTTCCCGACACCCCGAATCATTTAAGGGAATAGCCGTAAAACCCTGGCATAGCTCCCGTTCATTCCAGTCATTTCTTCCATGACGCACGAAATAAAACGGCTTTTTAACTAACGTTTTCATCTAACCCCCAAAATGATCATTAATACTACACCTTCTTTTACCTAGTTTGCAATCCCGGTATGCCTACACACCTTTGGAGTGCGGAGCTCTGGCTCCGCTCTTAGACGACGAGCCCTGGCTCGTCGCAAAAGGCCGAAGACCTTATTTTTTACAGCCTTGGGTATACAAAGTGGGCAACGCCCCAGGTACGAATGATAAAATAACATCGTAGTCTGAAGGACTACGTTATGATGTCTTCAATAGACCTCTCTTGCCCCACCAATCCACACACTCATACACCCGGCTCCTTCGCCCAGCAGCCTGCCGTCCGGCTGTCAGAGCCGGGGACTAAAATGGCCGTATTTACACGAATACGGCCAAAATCTTCGATTAATTAATCATTTGATTGATGGAATTTTGAAAGTTTTTCTTTGTTAAATTTCCGTCCGGATCCTGGGCTTCCAATTTTGACCAAGCTGATTAAGAACATACCAAATCCCATAAAAATCTTTTAATTTTTTGGTGGCGTTTTTTCTTTTCGGAAAGGTTAGACCCTTATGAAAAATCCAAGAGGCAGGGGATACCACGAAACCTTTTTGACCTGAACTTGTGGTAAAGGGAGTTGTTGTTTTAAGGCTTAACTCTAAATAGCTAAGAGGTTGGGCAACAATACCGCCAACTTGTAAGTTTTTCAATTTATCTTTTCGGACATTATCGCTAGTTAAAAACTCGACCTCAATTTCAACTCCATTTATTTCTTTTATGTAGCTTTCTGTTGGTGGATTCTGAAGGTCTTTATGTTTATGCTTGAATCCATGTTCTTGAAGATGTTCAGAAATGTCTTTGGTACTTACCTTACTAATCTTTCTGGGGATTAATGTATCCAAATCCCTTGTTCCTACTGGATTTGAAGAGCCACTATTTTTCGAAAGATAAAGTTTGTATATAAAGAGGGCAAATCCACCCCAATAACAAGGTGTTTGCTCCACTTGTCTATAGAAGTAAGAAATTTAGATAGAATTTTGTCTTCAGTGCTCATTTTTATTTTTGTATACGTTTGATTTCTGGGTGGTTCTCGGCTAAGTATTCGGCCTGTTCTATTCCACGTAAGGGGAAATGGTATAAGTCCAGGTAAGTTAAAAGGGGAGGGGGTAGCAGAAATTTCTTCTTATGGCTTTGGGTGGTCTCCAGAAGGCTTTTGTAGTAAGGTTCTACGATCAAGACCTTATAACCCGACTCTTGGGGTTCTAAATCCAGCAATGCCAGTAGTTCGTCTTTAGCACCCGGATCCAATAAATAAAGCTCTAAAGTCTCCAAATTCGTATGTTTATAACCATAAGCATCCGCAGCAGTGTGAAGGCAAAGAGCCACTTTACTAACCAAGTCTGATTTTTTTAATTGATCCAACAGTTTTGTCCGTCCGGAAAAGCCTGAGTCAAAGGTAGTGATTCTGCATTTTTTGGTAATGTCATAGTTTTCTACCCATTCTTCGAGAAGACGGGTGGGGTCGTCCAGCATGAATTGCTTTGAGGTCCGTACGCCCACAGTTTTTACAATACCCTTTTTAATCAAGAGGGTTAAAACTTTTTGAACAAGACCCAAACTAACATCGCAATCACTGGCAATCTCACGAAGCTTAAATGTTTTCTGCTCAATACCACGGGTTAATAGCCAGTGTAGAATCAAGCCGGACTTATTCGCAAAAATATTAGCCTCAGGATCCCTCTTAGATTTTTTGGACACGATAGACTTTTTCATATCTCCCCACTGTTCATTATTATAAGCTGTTCACTATATAATGAACAGTCCGAAAAAGTGAACAGTAAGAAATTACCCTAAATCACTTAAAATCAGAAATTAATGAAAATCAGGCTTGCTCGACCCCTCAACCCCGGCTCCTTCGCCCCGCAGTCTGTCGGCTGCATGCCAAAGGCCCGCCCAAGTGGCGCAGTGCTTCGCGAGGCGCCAATCGGTAAAGAGATAAGTTGATCTTGAGGCGGCATCAAGTGGGAGTTGTTAAATCCTTTTACGGCAATATGTTAATTGTTTTAGGTAAAATTCTTGAAAAATGTTAAATAACATCCTGAAGATAAGTCAAATTTACTCGAGTAAAAATCATAAATATGTTAAATCTTAGAAAAATAGCGTGTTAATTCCTTTCAAGGAGAGTAGAAAATGTTGAGGCCAGAATTCGTACCTTACGACCTAGAATTGCTGAACCCAGATTTTGGTTCTCCGTTAACGGATCTTATTATTGATCTTGATTACTTACGTCGAAAAAAACTTGAAGGTTCAACGCATCCCAAAGTTTTTTTTCAACTTAAGGATATTTTTCATCTGCTAGAAAGTTTGGGATCTGCTCGTATCGAAGGAAACAATACTACATTGGCAGAATACATAGATTCGAAAGTTTCAAATGAAATTTCCAAATCTGAAAAGATACAAGAAATATTGAATCTTGAAGAAGCAATGGAATTTATTGAGGAGAATGTCACAAAATGCCCAATAGATAGAGCTTTTATAAGTGAACTTCATAAACTTGTGGTTAAAGGTCTTACTTCTCCGCCGTCGGGTGAAGGAGATCCCACACCTGGAAGATATCGATCGGTTAATCTAGAAATAACTCAGTCCCTTCATCGACCGCCGGAACACATATTAGTCGAAGGCTACATGGATGAACTATTCAGATTTATCAAGAACGAAGAGAGTTCTAAATACGATTTGATTAAAACGGCTATATCTCATCATCGTTTTGTTTGGATACATCCTTTTCGAAATGGTAACGGAAGAACTGTACGTCTATTAACTTATGCCATGCTTGTTAAACAAGGTTTTAATCTTAAAATTGGTCGTATTGTAAATCCAACAGCAATTTTTTGCAGCGATCGTGATGCATATAATAACTATTTGTCTAAGGCTGATAAGGGAAATAAAGACGATATATTTAACTGGTGTGAGTATGTTCTTAGGGGGCTTAAACTAGAAATTGAAAAAATTGATCGCTTGTGTAATTACGGATACTTAAAAGATGAAATTCTGTTACCAGCTATAAAACTTATAGAAAAAGAAGAAAAAATTTCTAAAACAGAAGCCAATATTCTAATTAAAACTGTTAGTCAGCAAGTTATTCAAGCTAAAGATTTAAAAGATTTATTTAGAGGAAAGGCAAGTTCTGAAATTTCAAGACAAATAAAAAGAATGATTGAAAAAAAACTTCTCGATAATGAGGAAGAAGGGAAAAGAAGGTATATAATCAATCTTCAAAACAGTTACTTATACCGAGCGATAATACATTTTCTTGGAGAAAAAGGGTTTTTACCCGTAAACGATAAATTGTAAATCCAAAAGTTTAGACTTTACTGATTTTTTAAGAATCGTTCGGGGGTGCCGTGCAACATACGGCGCACCCCTGGACGGTCTGACGACCGACGGCTCCGCCGTCCGGCCGTCAGAGCCGGGATGTCCTAATCAACCCAATCCGTATAAACCCAAAGTAAAAATAAAAAACCTAACAGAAAGTTCGCCATGACACGCTACTCCATCACATCTAAGTCTTCATCGTCGGTCACACCAGTCAGTAAAAAGGATAAGAAAAATCAATATCCCAAAAAATATTTGCATCCTACGCCCTTACACCACCTCTTCCTAATCGTCATCATAATCATCCCCTCGTGAGCTACTCTCACCGTCATTCAAAACCCACATGATGAATATCAATATTAGAAGCTCACGCATGCCCACCCCCACTTTCGTCGATAGCTTATCAAAATGACTTAAATAACTAAAGATTAGAAATTTAAAGATAATTATTTAGGGTAAGACACTTACTCTTCTTCGAAGAAGTCAAGATCGATTTCTTTAACTTCATAAGTCTGTCGGATCTGAATGCCGATGTTCAGCGAAAACATCAAGTCGACAAGCTTTGCTCCGTCAATTAATGAAATTCGGTGATGAGCGTTTTTGGCTTTATTTACGGCAAGGTAATCAAACGAAGAGGTGGTTACAAATACCCTTTTTGAAGTGTCGCCACTCATCGCCCCAATGAAATTTCTAATGTCTTTTTCCCGAACCTGAATTGATGAGGTAATTATTTCAGTATTTAAATTGGCTGGCAGATGTTGTTATCGTAATCCCTTGCAACATACCTGCCTTCTTCAATAGAAAAATTTAATACACCACCATTTTCGCATATGACCCATTTTTTTGGTCTGCCCTTCCATTCAAGTTCCCCATTGGATTTTGGGATTGCAAAGTTTACCTCATTTACTCGGTAATTCATCAATGGGGAAACTTCCAAAATACTATAGCATACTACATTAATTAGTCTCATGTTTGCCTTTACAAACTCAGGCTTTAATGCAAGATTTTGGGATTGATTTCCACTAATTATTGATGGATAAAGAATTCCAGATACCGACATGTTTCCTAGCAAAAATCCTGAAAGAATAGAGGTGTATTTGTAGTGGAGCTCTTCTTTTGAAGTAAAGATACTAAATATTAACGATTCAATTGGTTTAAAATGATGATTTATGAATCCTATTTTTACAACCGTTAAGGGTTTATCACAAATCCATTCACTAACATAAAAAGTTTCATTTGCTTGTACTCTACACTCATTAAATGTTGTGGGTAGACCAGCACAGGCATAAAACACGGGTCTACCAGGTATGTTTGCCCTTCCCAGTTTAGTTTGGTGTGGTTGAGGAAACGACATTTCATCAATTTTTTTAGGAAAAGTTTTTCGCCCACGAAAGACTGTAGCGCCCGCATCAAAACACCAACCCTCCATTTTCAGGCCAGTAAATATCATCTTAAATTTTTCCCTAAAAGTGTCTTGCGACATTATACCAGATTTTATTGCTTCAATTTCGTTGTCACTGATCATAGATATGAATTTAAGTAATCTGCGGGAAAAAACCTAGCTAAAATATCAGACTTTTATTTTAGTAGTGACGCCCAATTATGCAAGCTGAGTGTCTGTACTAAATTAAGGGTAAGGGGAATATATTAGAAATCCCGGTTCCAAAGAAGTGTAGCC
>JAGROB010000146.1 GCA_020440465.1 Chlamydiia bacterium
ATTGAAAGATTAATCCCAGGCGAATTTGCGTTTAAGGAGTCTTTCCAAATCAAAGTTATAGGGCTTAAAGTACGCTTTGAGTGCTTTTCTTATCTCTGGGTCCATGGGGGTGTAGTTTGTAGACTTATCACTCCCCTTTACTTTGATCGAGTGGCTTTCTACGCCCAAAAAGCTAAATACCTTGTCCATGGTCTCTTGGGGGAAAGCTCTTAACTCCTCTCCCGTAATAATTAAAAACTGCTCTTTCGGAAAGTATTGAAACCAGCGCTCCAACTGCTCGGCATAGCGGCTTCTTGCCAGATAACATTTATGGCGAAAGTCGTTATTGCGATAGTCCGGATTCTTGTAAAACTTTTCTAACTTCCCTTCCATTAAAAAAGGCTCTTCTTCAATCGCCTCTTTAAATGAGCGGGTCTCTTGATTCCAGCGACAACACATTTGATACTGAGAGTAGGCTCGATCAGCCGGATCTCTTAAAATCACAATCAGCTTCATTTGAGGATAAAGACTATAGACTCTTTCGGGTACTATAGGATGGTACATATAAAACGGACTTTTGTCTCCGCAGATGAAATCTTCTGATGGTTTTGCGGGAAACTGCTGTTCGTACCACGCCACCCCTTTTTTGAAAGCTTCGTCAAAAAAATGAACTTCTTTAGTAGGACTTTGAGCCAAAGGGTGTTGGTTAATATACTGATTGAGCGCCGTCGTACCCGCTTTTTGCGCTCCGATAATCAAAAAATCAGGCGCCCAATCAGCCCCTAACCCACTAAAAATCAAAAGACTCAAACCTAATGCCCATCCTCTTTTCATGAAGACCTCCTGTTATAAAGTCGATCTTGGAATAGATGATAGATTTAGCTCAACCAACGTTTCAACATGAGCGGTTTGGGGGAACATATCGAAAGGGGTCACACTGTCAATACGATATGTCCCGCTCAAGAGGGCCGAATCTCTGGCAAGTGTAGCCGGATCGCAGGAAACATAAATAATTTTTTTTGGTTTAAGCTCCAAAAGCTTTTGAATGACACTTAAATCACACCCTTTTCTTGGGGGATTCAAAAGTACGACATCAACAGCACTAAGCTTTTGGATAAACTTTTCCGCCGGAGCGTGATAAAACTGAGCGTTTATTATCCCATTATTGATGGCATTAGCCTTTGCGTCTTTTATCGCTTCGGCAACAATCTCAACCCCAATGATTTCTTTCGCGTGTTTTGCAAAAATCAAGGCCAAAGTCCCCACCCCGCAAAAGGCATCCAGTACGACTTCGTCCCCTTTTAGTTGGGCCCTATCAAGAGCTGTGGAATATAGCGCCTCTGCCTGAGCCGGATTGACCTGAAAAAATGAAGCGGGAGAGACATGGAATTCGAGATCTAAAATCCTTTCGGTTATCGTCCCTCTCCCCGCAAGGGTTTCAAAGTTTCGACTCAAAATCGTGTTGCCGGCATCGGGATTTAAATTTTGAACAACCCCCTTAATTTCAGGAAGCGACCGGTAAATTTTTTCCGCGATGGATTTTGAAAGCGGGCGCCTTACCACGGGAACCACCAAAACTTCATTGGTTTTAATGGCGGTTTTCAAAACCAGATAGCGAAGATCAGGGATTTCAATAGGCCTTATTGCCCTAAGAACCATTTCCCCTAAATCGCAATGGATTAAACACTTATCAACTTCTACCCAGTCATTAGATCCCATCCGGAAAAGCCCGAGTTTTCCCCCTTTTGACGGCATCTGAATTTTGTTTCGATAGTGAAGCTCTTTTGGAGAACTTTGACAGGCATCCACTTCAACTTGAAGCTTGCCGATCCGTTGAAAGGCATCGATTACCCGGGATCTTTTCATCTCAAGCTGAGCTTTATAGCTCAAGTGTTGAACCTGACAGCCGCCACAGGTTCCGAATAAAGGGCACGGCGGATCAACTCTGTCGATTGAGGGAGTTAAAATTTTTAAAAGCTTTAAAGAGGCATAAGATTTTTTTACCTCAATCACCTCTGCAAGAACCGCTTCACCCGTAAGGGCTCCCGGGATAAAGCACACCAGTCCCCCGTAATGGGCCACGCCCTCGCCATGAATCCCTAAGCGGATGACGTCAAGCTTTAATTTATCTCCGATTGTCAAAGTCATAGGCAAAAAGAATAGCTTTCTTAAGCTTTTTTAGCACGCTGAAACAACCTTCTCGAAGGTTTTTTTTCGATTTTTTCAAGGAAAATGAAATTTTTTCAAAAAACTTCTGGAACATATATCTCAAAATCTTTATCTAAGAGTAGTAAAACCTTTTTTGATAAATCCCATCCCCAAAGGTCGGGCCGGGGTTCTAAAAAAATTGAGTTTTTGCCTAAACCAAACACAACTAAAAGGAGTGTTTACTATGAAACTATTCGCATCATTACTAGCTATGTCGGCTTGCGCTTTCATGTTGGCATCTTGCTGCTGTGACAGGGACCCTTGCTGTCCTAAGCCATGCCCACCTAAGCCTTGCTGCCCTAAGCCAGCATGCCCAAAACCATGCCCTCCTCCATGCCCAGCACCGTGCCCAGCACCTTGCCCGGCACCTTGCGGCTACTAATAAGGAGTGCTTGCATCTGAAGATCCCCCGGGATCTTCAGATGTAAATTTGGAAACTAGGAACCAGGATAATGAACGAGGATAGGGAAAAATTTAAAATGATTAAAAGTTTAATGTTTGACCCTAAGCTGACTACGGAGACGAAGAAAGGGTTTAACCTGTCTTCCTTGCTCGCTGTGTGTGCTTTAGCTTTCGTTTTATCTAGCTGCTGCTGTGATCGCGACTTTTACTGCTGCGAACCTAAGCGCTGCTATGAAATAAAACCCAGGGTGTGCCCAAATGCGCACTGGGATGATCCTTGTTGCTGCGACCCTGTGTTCTATACCCCCGTTTAAGGGGTGTAAGAGCTTAAAGAAAAAAGTCGCTCGTCCCCCTTTTACCGGGGCCAACATCTTTGGCCCCGGTAAAAGGGGCGAAGAGAGATCCAAAGCTTTAAGCCCTTTAAAAAGTATAGTCCACGTGTGTTGAAGTGGGCCCAATGGGTAGTCCCATCGCAGGTTTGCGAAGGGACAGAAAATATTTTGTTTAGACCAACCTTAAGGAGTAAAAACAATGAACAAACTGGGAACATTTGTTGCCGCTCTCTCACTGGGAATGGCAGCACTTTTCTCAACGGGATGCTCGGACAGCCGATGCTGCGATCAACCCGTATGTGAACAGCCATGCCCCCCGGCTTGTGCTCCGAACCCGGAGTGCCAGCCTGACTGCCAACCGGTATGCCCATCACCTTGCTGCGAGCCTTTATGTAAGGTTCTTCCAAAGTGTAAGCATCCGGCTTCGAACAAACTCTGCTGCGCTGACGGTATTAACGTCTTCGCGAAGAACCCTTCACTTTGCATGCTTGGGGATCAGTATCCGCTCGAGTTTGTAATTGAAGCTTGTGACTCCGTCTGTGATGTTGTGGTTACCACACATCTTCCCGATGGCGTCTCCTTCGTAAAGTCGACACCTGAAGCGAAAGTTGAAGGGAAAAAACTGACCTGGATCATCGGTTCGATGGACAAAGGCCAGTGCATCAACGCCAAAGTATGGCTTAAGTGCGAATGCGAAGGCGAGCTTTGTGCTTGCTTCTGCGCAACCGCAACGCCTGTGCGTTTCTGCTCTCTTCTCTGTGCAAAGCCTGTTCTTGTCTGCTCGAAATGCGGACCTGAAGAAGTTTGCCCAGGCGACCCTGTAACATACACCGTAACTGTCACGAACAGAGGCTCTTGCGCAGCTGAAGACGTCGTCGTTACCGACAACGTACCAGATGGACTTGAGCACGCTTCCGGACAAAGAACGGTTTGTGCAAGACTGGGAACCCTGCAACCTTGCGAAACTAAAACAGTATGCTTCAATTTCTGCGCTGCCAAGCGTGGAAAAGTTTGCAACACAGTTGTCGTTTCTGCTTGCAACGCAGATTCAACTTCTTGCCAAGCAAACACATGCATCTGCTGCTGTGCGGTAGACCTGGTTAAAACCGGGCCTAAAGAAGTGATGATCGGCAAAAACGCCGACTTCCAAATCGTAGCTACGAACAAAGGGGATAAAAACCTGACAGATGTCGTAGTTTCCGATTGCGCACCGAACTCGACAGCGATTGTTTCCGCACAAGGGGCGACCATTAACGGAAACCAAGCAGTGTGGAGATTGAAAGAGTTGAAGCCTGGCGAAAAAGCCACCTTCAATATCACACTTAACACCTGCACACCGGGATGCTTTACCAACCGCGTGAACTTGACCAACTGCCAGCAGTGCAATGCTTGTGCAGAGGCCACAACACGTTGGAAGGGAAGACCTGCTCTTAACGTATGCGTCACTGACGAAAACGATCCTGTTTGCGTCGGCGATTGCACGAACTACCGCATTAATGTGGTAAACCAAGGGCATGAAGCTGACAGCAACGTCGTTGTTGTCGTGAAGTTCCCACCTGAAATCCAGCCAACAGCGGGCAACGGCCCAACGAAAGCTACGGTTTCGGGACAAACTGTGACCTTTGCTCCAATTCCTAACTTACCTGCACGTCAGTCAGTTGAGTACAGAGTGGATGCGAAAGCAAAGAGCTCAGGGGATGCCCGTGTGAATGTTGAGGTTTCATCTGATTCCATCAGGAATCCGATCCTAACTCAAGAAAGCACCATAGTGAACTAAGGGAAGGCCGCCCTCTTCGGAGGGCGCTCTCCTGAATTCCGGGGACGGCTCTGGTTTCGGCCAGAGTCGTCTTTTTTTTGTTGTTATGAAGTGAAATAAGCAAAAACCGTGCGAAAGTAAGGGGGATGTGCTAAGGTATTGGGGCATGAAACCGATTATTTTAGCTTCAAGGTCGCCGCGACGACGGGAAATTTTGGAAAATTTTAGATTAGAATTTGAGACCGTAGTCTCGGATTTTGATGAAGATGGGGCCGAAGTATTATCAGACCCTGTGGAGTATGCGGACAGCCTGGCCAAGGCAAAGGTAGGCGTGGTCGCAAAAGATTATGGGGATCGGGTGGTTTTGGGTGCCGACACAATTGTAGTTCAAGACGAAAAATATTTCGGCAAGCCAAAAGACAGAAAAGAAGCTAAAAATTTCTTAACACAGTTTTCCGGCAATTGGCAGACGGTGATCACTGCTCTAGCCGTTTATTCCAATGGTCAAGTTTTTGCCGATCATGAAGTGACCCGCTTGAAAATGAATATGCTTAGCGAGGCTGAAATCGAGAGATATCTCGATTTAGGGTTATGGCACGACAAAGCGGGCGGATATACGGTAGTGGGGCCATCGGCCTTGTTGGTAGAACGGATGGAAGGGTGTTTTTATAATGTGTTGGGTTTGCCGTTAAACCCCCTGTCTCGCCTTTTAAAGCGTGCTAACATCAACCTTTGGGAACACCTTTAACATAGGCCTGACGTATCAAAAATTTGGTATGAGCAAAAACCATGCCAATTTTTTGATAAAACGGATATAGTGGTTCCTTATGAAGCAACTAAGTCCATGCCTGTTGGCCGGTGCTCTTTTTTTTGGAGCGCTAGAAGCTAACAACATCTTATTTTTAGCCAATCAAGGGCGCCATGAGGAAGCTTGTTCCCTACTCAAAGGGGAAAAATGTTCTGATGACCGGCTTATCGAAGAGACCGCGCTTGCCATTTTACGCCACGGCGTCGAAGCAAAAGACAAAGACGAGGCACTCTTAGCCCTCTTCGGAGCCTCTATCGCTGTCAATGAAAAAGCAGAACTCTTAATAGAAAAAGCTTGCAGAAACTCAAACCCTGAAATTCAGCTGGCAGCCTTGTCCATGATGGCACGATCCAAGTCTGACTCGAGCCTTGCCTATTTGAACCAAGCCTTAGGCGCTCCCCACCCACTTATCCGTTTAGAGGTAGCGTTTTTAATCGCCGAACGAAAAGCCCCCGGAGCTTCGATTAAAATCGAATCTCTCATGCACAAGTTCCCCAAAGAAGTGCATTTTCTATTCCCCCGACTCTTTGCCATGGTAGGCGATGAGGAAGCCAAACGAAATCTTCGCCGCTTGCTTTCCCACCCCGACGAAAAAGTACGTACCGAAGCGATCTTAGCCATTGGAAAGACCGGAAGGGATGATCTGGGAAGAGAAATCAGACGGGCGCTCACCCACCCCGATGCCGGCTCTAAAGAAGCAGCTGCGGTTAGCGCCAAGCTTTTAAAAGATGAAGAGGCGATCCCCCTTCTAGAGAAGCTCCAAAACCACCCTTCCACAAATGTTAGAGTCGCCGCGCTTTCAGCCCTAAGAACACTAAACCGGCCCCAGGCCACACATTCATTGGAAGAGATCGCGATAACGGGAAATATTTTTGCGATCAATGAGCTTTCCGACTCCCCTCAGAGCAAACCCGTTTTAGCCACGCTTTTAAAACACCCCGACAAAACAGTGAGAGCCAATGCAACGCTCGCTCTTTTAAAACTAAAAGATGATCGAGCGCTCTTAGGGTTAAAAGAAATTCTGATTAAAGATCGCCGAGACATAGGCTACATCCCCGCTTTTTCCTCAACAGGAGCCCTTACCGCCATCAAAGCGATCCCCTCGGCAAGGGAAAACTTGGCCGAAGGGCCGGCGCTTTTTGAGCTGTCGCTATTAACCCGAGAGCAAGCTTTGGAAGGGACGATCAATTTATCGGACGAAGCTTTTTATACCGTTGCCGAAACAGTCCTCCGTGAGGGACAAAACGATTTAATCCCCCTCCTGATGAGTTTGCTGGAAGCGAAAGGAAAAGCGAGTTTGCCGCTTCTTAGAAAAGCAGAGCAAATGACCGGCGCGCCCTACATCAGAAACTGGGCTGCTTTAACCCTTTTTAAATTAAGAGAAGATGGGTACCAAGAGAAGTTAAAAACGTGGCTTAAACAAGAGGCTAAAATGGATCTTGTGAAATTCCGCCCCTTCGTCCCCTGGGAGATGCGAAAAGGAACCCCCTACGATATCAACCCCAACGAAAAAGCGTCCCTTTGGATCGCTATTTTAGAGGGACTTATTCAGGACAATCCCGATAACGCCGTCGACTTTTTGATCGAGCTCATCGCACAAGGGTCGGGAAACAACCGCTACGTCTTTGCCGGTATCTTGCTCAGAAGCATTCAGTAGCTATTGTTTGATTTAGCTACACATCTTTGGATACGTCACTTTCGGAATCAATGCTGTTAGAATGAGTCTCTTTTTCTGAAGATTCATTAGAACTAAAGTCTTTCTTTAGACCTGAACCGTCTTTGATTTTTCCAAATATTCTCTGACCC
>JAGROB010000147.1 GCA_020440465.1 Chlamydiia bacterium
TCCATACCCTGACCGATCCGGCCGGGGGTGTGACCACCTTTAAACAGACGATTCGGGGAAAACCGTATGAAGCGAGCTACCCCGACGGCACCAAAGAGTTTTGGGAATACGA
Organism: Chlamydiia bacterium; assembly: GCA_020440465.1. Lineage (GTDB taxonomy): Bacteria > Chlamydiota > Chlamydiia > Chlamydiales > Parachlamydiaceae > JAGROB01. The sequence continues at coordinate 113 of JAGROB010000147.1, forward strand.
TCTTCTGGGGAACCTGATCCGTCACACCGATAAAGGGGGGCTGACCCAAGAATATGTCTACGACTACAAGGGACGGGTTATTGAAGAGAAGCTTTTAGATAACGATGGGAAGGTAATTTACACCAAAACCAAACGCTATACCCCCTTTCATCTCCTTTCCGAAACGGACGAGATGGGGATCACAATGAGCTATGAGTACAACTTTAAGGGGCAGCTGATCCGATCGGAAAGAAACGGGCTTGAAACCAAGTTTATTTATAACGCTGAGGGGCGGCTGGCCAAGAAAATCACCCAAAATGCGCTGGTCGAGACCTTCGACTATGATCCGATCGGCCGTGTCGTTGCCGAAACCAAAGAAGATATAGAAGGAAATCTACTTTTATCATCTTCCAAAGTCTACGACGATGCCGGAAGAGTGATTTCAGAGACGAAAGGAAATTTTACCACCTTTTTCATCTACAACTCCAAAGGGGAGCTCATTGAAAAGATCGCCCCCGACGGGAAAAAGAGCCGCTTTGAGTACGATCACAACCACTTAAACGATCTGGGGCAGACCGTTTTATTGAAAAAAGCGATCGACCTCACGGGATCGGTTTCGGAAGTCGAATTTGATCATCTAAAAAGAGAAGTTCGCTCCGCACGATACGACCCCTTTGGAAAGCTTGTTCAACAGTCCTTTAAAACATACGACCTTCTGGGCAATTTAGCCTCTGTTAAAGAAGACGTCTTCTGGCAAGGAAAAAAGGAAAAAGAGATAGAGGTTACATTTTCCTACGATCCGATGGGCCGGCCGAAGGAAGTGATCCAGGAAAAAGGCTCTCTTTATGAAAGGGGCACGTTTACCGAGTATAATACGCTGGGGCAAAAAATCCGTGTCACGAAGCCCAATGGAGTGGAGATTTTTTACGTCTACGATGCCATGGGCCGGGTGAGGGAGGAAAAAAGCTCTGACGGAACGGTTGATTATCTGATCGACTACGACCCCCTTTCAAGACCGGTCCGGGTGTTAGATCGGGTACATGGAACCGAGTCAGCTTATGCCTACGATGAAGAGGGGCGACTGATTAAAGAGAAGCTTGGGACCCAGGAGTCTTTAGAAAATCGCTACGACAGCCGGGGGCGGTTGATTGAAGTCAATCACAGCCGGGTCGATCCCATCCATTTAAGCTACGACGCGCTTTATCTAAGGGAAGTTCAATGGAAAGCGCTTCGATCGAAATATGAAGCATATGATCTTGCCGGCAATTTACTGCACGGAAACGAAACGAGGTATTCCTACGATAAAGCCAACCGCATGACGGGCTGGAAGCGGGGAGAATTTGAAGAGAACCTGTCGTACGATAACGGGGGAAATCTTGCCCAAAGAAATCTACTTGGTCTTGAGACATCTTATACCTACGACGAGCTAAACCAGCTAAAAGAAGAGACGGGAGCATCCAACAAAACGTATAGCTCCGACTCTCACTACACAAGGCGCTCAAAAGACGGGGCAAACTACACCCTGGATGAACTCAATCACCCGACTGCCTTCATGGACTCTGAGTATGAGTGGGATCGAAACGGCAACTTGATCGCCCGGACGGAAAACGGGGAGAAAACCACCCTTCGCTATGATGCGCGCGACCGATTAATCGCCATCGATGTCAATGGCAAGGACATAAGCTATCTTTGGGACGAGCAAAACCGCTGTCTTAAGGCGGGCGAGCGCCATTTCCTTTACCAGGGGCACGCTGAAGTGGGCTCCGTCATCGACAATAAACTACAGGACTTCCGGGTGCTCGGTTTAGGTCGGGGGCAAGAGGCTTCTGCCTCCGTTTGGGTTCAGATTCAAGACGCCCTATTCAAGCCGCTTCACGATCTTTCGGGCAATATGATCGCGCTTACCGACCTTGACGATACCCTGATAGAGTACAATCCCCTTACGGCATTTGGAGAGAGCTTAACCGACTCCCCTTCCCTGTGCTCACCCCTGTGTCCTTGGGGCTTCAGCTCAAAAAGGCTCGAAGAAAACTCCGGCCTCATCCTCTTCGGCTATCGTT
>JAGROB010000148.1 GCA_020440465.1 Chlamydiia bacterium
AACAAATCAATAAAAAAGATGCTGAAAATGAATTAATTAAAATAATTGAAGGATCACTCATTGACAAAGCTCCCAAAAACAAACGAGTGGCTCGCAATCCTATATTAAGAGAATTTTACCCAAAACGCTGAACGATCGGAAAGCGTCTTCCCACGGCAAAGGCTTTCTCTGTGACACGGAGTCCCGGGGGAGCTTGTCTTCTTTTGTACTCGCTTTGATGGATTTTTTGGATTAGCTCTTGGACTTGGGAAAGGGGCAGGTTTTCTTCTTGGGCTATTTGTTCGGCAGAGCGATTTTTTTCGATATAGGCTGTCAGGACAGCATCGACTAAGGGGTAGGGGGGCAAGGTGTCGGAGTCCTTTTGGTCGGGCTTCAGCTCGGCGGAAGGGGCTTTTGTCAGGATGGAGTCGGGGATAATCTCTCTTTCTTTATTGATGTGACGGCAAAGGGCGTACACTTTTTCTTTTGTCACATCGGCAATGACGGCCAAGCCCCCCGCAAGATCGCCGTAGAGCGTCGAGTAGCCCATCGCAAGCTCGCTTTTATTTCCCGTCGAAAGCACTAAATGGCCATGTTTATTCGATAATGCCATCAAGATCATCCCGCGGATGCGGGCTTGCAGGTTTTCTTCCGTTACATCGGGCGCTTTTCCCTTAAAATGGGGTTCTAAAAGGTTTAAAAACGACTCAAAAGGGGAGTCTATCGGAATTTCGATCAGCTCGATCCCTAAATTTTTTGCCAAGGCTTCAGCATCAGATAGGCTCCCCTCGGAAGAATAGGGGGAAGGCATGGCAACAGCTGTAAGGTGCTCTTTTCCCAAAGCTTCTTTGGCTAAGACGGCCACAAGCGCCGAGTCAACGCCGCCCGAAAGACCCAAACACGCTTTTTTAAAGCCCGACTTGTAAAAATAGTCCCGTATTCCCAATACAAGGGCGTTTTTTAAGTCTTCTAAGGGGTCGTGCGCTTCCGGGTGGATAGGAGAACCTTTCGAGTCAACCAGCTGTTCATCTTCTTTAAAGCTATTGAGCCGGGCTAAAAAAGCTCCCTTAGGATCCATCGCGACGCTTCCTCCGTCAAAGATCAAGCTGTCGTTGCCCCCCACCTGATTGCAGTAGACAACAGGAGCGCCGATCGTCTCGGCCGCTTTGGCGACCACAAAAAAGCGGTCGCCCACTTTATTGTAATGATAAGGAGACGCCGATAAGTTTAAGACGACATCGGGTTTTAACGCTTTGGCTTCTATCACGGGATCGACGGGGTAGTCGGCGTGTTTTAAAAGGCCCGCGTGTTGCCATAAATCCTCGCAGATGGTGACTGCAACTGCCTTATCGTGAAGGGGAAAGACTTTGGTCGAGTCGCCCGGGGTAAAATAGCGCGCCTCGTCAAAGACATCGTAAGTGGGAAGAAGCCGTTTGTCTTGAAAGCCCAAAAGCACGCCGTCGGAAATCACCGCGGCGGTATTAAAAAGCGCTTTGCCCTCTTTTCGGGCGGTGCCGATCACGACCGAGATCCCTTTAGAAGCATCAACGA
>JAGROB010000149.1 GCA_020440465.1 Chlamydiia bacterium
AAAAAAAGATAATTATATAATAAAAGACATTAAATTTCAGTAATTTACAATTTTCTTTACAGTTCTTTTCTAACCCTGTAAATTCAGGTTAAATGAAAGATAAAATTTTAATTATAAACGACAACCAGGATGTTCGAACCATTACCCGAACGATTTTAAAGGGGAAGGGGTACGAAACTATCGAAGCTTCTGGGGGAGAAGAAGGGGTAGAGCTGGCTTTAAATGAGCAGCCCGACTTAATTCTTCTGGATATCATGATGCCGGATGTCAATGGTTACGAAACATGCAGTCGTCTTAAAGCCCAGGAGTTGACCAAGCATATCCCTGTTATTTTTTTTACATCTTTGAACTCTTCTCAAGACAAAATCAAAGGATTAGAGTTTGGTGCTGTGGACTTTGTCAATAACGTGGTGGAAAAGGGGGAGTTACTCGCCCGCGTCAACACCCACTTAAGCTTAAAAAAACTGACGGAGGAGCTAAGGAAGTCCAATCTGGCGCTTAACCAGAAGCAAAAAGCATTGGACGATGATTTAAAAGCGGCCGCTTCCATTCAAAAAAGCTTCTTGCCCCAGAAAACCGCTTTCAATGAAACTTTAACCCTTTCAACATTTTGGAAGCCGGCAAATGCTTTGGGGGGAGACATCTTTAATGTTCTCTTTACGGCAGAGGATCAGTATATGATCTATATGCTTGACGTAAGCGGCCATGATGTTCCTTCGGCACTCGTCACGATTTCAGCTTCCCAATTTTTACAGCAAAAAGCCATGAGTTTAAAAGAGCCAAAAAATCCGAAAGCTATTTTTGAGGGGCTTGAGCAGGAGTACCCTATTGAGCGGTTTTCGCGCTATTTTACCCTTTTTTATGCCCTTTTTGACCCGAAGACGTCTATCCTGAAATTTGGTTCCGCGGGCCATCCGGCCGCTATTCTTCTTAAGAATGAAAAGGTTGATTTTTTAAGAGCCGACGGGATTTTTATTGGGCTTAATAAACAAGTTCCCTTTGAAGAGAAAGAAATTTTGTTTGAACCCGGAGATAAGCTTTTTCTTTATACGGACGGGATTTCGGAGTATGAGAGCCCTAATGGCGCCGAGTACGGGGAAGAGCGAATCAAGCAAGTTTTAGAAAGAAGGATTGATAGCTCTCCAGAGATGCTTTTAAAGGCAGTAGAACAGGACTTGCAAAAGTTTTCAGACAGTAAAACTTCATACGATGATATGAGTATGATGGCAATTGAAAGAAGCATGAAAGGCTAAGGATGGACTTCGAGACGAATAAAGAGGGGGAGATGATTGTATTAACCCCTAAAATAGAAAGACTTAACGCTGTCAACAGCCAAGAGTTTAAAGACTCGGCTTTTAAAATGATAAAAGATCAGTGCGATGGGGTTGTCTTAAACTTAGAGCATATAGAGTTTATTGATTCGAGTGGTATAGGCGCTTTGGTCAGTATGCTTAAGGAGCTTGAAAGGGAAAAGAAACATTTTTCCGTATGCGGAGTGAATAACGGGGTGAAAAATCTTTTTAAGCTAACGGGCTTAGAGAAGGTTTTAAAGATTACTGACTCTAAAAAGGGGTCTTAGGCATTGATGAAAAAGATTTCCTTTAAGATTGAGAGTAAAACAACGTTGGTTGATCTGTTAAGTAAAGCTGTTAAAGCCGCTTGCAGTATGGAATTTTTAAGCGAAGTCGATTTATATAATATTGAACTCTCCATCACAGAATCGGTCATGAATGTCATCAAACATGCTTATCACATGGACCCCGAACAGATAATCGAGTTGACGACCATCATAGAGGGGGAATATATCACCTTTGAGCTGCAAGATTCAGGGGATTTTAAGCCGCTTCCCGATCCTAAGGATAAAGAAATCTACACGAAACAATCGATTAACCGCCTTCCAGAGTCGGGGATGGGCCTTATGATTATTCGCCAAGTGATGGAGCAAGTCGAACTAGACCGAAAAGAGGGTAAAAACCATCTTATGATGAGGATGAGAAAAGCCCAGGTCAATTATGCTTAAACGTCTAAAAATCCATGACAAGCACTTTTTGGATTTTAAAGCCATCCGTTATGTGCTGGCTATCACAGCGGTTTTGTCGTGCCTTTTGGGATTAACGGTTATTTTTGGCTGGATTACGCATAATCAATCGATTATTCAGATTCACCCGACTTACGCTCCTATGCAGGTGAATACAGCGCTTTACTTTGTCTTTTCCGGGTTAACGCTTGGCTTTTTTGTTTTAAGACTTAAGTGGCTTTCCTGGCTTTTTCTTTTAGCCCTTTTTACGCTAAGTGGCCTGACGATTAAACAATACCTGTTTGATATCAACTACGGGATCGATCAGTGGCTTTTTTACTACGATTTGCCGATAGATATTAACAATCCGGGACGGCCCGCCCCCAATACGGCTTTTTGCTTCTTTATTCTGGCTATTACCATGACGCTTTTGCTTCTTTTTAAAAGAAACTTGAATGCCTTTTTCGCGGAACTTTTGGCTTGCTTGGCGATCTCGATCGCTTCAAGTTCTTTGTTCGGGTATATCCTTCAAATCTACTCTATTACTACCTGGTATGAGTTTACAGGCATGGCGCTTCATACCTCTGCGGGCATTGTCGGGCTTGGACTTGGCATTTTGGTGGCAAATGCACTTTATCTTTTTTATAAGGGAAAATTTTTCTTCGGACCTTTGATCTCGTTTATCTTTATTACGTTTTACGTGACGTACTTTATTTGGGAAGGATCGGCTACAAATCAAAAGCTTGCCATTGAAAAACTGGCGAAGAATAGCGCGACTTACATCGCCCATAGCCTAGCGAAAAACCTGGACTACTCCACCAAAGCGATACGTCGTGTTGTGATGCGCTGGGAGGCTTTAGGGGATTTTAACGAAACGCTTTGGAAATCGGACGCGAAAAGCTATCAAAGCGACATCGGGGAAATCTTGGGCTTTTACTGGTTTGATCAGGACTTTAGGCTTCAAAACCGGATCATTCTTCCCCAAAACGGCACAGAGAACCTTTCCGATGAAACTATTCAAGAGGTTCTTAAAAGAACAAAGTTTGATGAAACAGTGGTCGATCTTTACGAGCGGCGAATAGGGAAAAATCTTTTGATTTTGACACCTTTATATGTCGACAAGGTCTTTAAAGGAGCGCTTGTTGTAGATGTCAAAGTAAGCCGTTTAATCGAGCAGTCGATTCCTGAGTACCTATTGAAGTACTATACCATAGGAATTTTTGATCAGGGGAAGTTGATTTTCGGAATCGAGGCAGATAGCAACGTCGATTTAGATGTGATTCAGACAGCTCAAGTGCAATCCCCCTTAATCGACTGGGAAGTGGTCGTGATTCCAACCGAGGAGGCGCTTTTACAAAGCTTTCCCAAAGAACTCATTATTTTATCGGGGCTTTTATTTGCCGGATTTTTGGCATTGATCAGCTACCTGTTCAGTGTCGCCGCTAAGGCACGTGATATCTCAGAAAAGGCCTATGCTAAATTAAAAGCGATTTTGAATAGCTCACCCTATATGATTATTTCAACCGATCTAAAGGGAGAAATTATTGAGTTTAATAAGGCCGCAGAAGAAAGCTTAGGTTTTAGCAAGGTCGAGATGGCCGGCAAAGAGACACCAAAAGTCTTTCACGATGAAGAGGAGATAAAAGTACGTGCCTTAGAGCTTTCCGAAAAGCTGGGCCGTAAGATCTCTCCTACCTTTGAGGTGTTTGTCGCTTTATCCAATGAGGGGCTTCCCGATGTTCATGAGTGGACGTATATTCGTAAAGATCAGAGCCGTTTTCCCGTACAACTATCCATTACTCGTGTGCTTGATCGGCAGGGGAATCCGCTGGGGTATGTCGGCAACGCTATCGACTTGACCCGATTAAAAGAAGCGGAAACGATGAAAAACGAGCTTATCAGTATCACGAGTCATGAACTAAGAACCCCTTCTGCGTCCATTCATAGCGCGCTAGAACTTATCATCAACTCGCCAAATTTATCGGACGAAGAAAACACGCTATTAAAGATCGCTTATGATAACAGCGAGCGACTCATTCGACTGACTACCGATATTCTGGATATGCAAAAAATGGAGGCTGGCAAGCTTGAGTTTATCTTCAAGAAAGTCTCCTTACAAGACCTTATGGATCGAGCCATCCTTTCGAATGCGCCGGTTGCCCAAGAAAGCGGTATAAAACTTGAACTTACAGATTCGATTCCACAAGTGACTCTTATGGCTGATGCCGATCGCCTTTTACAAGTTTTAACCAACTTTATTTCCAATGCGATCAAAAATAGCCCTGTAAATGGACGTGTGACGCTGAAGGCAAAAACATTAAACGAAATGGTTCGGATTTCGGTAACCGATGAAGGGTCCGGTATTCCGGATGAGTATCGCTTATTGATTTTTAAAAAGTTTTCTCAAGTGCCGGGCAACAAGTCCAATAAAAAAGGAACGGGCTTAGGGCTTTCCATCTCAAAAGCCATCATTGAAAAACATGGGGGAGAGGTGGGCTTTGATACGGGTCCCAAAGGGACGACTTTCTGGCTGGAAATTCCGGTGGTATAAGTCAGAAGTAACTCTTACAAATCTTTTCCTTTTAAGCTGATCCAGAGCAACTAGGGTCTAACGGATCAGAAATATTTTTCGAGCGGGGGAAACCGGGAGCTATCTTCCCAGCCGATCAAATCAAAGTGCCACCATTCCGTTGAAAGCATTTCGAAGTGGTAGTCTTTCATAAATTTTTTTAAAAATTCGCGATTTTCAAGTGCCTCTTTCGGAAGGTCGGAAAAGTCTGCATGGGCCCTTTCTGAAAATTCATCAAAGGGGGTGGGCATGAGGAGCTCATTGCCTGTAAAATCGATTAGCGTAAGATCGATTGCTGTGCCGCGGGGATGGCGGCCGCCGTTGTCGGCAGGGTTGGAGACGTAGCGGGGGTCTTGGATCAAATCCCACATCTTTTGCTGAATGGATAGCGGGCGATAGCCGTCGAAAATTTTAAAGTTCAAGCCGTGGGGTTTTAAAGCCGTGTGGGCTTTTTTCAAGTGAGTCGCGGCAATAGGATGCAAGAAGCATTGATCACACTCGTATAGTGGCATTTTCATGAAGTTGTTTGCGGTGGCGTAACGGATATCGAACTGAGCTTCCGGAATGATTTTTCGAAGGTTGACTAATTCTTTCATGCGGTCTAGCATAGCAAATTAAAATTTAACCCCGGAGTAATTTATGGCCTTTTCAGTTCCCCCAGCCCCTGAGCGCTTTTACGATTTTTCATCGCTTAAAAGGACGACAGACACACTTTGGAATGCTTTTAATCGTGTTCGTGGAGATGATCCTTTGCCCCAAAATGACTTTCTTTCGTGCTATAGCGACGATCAGATGACTACTGCTATTGCCACCTGCCCGAACGGCGTCTGGAACAAAAAAAACGATGACTTTAATGAAAATTTATTAGCGCTTTTTAAAGGGGTTGTTTATGAGAGGGCCACGTTTACAACTGTGGCCGAGTATCAATGGGGAGATTACGGCTGTTTATTTCAGAGATGTTCTTGCTTTGTTAAAAGCGACAGCGGGGAAATCGACTATCCTGAGGCTCGGTTGATGGTCATCGGCAAAAAAGTCAATGGCTGTTGGAAGCTTTTATTAACGCATCTTTCAACCCCCATGCCGGAAGAGGATAAGGGCGTTAAGGCTGAGGCGGGAAAATACCCTTATGCGTTTAATACTCCCACGTCACCGATATTTTCGGAATGGCATGCATTTCAAATACCCAGTGGAAAGAAATTTGCCGACTGTTTAGATGAAGATTTTACGCTGATAGGGACAACCCAATCGGAATTTTATCTTAAGAATGATCCAACGAAGAGAGAGAAGTTGATAGCTTCCTTTTCGGGAGCCGAGTCCGTGAAAACCGAGCTTACCTTTAAAAGTCAGTTTGTTGATGAGGTGGCAGGTTTTTGCTTTGTTGCCGGCACCGCGCCGGTAAGCATGGAAGGAACAGACGGCAAGACGTACTCCCTCGATGGACGCTTAAGCTCCGTTTCGATCAGGCAACCGGACGGTAGCTGGAAAGTCGCCGCGCAAGCCTTTTCCGAAGCCAGCCCGGTTTAGATTTTATTCTCAGTTGAATTGTAATAACCGTTTAGACCCGCTATTTAAACAAGAGGAAACGCAAAGAAAGCAAAGGCGCAAAGACGCAAAGAGCGGCTTCGCCGTCAAGCAAGTAAT
>JAGROB010000150.1 GCA_020440465.1 Chlamydiia bacterium
AAGTCGAACCAAAGCTTGAAAATGGGCTCTTGAGGAGCGAAACGTATGGTGATCGTGGTTGGACCATCCCATGCCCAAGGTATCTTGCCTCGCTTTTTGTACCTGTCCCGCCCGGTTTTTCATTTGCCAATACTTTCTTTCGACTTCTAACACAAACCATGCGGAAAGTCCCTCTCCCACAAGAGACACCATTTTTTCAGCCACTTCAAAAGCTTGAGAAAAGGCTTCGTTCTCATCTTCTAAGTTGCGGTTTCTTAAAGCCCACATGGAGAGCGCTTGAAGCCGCTTAAGGACGGCATGATCGGATAGGACTTCCGATTCAATGTGAGTCCCCTCACGTCTTTCGACCACCCAGAAATTAACGCCCTGGCTTTTAGAGACAAGCGCACGCCGAAAGGTGGCTAAATAGGAGCCTTCAGGATGCCCCTTTTCTCCCCGGGCCAAAAAGAAATCCTCTATCGAGTCGACCGTGACTGCCACTCCGGAAACCTTTTCGGCATTGTCTTCGATCACAACTTTCGGAAACTGGGCGCCGGGATGATAAAGGACGCGATAATGTTGGGTAGTGTGAACTTCTTCATACCCCTCATTGATAAATGCCTCTTCGTAAGCAGGGCTTAAGGAAATATAGTCAACCCAGTCGAACAGACGAGAGCTGGTTTTATCCAAGAGATCTTGGGAGAGCTGATTAAGCTCGGGATTTAAGGCTAAAGCTTCATCAAGGGCTTTTTCTAAAAGCGCCTCTGCTTTGGGATAGCGTTGCCAATGGAATTCTTGCATGCCTTCCATCTATAAAGGATACCCCAAAATAAACACAAAATTTTAAATAACAGGATAGGCAGGACCGCTCGCAAGATAAATCTAGCGATCGGCAGGATATTTATGCTGCAAGAGACTTGATAAGGACCCATAATTATTATAGTTTTAACGATATAAACGATATAACGATTATAACGATATCTCCATTGAGGTTAACACCTTAAAAATAAGGCTTAAACCTCATTGGAGATATCGTTAAAAATTTACAAATGACTTGAACATAGCGAAATTTAAAAATCCCAAATGTCCTGCAAGAGACTTGATGGGGACGAATAATTATTATAGTTTTAACTATATAAACGATATAACGATATCTCCATTGAGGTTAACACCTTAAAAATAAGGCTTAAACCTCATTGGGGATATCGTTATAATCGTTATATCGTTAATATCGTTAAAAATTTACAAATGACTTGAAATAGCGAAATTTAAAAATCGCAAATATCCTGCCGCTCGCTTATTTTATCTTGCGAGCGATCCTGCCTATCCTGTTATTTAAATCTTGTTTTTAAGTTTTGAGGATGAAGTCGACTTCTTTTAAAGAAGCGAGCATCTGTAAAAAAGCAGGCGATCGGCTTTTTTCATCGACTTGCATAACGAGCGTATGGGCGCTATTGACTTTAAGCGCACGAATCTTTTCATAAAGCGCTTCACTTAAAGCCGTCTCATCCGTGATTTCAATAAAGCTGTGAGGATAATCCTTTAAAGCAAACTCCAGCGCCGGTCTATGAATACTTTCGATAAGCTTATCTTCAGCGTGCTGATCCAATAGTCTTTGCACAATATCATTTAATGTCACCTGATGGCAACCCACATGCTCAAGCGCAAGAGACGCCGCGACATTGGATAAAGAAGCCGCTTTAGCTAAGGACAGCTTAGACGCTAAAGTGGCGGCTAACATCGCAAGCACCGTATCGCCCGCACCTGTTACATCAACGACTTCTTTAACCTGCACAGGAAAGTCTTCTCTTTTCTCCCGGTCGAAAATGGAGATTCCCTCCTCAGACCTTGTGATCATCAGCTTTTGAACCCCGGTATCTTCTAAAATACGCATCGCCACTTCATCTAAAGGCATATCAGCGGGCGCTTTTGCCGCTTGATACGCTTCTTTTAAGTTCGGCTTCACAAGATACGCCCCACGGTACTTGGTAAAGTCGATCCCTTTGGGGTCAATTATGACGGGGATATCTTTTTCGTTCGCGGATACGATAATCGCTTGAATCAAGCTTTCCGTCAAAAACCCTTTACCATAGTCCGAAAGCGCGACGATAGATACCTGGGACAAAAGCTCCGGAAGACGCTCAATAATTTCTGCCTCTACCTCAGGGCTTAGAGGCGACACATTCTCGTGATCGATTCTAAGCATCTGTTGATGATCGGCAATAAGACGATTTTTAACGGGGGTCATCGATGTATTGTCAATATATACATGATTCGCATGAATACCCTGATCTTCCAATGTCCTTTTTAAAAGATCTCCGGAGCTATCGTTTCCGACCCTTCCCAACAACATCGGTTTTTGACCCAGAGCTTTTAACCCTAAGGCGACGTTTCCGGCGCCTCCGGGAAGCATCTTTTCCTCTTTGGCCAACAAAACGGGTACAGGAGCTTCCGGGGAGATACGACTGGCTTTTCCTATAGTATAGCGATCCAACATCAGATCACCTGCAAGCAAAATCGCTTTGGGCTTAAGTAAGCTCAGCTCCCCAATCAGTTTTACCATAGCTCTTTTACATATTCCTTTACCGCTTGACCAATCGGAGTGGTCTCTGCCTTTTCACCCAAAACGGCTTTAGTTTTTTTCATGTTGGCACAGGTGTAATTCTGATATTTTCCTATCAGATCCTCCGGCATCGGGATATATTCGATATTAGGTTTTTGTCCGATTGCTTCAAAAACCGCAGTGGCAAGCGTATTCCAGGTTGTGGGGTTGCCTGTCGCGACGTTAAAAATGCCCCCGGTTTTATTCTCTAAAAATGCCAGGGTCATTTTCGCCGCATCGGGTCCATATACAAAGTCTCTCATCTGTCCGCCATCGGCATAGGTTTCGGGCTCTGAGGACATGAAGAGTCTTACTTTTCCCTCCTTCCGAACTTGCGGTACCATGTGAAAGACTGCCGAAGACATTCTTCCCTTATGCGCCTCGAAAGGACCAAAGACATTAAAATATTTAAGGCCCACGGCCTCTTTTAACAATCCATTTCTTTTCAGCCACAAGTCAAACATGTGCTTGGAGTAGCCGTACATGTTTAAGGGTTCAAGCTCTTCTAAGCGATCTTCATCATCATCAAACCCTTTAGAGCCATCCCCGTAGGTGGCAGCTGAAGAGGCGTAAATAAAACGGATCCCTTTTTCCCGAGCTGCCTCAAAAAGACGAATTGTGTAGCGAGTGTTATTATCAAAAAGATAGCCGGCATCTTTTTCGGTTGTTGCCGAACACGCTCCCAAGT
>JAGROB010000151.1 GCA_020440465.1 Chlamydiia bacterium
CCATAAACTGCTTATTTATGAAGTGCTCCTATATTCTTTTTTGCTTGAATACAGGCCCTTTTTCCCTTTTTTATTCAAGTGTACTTGAATAAAAATAGATGCTTATTGTATTATTCAAGTATACATGAATATAGGTGAAATAATGAGTGAAAGAGCAGGTCAATATCAATCTCAACCAACGGGTTACAAAGCTTTTTATCCAAGCAATTTGCCTCCGAAACCCGAGATTGTCGTTGGATCTGATTTAAAAAAATTACTAGTATCTGCAGAGCAAAAGTTAGCAGAGTTAAACGGCATCGGATTTTCTCTGCCTAATCCCGACTTGTTCATAATGATGGCCATTAGAAAAGAGGCTTTATTAAGTTCACAGATTGAAGGGACACAAGCGACCATGACAGATGTTTTAACTTACGAAGCATGGGAAAACGTAGATAATCTTGATGATGTCCAAGAAGTTGTCAATTATATAAAAGCTCTTCATCACGGGATTGCCAGACTTGATAAGTTGCCTTTAAGCCAACGTGTGATTAAAGAGTGTCACGGAATCCTTTTAAATTCCGTAAGAGGCTACAAAAAAACGCCAGGGGAATTTCGCAAATCACAAATTTGGATTGGACCCTCGCTAAAAAATGCTATCTTTGTACCTCCACCCCATGAACAGATCCCTGAGTCAATAGGCAACTTAGAAAAGTTTATCCACGAGGAAAATAGCTTCCCCCTTCTAGTAAAATGTGCTTTAATACATTACCAATTTGAAACTATACACCCGTTTTTAGATGGAAATGGACGGATCGGTCGTTTGCTCATTGACTTGTATATCCACCGGAAACATCTTTTACATAAACCCTTGATCTATACTAGCTTATTTTTTAAAGAGAACAGACAAGAATATTTCGATCGTTTAATGATGGTCAGAAATACTGGAAATTTTGAACAGTGGATTGAATTTTTTTTAAAAGCTATGCATTGGTCTTCAGATCATGCCATAGAAAAGATTAAGCAAATCTTGATGCTTCAAGAAACCTTAAGGCAAAAGATTGTCAAAGAAAAAAAGGCATCTTTACGAAGTATCCAATTACTGGATGTTCTTTTTACTTCACCGCTAACAACCATTAATGTCATAGCGGAAAAACTTGAAATCTCGTTTCAGGCCGCATCAGAACAGGTGAAACTCTTTTTAGAATTAGGCATTTTAAAAGAGCTGACGGGTCAAAAAAGAAGCAGAAGATTTGCATTTGCCCCTTACTTAAAAATCATTGAAGAGTAAGAGTGTATCTTTTATCTCTTGCATCCGAGTATTTTAACCCATAAACTGCTTATTTATGAAGTGTTTGAGTTTTTGCTTCCTGATCGCGGCCGTTTTAAACATGGCCCCTCCGGAGCCGCTTAAGGAGTGGCTCGATAATGAACGGGACCTTCCCCGCTATGAAGAGGCGGGCTACTCCCCCCTAGGGCAAATGCCATTGGTCGATCAGGTGCTTAAAGAGCCGTTTTCCCTCCCCACCTGGACAGACGAAACCCGAACGGCTTTAAAAAACAGCGCGATCAAAAACCGATTATTTTTAGTGCAATCGGACGTCTTGAAGTCGGTCGGGGTTTCGCTTGAAACCCTCCCCTCTCCCCGCTTTTACAAAAAACCGGCCCCCGAAAGCTTTCATCAAGCGCTCGGAAAGGAGCAGGGACAAAAGTTTTACAGCTACTTCTTAAGCTTTAAGGCGGCCTATCAAGCCGTCGAAAAGGAGCTTTCAAAACTATCGGATGAAGAGCTCAAGTGGGTAAAAGACAACTACGACCGCTTTTTTAACGACGAGTATTATACCACCGATCGTTCAGAGCCCTTAAAATTCTTCGACATCGCCTCCAAAGTCAATTTGAGCGTTTTTTCGGGAGAGCTTCGGGTGTTATCGGCTCTTGTCGATCGAATTTTTCAAGATAAAACCCTCGAAAGCTTTTCGATAGAAACCCCCTTTCGGTACGAAGAAGACGAGATTTCTTTTTATGTGAATCCCTTTAGCCGTGTTGTGGTGAAAGAAGAGGCCGATTTTGTGATCGACTTCGGCAAAAACAACCACGTGTTAACCCGCGCCGGGGGTACGGGAGGGTCAAGAGCCGCTCAGATGCATGTCGCGCTCGACGGGGGGCATCTTTATCAAGGGGAAAACTTTGTCCAGGGAGCCGGTTTTTTAGGGGTGGGGCTTCTTGCGAATAAAAAGGGGGGGCATACCTTCCGGGCGAAAGCGTACGCCCAAGGGCTGGGATTTATCGGCTCGGGACTTTTGTACAACGGAGAGGGATTTAACACCTTCATCATAGAAAAAGGGGGGCAGTCGCTCGCGCTTTTTGGAACCTCTCTTTTGTGGAATCATGGGGGGCATAACCGGCTTGAGTCCTTGGAAGGATACTCTCAAGCTGCCGCCGGCACATTGGGAGTCGCCTTTTTGATCGACGGGGGCGGATCGAGCGACTATTTTAACGACCAAAAGAAGATGAAGGGTTTTGGACAAGGGGGCGCGGCCGGTATGAGGCACTCCTCTTGGGACGATCATGCCAGCCTTTATGGAGGCGTCGCCTGCTTTTACAGCATGAAAGGAAAAAACCGCTTCCGCACCCACTGGCTGGGACAAGGCTCGGCCTATTTTCTGGGTTTGGGTTCGATGATTTCGGAAGGGAGTAAAAACAGTTTTAAAGCGGATCAGGTCTCTTTGGGGCAGGGGCTTCATTTAGCGGCCGGTATTTTTCAAAATTTCGGCAATTCCAATACCTTTAACGGGGGATGGGGCTCTTTGGGGTCAAGCGGAGATCGGGCTCTCGGAATGTTTTTTAGTCTGGGAAATTGCAATACCTTTAAAGGAACCGTGCAAAGCTTAGGCTCATCGAGAAAGCCGTTTTCCCTTGCCGTTTTTGTCTCTAAAGGGGAAAACAATACGTTCGAATATGGCGATTTAAGCTTTACCGAGCTTCAGATGCCAGACAAAACCGACGAGTGGCCGGAGGCGCTTGTGCTCATTCAGGGAGAACAAAAAACCCCCTGGGGCATGCCTCCCCACAGCTTGGGGATGTCGCTTCCCTATATCCCCTTAAGCAGGCTCAATAAACCGCTTCCAAAGGTTAAAAAGAAGGAAACGGAGCCTTTGGACT
>JAGROB010000152.1 GCA_020440465.1 Chlamydiia bacterium
TCAATATTTTAGTTGGATAGATTCTTGTACCCTTTTCTCTCTTTATTCCATACCAGAGCCCCCTCAAACGATTATGGTGCCGTATCAGGCAAACGGCTCTTTAAATATACGTTCATTCATGCCCTCACCTCTGGCAAGAAGACACTCTTTAGAGCAAGAAGCTGTCACGGCACGGCTTTTGAGACTTTCCAAAGATAGAACCCAGGATTCTAAAGATCAGATCCTTTCCCTATTTAATGACTTAGATACACTCGATAAGAAGGTAGAGCTTTTACATAAGCTTCCGAATGAAGAACTTTACTTTGTTTTAGAAATCCTTTTTCCCCATTTATCCCCCGACGACTTCCTTTTCTGTCTTTGCAATTTGGAGCTTTCACAGCTTAAAGAAGCAATCTATCTTACCGAGCATGGGTTGATCGGGGCGGTAAGACAGTGCTTATTATCGGGATCAGAAACCGCAAAAAAACAATTTCAGGAGAAAGCCGAAGCGCTTTTATTTGAGCTTTCAAGCTATTGTAACCGCCATTTAAAAGCGGACTTAGGAAATCTGGCCGATGAATTTAGAAGTTTAAAGCTTCATAAAATTAGCCCGTCCAAACTGGAAGAAATCAAAGATTTAACCCAAAGGATTCAGCACGAGCAAAATATCTTTATTAAACTCGAGAGATTGATGCGCTATTTTGAATGGGAGCCGTTGGTTAAAAGTACTTTTAACGATCTTACCTCAAGTTATAGCCGCTCATCGATGCGGCTTTTACCCTCCGGTCCCTACTTGCCGGACTCCCTATTTAAAATCCTTACGGAAAAAGCTTTCGGAAGCGCGAAGGATGAGCTTGAAGCTGCCGATTATATCTTTGAAAAATGGACGTTTACGAGTACCGAAGAACTTGCCGAAATAGGGCTTCCCCCAAATTGGCCGAAAGCTAAAGAGGCGCTCGTTAAGTTGGGACTTAAAACGATCTTGGACTTGAAAATGAACCATATTTACAATAAAGTGTTGCTAAAAGATTTTATCGAACGAAAAAAAACAGAAACCCAGACTGCCGCTCTTGCTGCGGCCTCAGGAGATATAGATGATTGAAGAGACCCTGGTCTACCACGTAAACGATAAAAAACACAATGCCGCTTTATTTACAGAAGAAAAAGCTAAGCGCCCGATTGTTCTTGTCTGCCCCGCCTGGATGGGACTCGATGACTTTGCAAAAAATAAGGCTAAAGAATTAGCTGAAAAGGGATATGTGGGGATCGCTTTAGATGTTTACGGAGAGGCTAAAAAAGTCGATACGCCGGAGGAAGCTACAGAGCTGATGATTCCCCTCTTTACCGAAAGAAAAGAGCTTAGAAAACGACTGATTGCGGGATTAGAAGCTGCCCGATCGCTTGACTGGGCCGACACGGGTAAAATCTGGGTTATCGGCTTTTGTTTTGGGGGTTTATGCGCGATCGAGCTTTTAAAAAGCGGCGCGCCGATCAAGGGAGCCGTCTCTTTCCACGGCCTTTTAAGCGATACTTTGGGCGAAGTGGATGCCGAAACGGAGAAAACCGAAAAAGTCCATGGAAAGCTTTTGGTCCTGCATGGCTCCCAAGATCCCTTAGCCCCCATGCTGCATGTGGAAGACTTTGTTCATGAAATGACAGAAGCCGATGTCGACTGGGAAATCGATCTTTATCCTGCGGCGCACGCTTTCACCAACCCGGATGCGGATATGCCGGAAAGTGGACTTAAGTATAACGAAAAAGCAGCGAAGCGCGCTTTCGAAAGAATGTACGCCTTCTTCAACCAGCCTTAAGCATCAACGCGTATAAAAATTTCACCACTAAGACACGAAGAGACTCTGGTCCGATCACCCACATAGGTGACA
>JAGROB010000153.1 GCA_020440465.1 Chlamydiia bacterium
TGGATCACTTAAGCCTAAAATTACCCGCAATAACACTCCTTGAAAGCAATCTATAAGTTGCGCGTAATTTCAACGCCGGGTAGAGCCTTATTCAAATAACTCACACCGGGGTCGGAGATTTCTTTACACCTGCTGAGGTCAAGGCTACGAAGCGCTTTGAGCTGGGGTAGGTTCTCAAGCCCGGCGTTTGTGATTTTATAGCAGTTGCTAAGCTTAAGGATTCGAAGCGCTTTGAGCCGGGCGAGGTGCTTAAGCCCGGCGTCTCTGATTTTAACACAGTTGCTAAGGTCAAGGCTTTGAAGCCGTGTGAGGGAGTCGGCGAGGTGCTTAAGCCCGGCATCGGTGATTTGGTTGCACCAGGTAAGGTCAAGGCTTCGAAGCTGTGTGAAGAAGGCGAGATTTAGAAGCCCAACATCGGTGATTTTATAGCAGTTACTAAGGTCAAGACTTTGGAGCCGTGTGAGGGAGTTGGCGACGTGCATAAGCCAGTCGTCGGTGATGTTCCAGCATGAGTGAAGTTCAAGGCTTCGAAGCTCTTCAAGGGAGGCGAGGGGCTTAAACCCATTGTTCGTGATATCGCTGCACGAGTTAAGAGCAAGGATTTGAAGCCGTGTGAGGGAGTCGGCGAGGTACTTAAGCCCGGCGTCTCTGATTTTAACACACCCGCTAAGGTCAAGGCTTCGAAGCTGAGTGAAACGAGCGAGGTGCTGAAGCCCGGCGTCGGTGATTTCGTAGCACCCCCTAAGGTTGAGGCTTCGAAGCGCTTTAAGGGAGTCGGCGAGGGGCTTAAGCCCGGCATTGGTGATTTTGTTGCACTCGCTAAGATCAAGGTTTTGAAGCTCGGTAAGGAGGGCGAGGAACAGAAGCCCGGCGTCGGTGATTTTGCGGCACTTGTGAAGGTTAAGGCTTTGAAGCTCGGTAAGGAGAGCGAGGTACAGAAGTCCGGCGTCGGTGAATTGGTGGCAGTTGCTAAGGTCAAGGTTTTGAATCTGTGTGAAGAGGGCGAGATTTAGAAGCCCGGCGTCGGTGATTTGGCGGCAATCGCTAAGGTTAAGGCTTCGAAGTTGAGGGAGGGAGGCGAGGTGCTGAAGCCCAGCATCGGTGAATTGGTGGCAGTTGCTAAGGTCAATACTTTTCAGGTTAGGGGTTAGTTGAGAAAGCTCTTTTAAAAATTCAACATTGATGAGTGTGCCTTGTAAATTGAGGTGTTCTATTTTTTCACGAGAATCCTGACCCAAAGAGTTTAAGAAGACCTTAATTTGCTGTGGAAATATGAATCCCAAATCGAAAAGAGGGATATTCTCTTCACTGATTTTTCTGGGCAATGCCTCTTTTCCGATGGCATTTAAACGTTGGTCGGTTGGGCGGATCCGGGCAATTTCTTGTGGGGAAAGATTCATTAGTATGGATAGCACAACTTCATCAGGAAGACGCTCAAAAGGGGTCCGAGCCACATCTCTGGGGGAAAGGGGTGTATCCGCTGCAGCTGCAGAGGGGAAAATGGTCTTTGGATTCGAGCACAAGGCATCTTGAGCGATCCTGTCTATTACGGAGAGATCTTTAAAATTTTCAGTCCCTTCCTGATGTTCATGAACAAACGCCGGTTCAGAAAGGGGAGAAAGGGGAGAAAGGGGAGAAAGGGGTTCCATAGTTTATCCTACATTATCGGTTTTGAACATTTTATTTTGACGATCATACCAT
>JAGROB010000154.1 GCA_020440465.1 Chlamydiia bacterium
CATGAGTCAAAAAATTATAAGGAGAGGCTCCCGGATTTAACTTAGGATCTTTGTCGTATATTCCCGAAACATCTTTAAAAAATTCGACTTTCTCGCTTTTTAAAGCAACAGCCAAAGCCACAGCAGAGGTATCGGAGCCTCCCCTACCTAAAGTGGTAATTTCCCCATTTAAAGAGACGCCCTGGAATCCGGCAACGATGACCACTTTTCCAAGATCTAAGTGGGGCTGAAGCCGCCGAGGTCTAATCTCGATGATTTTTGCATCGGAGTGCTCATCCGTTGTAATGATTCCCGATTGACTTCCCGTAAAGCTGATCGCATCGACATCTTTTAAAGCGAGCGCCATCGCTAACAAGGAAATCGAGATCCTTTCCCCCACAGAAACCAGCATATCGTATTCTCTTCGGGGGGGTGACGGATGGACTTGTTTGGCCAAATCGATCAAACTATCGGTTGTGTTGGCCATGGCACTCACTACCACTACAATTTGATCGTAGGTTTTTTTGCGTTCTTTAATAATTTCGGCTATTTTAGAAAATTGAGTCGGAGAGGCAACAGCCGCGCCCCCGAATTTCATGACGAGTGTTTTTTTCATGTGGGTATATATATTATTGTGGATCCGTTTCCGGCGTCACCATAATAAATGCCCCTTTTTCAAACAATAAGGATTTGGATGAGAATTTTAAAACCTCATCGACAAATTCTTCTCGATACACTTCATGGGTTTTAAGGTACAGCAAGTTTAAGAAGCGGATCAGCTGCTCTAAGGTTTCTTTTAATGAGAGCTGAATTTTTACAAAGGAGCCTTTTCGAGGTCTTCCGGCTTGGATCGAAATCGCTATGGCTCGATGAATGTTATGGATAATAACCTGGCTCCACCACAGATTGGACGCGCCCAGGGCTTTTTGGAAGTTATGATCGTTATTCTTAAACAAGCACGCGATTCTACTGTCATAACGATCTCCAATAGGTACAATTGAGCGCATATCTTGGGTAATTTGCGAAATGATATCTTCTGTCGCCGCGCTAAACTCAAAAACATTGCAAATTAAATTTGACAACTGTTCACCGGGGGGATTGAATTTACATTTTAAAGCCGAAACTAGATCGAGTTTCAACGGAATATCAAGCCCCCCATCCGATCCCAAAACCCGGTATAAAATATTTTGAGTAAATTTCGGGTTATTTACATGGGCTGAAATCTGACTTAAACTCTCAATCACCTTGGCACAATTCCGTGTGTTTCTAATCGCCTGAAGCGCAAGCTCGGTCCATGCATCGATGGACAAATCGGAAAGCACCCGATTTTTAGACAAGTGATACTTTGCCTCATCTAAACTTCTAATTTGATATATAGGGTTCTCGAGCCTTCCCGGCGCGGAACTTCTGCCATTTATCGAAGGAATCATCTGGCCATAAATATTTAAAAACTTTATACTCGTTGTTTACCCGCCCTCCCAGTCTTCTGGGTTTTTGGCCTTCCAAGCCTTTTTCCAAAAAGTGGAAGGGCGGAGCAAGGCGAAAACACCTCTTATTTGTTTGCAAATTTTAGAGTTAATTTGTTACCCTTGTGCTCATTAGTTAAAAAATTGGAGTAACCTTTAAATGTCAAAACAAAAAACTCTTTCCTGGGAAGATAACAATATCGTAGATAACGTCGATTACGACGAAAAAGACAGAGAGCTTTTCAAAAGCTTGATGCAAGGCGATAAAAAACCAAAGACGGAAGAGAGCGATAACACAATCCCCGGCAATATGCTTAAGGGAACCATTGTAGAAATCACCAAAGATCACGTCGTTGTAGATGTAGGCCTTAAGTCTGAAGGACTTGTGCCGATCTCCGAGTTTTCCGACCCCACCCAGCTTATCCTAGACGCTGAAGTAGAAGTGTTGCTTGACCGCGCTGAAGATGACAACGGACAAATTGTCCTTTCCCGTGAAAAAGCTGAAAGATTACGTCAGTGGGAGTATATCCTGGAGAACTGCGAAGAAGGATCTATTGTTAAGGGACAGATTATTCGCAAGGTCAAAGGCGGCCTGATGGTCGATATCGGCATGGAAGCGTTCCTTCCCGGCTCTCAGATCGACAATAAGCGCATCAAAAATCTGGATGAATACATCGGCAAGACGTACGAATTCAAGATCCTTAAGATCAACATCGAAAGAAAAAATGTAGTTGTCTCCCGAAGAGAGCTTTTGGAAGCGGAAAGAATTTCGAAAAAAGCGGAAGTCTTGGACAACATCGAGCCGGGCGACATCAGAGAAGGTGTGGTCAAGAATATCACCGATTTCGGTGTCTTCTTGGACTTAGACGGCATCGACGGACTTCTGCATATTACCGACATGACCTGGAAGCGCATCAAGCATCCTTCCGAAATGGTAGAGATGGGACAAAAAATTGAAGTGATGATCCTGAATGTCGACAAAGACAAGGGCAGAGTCGCTTTGGGCTTCAAACAAAAAGAGTCCAATCCCTGGGATGAGATCGAAGAGAAATACCCCCCGGGCACCATTGTCTCCGGCAAGATTGTTAACATGGTCCCCTATGGCGCATTTATGGAGATCGAGCCCGGTATCGAAGGTTTGATCCACGTCTCCGAAATGTCTTGGACCAAAAACATCACCGACCCGTCCGAGCTTTTGAAAAAAGGCGATGATGTAACCGCTATCGTCCTTTCGATCCAAAAGGAAGAAGGAAAAGTATCCTTGGGCATCAAGCAACTCGAGGCAAATCCATGGGATGACGTGGTAAAAAAGTACCCTGTCGACTCCAATGTGAAAGCAGAGATTAAAAACCTGACAAACTACGGCGCATTCGTAGAGCTTGAGCCGGGTGTCGAAGGCTTGATCCATATCTCTGACCTTTCCTGGATCAAAAAAGTGTCCCACCCCTCCGAAATTTTGAAGAAGGGCGACATCGTTGACGCGATCATCTTGTCTGTCGATCCGGAAAGCAAAAAAATCACTCTGGGCGTTAAGCAGCTTGGATCGAATCCTTGGGAAACCATCGAAAAGACGATGCCTGTCGGAACACTCGTAAAAGGGGTTGTCACTAAAATCACCGCTTTCGGAGCCTTTGTAGAGCTAGAAGCCGGGGTTGAAGGACTGATTCATGTAACAGAACTTTCCGACCAAGCTTTCGGAAAGGTGGAAGATGTCGTTGCCAAGGGAGATGAGATTACGGCCAAAGTCGTAAAGCTGGACTCCGAGCACAAAAAGATCTCTTTATCCATTAAAGAGCATCTCATTGAGCAAAACCAAGAAAACCGCGATGACATTGTTGTCCCGCAAAAAAAGAAAGTCTTAGCTGACAAAAACGCCTCGGAAGAGGAAGAATCGTCCGAGGAAGAGGGCTAACTCTTCTTTAGCTTAAAGCTTGCCGAAATTAAGTCGGCAAGCTTTAAGCCATTATCCTAATCCTAATTTTGAGGCCAAAGCAAAAATGAACAAAGATCTCGTCGCAGTTTTTGAATATCTAGAAAGAGAAAAAGGGGTAAAAAGAGAAGTTATCGTCTCTGCCATCGAAGACTCTTTGGTACAAGCTGCCAAAAAAAGTATTAGCGGTGCTTCCAACGTCACGGTGCAGATCCATCCGAAAACGGGGATGATTGACGTCTACTCCGAAAAAGAAATCGTTGACGAAGTTGAAGTCGAGGCCCAGGAGATCTCCCTAGAAGATGCGCGAGAACTTGACCCCGATGCAGAAATCGGTCAGTTTATCGACGTTAAAGTGACACCAAAAGACTTTGGCAGAATCGCCGCTCAAAAAGCACGGCAGATTATTCAGCAAAAGCTCAGAGGTGCGGAAAGGGATGTAATCTACGAAGAGTATCGTCACCGTGTCGGAGAATTGATCTCCGGAACCGTTAAGCGTTTTGTTCGCGGCATGAATATGATTATCGACTTGGGGAAAGTGGAAGCTATTATGCCGATGCGTCACTATCCTAAAACGGAAAAGTACCATGTAGGAGAAAAAGTTTTAGCTCTTCTTTTCGAAGTAAGCGACACCGAAAATGGCGGCGCGGAAGTAGTCTTATCCCGCTCTCACCCCGATTTTGTTCGTCAGCTGGTCTCCCAAGAAGTTCCCGAAATTTCTGACGGCACGGTCGTCATCGACAAAGTCGTAAGAGACCCCGGCTATCGGACTAAACTATCCGTAAGATCCACCGATATGAAAGTGGATCCCGTAGGAGCTTGCGTCGGGATGAGAGGAATGCGAGTTAAAAATGTCATGAGAGAGCTCAAAAACGAAAAAATTGACATTATCCCCTACTCCCCCGATCCGGTCGAGCTCTTACAGAATGCTTTAGCTCCGATTGAAATCAGAAAAATTAGCATTAATCCCGAAGATCGAGTCATCTCTATTGTTGTGGATGACGATGCTTTTGCCGCGGCTTTAGGAAAAAGAGGGATGAATGCACGACTTAATTCCGAACTCATCGATCACGAGATCGAAATCCAAAGGATGACCGACCACAAAAAATCGATGGCGGTTCAAAGACTGGAGTTAGCGGAATCCGATGACCCTTCTTTAGATGAGCCGATCGAAAGCATTGAAGGGATTAACTCTCTTCTTTTCGAACAGCTTTTAGAAGCTTTCAAAAACGAAGAAGGGGTCTTAACACCCCGTATCCTACTCCAGGCTTCTAGCGATAAACTTGCTGAGATTCCGGGGATATCGGTTGATGTAGCCGACAAAATTTTAGACCAAATACGAAAGCAGAGGATGTAATCCCTTGGCCAAAAACCTGAAACTGAACATCAAAAACACTCAGATTGCAAAAGCGATGAACTTGGGAAGCTTGAAGAAAAAGCTTTCCAAGAAAAAGGATGAGGAAGCGTCTCCAGTCGAAGAAGATGTTGAAATAAAAGAGGGGGAAAAAGCCCAAAAGGCTAAAATTCCCCCTAAAATCGATGCTAAAAAAGCTAAGGCTAAAAAAGCTGAAGTATCTTCAGAGGAGGAACCAGCAGAAGAAGCGCCTCGGCCCCGAGCTAAAGCCCGATCTCATTCCGCTTTTGCCGAGCCGCAGGGAGAAAGCTCCCAGTCAAAGGAAGCCCCCTCTCCAAAAATTGAGGAGACACCTGCTGAAGAGCTTAAGCCGGAAGTGGAAGAGGTCACTCCCACTTTTTCCGAAGCCGAAGAGCCAGTTATTTCCGAAGCGGTTTCAGAAGAGCCGAAGCCCCCTGTTGAGCCTCAGCCAAAAGCTAATAAACCTGAGCCTTCCAGAGAAGAAAAACCGGCCAAAAAGCAAGAGTTCAAAAATGTAGAACCCAGAAAAATCGAGCCCAAAATCTCGAGCACGCTTCTTGGAAAAAAAGAGCACTCTTTTTTAAAGGATCTTCCCGTCAGAGAAAAATTCGGTCCGACTGGAAAGCACGTTAAAGATCTTCTGCCGAAGAAGAGCGAAGCTCCCCCACCCAAGCCGAAGCCAAAGTCTGAACCGGCTACAAGCCAAGAAGTTTCAAGCCTTGCCTCCAAGGGTATTGGCACTGCCTCGAAGTCTAAGGGAGCCAAATTTAAAGAGTTTCGTGATCTCAAGCCGGCCAAAAAGTCGAACTCTCGCGGGTTTGACTCAAGAGACAGCCGTGGATTAAGAGGCTCTGACGATGATTCCAGATGGCGTCGTAAAAAGCAAAAATCGTCCCGTCAAGAGGCCGAAGATACCACGATCAGACCCACTGAACTCACCATCCGCTTGCCCATTACTATTAAGGAACTGGCGCAAGAGATGAAGTTAAAAGCGTCGGAGCTTTTGCAAAAACTCTTTATGCAAGGTGTTATAACAACCCTTAACGACGAGATGGATGACGCCGAGACCGTACAACTTCTTGGAATGGAATTCGGATGTACCATTCATGTGGATACTTCCGAAGAAGAACGGATTCAGATTACAGGCAAAACCATCGAAGAAGAAATTCGAGAAGCCGATGAAGCAAACCGGGTTACAAGAGCGCCTGTTGTCGCCTTCATGGGACACGTCGACCACGGTAAAACATCTCTTATCGACTATATCCGAAAAACGAATGTTCAATCGGGTGAAGCGGGAGCGATTACCCAGCACATCGGCGCCTTTATGTGCCATACTGCTGTCGGTGAAATCGCTATCTTAGACACCCCCGGTCACGAAGCGTTTTCCGCCATGAGAGAACGCGGCGCCAATGTCACGGACATTATTGTCTTAGTCATTGCGGGTGATGAAGGGATCCGTCAACAAACGATCGAAGCGATCAACCACGCCAAAGCTGGCAACGTAAACATCGTTGTCGCTATTAACAAGTGCGATAAACCGAACTTTAACGCGGAGAATGTCTATCGCCAACTATCGGAGCAGGAGTTACTTCCCGAGGCTTGGGGCGGTGAAATCATCACCGTGAACTGCTCTGCAGAAACCGGAGAGGGCATTAGCAATTTGCTTGACATGCTAGCGCTTCAAGCTGAAGTTTTAGAGCTGAAAGCGGTTCCCGAGATGAGAGCAAGAGGGACCGTTATCGAGTCCGAGCTTCACAAGGGCTTAGGTTCAAAAGCGACTATCTTAGTACAGAACGGAACGCTAAAAAAAGGCGATGCGCTTGTTTTTGAAGAGTTCTGGGGTAAAGTGAAAACCATGCACGACGAGACCGGAAAAGAAGTGGAAAAGGCAGGACCTTCCCACCCGGTTGAAATTACGGGACTTTCGGGACTTCCCGACGCAGGACAAGAATTTATTGTGGTCGCAAGCGAAAAAGAAGCGAAAGAAATCTCTCAGAAACGGTCGCTTGGTATCAAGCAAAACGCGCTGAAGATTAAGAAAAGCTTTACCATGGAACACATGTTGGAGTCTTCCAAAGCCGCCGGCAAAAAGACTCTTAACGTTGTCCTTAGAGCCGACGTACAAGGATCGCTGGAAGCGCTTAAGACCGCTCTTGGAAAAATCAAGTCCGAAAAAGCGGAACTTAATGTTGTTCACATGGGGGTGGGAGAAATCTCCGAGTCTGATGTGCAGTTGGCTGCCGCTTCAAAAGCGGTGATCGTCGGCTTCCACACGGCTATCGAAAGTCATGCCGAGACATTAGTGAAAGAGATGAAAGTTGAAGTGGTGCTTCACGATATCATCTACCACGCCGTTGACGATGTGAAACGGATGATGAAGGAGCTACTTGACAAGATCCCGCAAGAAAACGAGCAAGGAAAAGCGCTTGTAAAAGCGGTCTTTAAATCATCCCATCTGGGAATGATTGCCGGCTGCCAAGTGACCGAGGGCGTGATTAATCGAAATCACCTGACCCGTGTCGTCCGTGCCGGTGAAGTGATTTTCAAGGGTACAATCGCATCGCTTAAGAAAGTTAAAGAAGATGTAAGAGAAGTAGCCAAGGGTATTGAGTGCGGTATCTTGCTGAACGGATTTAACGATCCACAGCCCGATGATATTATCGAGGCTTACGATATTACTTACCTTACGCAGGAGCTATAGAGTTTATGGCTCAGGGTCGTATCGTTAGATTAAACTCACTTTTAAAAGAAGTTATCTCTGAAGTTATCAGGGATGAAGTAAGAAACCCCCATGTCTCTGACTTAGTCACGGTCACCCGTGTCGATATCACCAAAGACCTTCGCCAAGCGAAGGTTTACATCAGTGTCATCGGCACCGACGAAGAAAAGGCTGAAAGTTTAAGAGCACTGAATACCGCAGCCGGATTTATCGCGGTCAACGCATCAAAGAAAGTGGTTTTACGCTACTTTCCCGAGCTAACTTTCAAGTTGGATGACAGTGTCGATCACCACATGCGGATTGAAGAGCTCTTGCAAGAGATTTCCCAAAAACGGGGGGAAATTGAGGGGGAAAAAGATGAGTGAAGGGATTTTATTGGTTGATAAACCGAAAGGACTTACTTCATTTAGTTTGGTTCGAACGCTCAGAAAACGTCTTAATGTTCAAAAAATAGGACATGCCGGCACGCTCGATCCCCTGGCAACGGGCCTTATGGTCATGTTAGTGGGAAAAAAATATACGCGCTTGTCGGATCTATTTTTAAACGACAATAAGGAGTACGAAGCTGAGATTACGTTGGGATATGCCACGGCGAGTTTTGATGCTGAAGGTGCAGTAACGGACCGATCAGATCTTATCCCCGAATTATCAGACGTTGAAAAAGCGCTTGAGACCTTTCAGGGAAAAACACTGCAAACGCCTCCGATGTATTCAGCAAAAAAGGTAGACGGTAAAAAGCTTTGCGATCTTGCCCGCAAGGGAGAAGTGGTTGAAAGAAAACCCGTTGAAGTGGATATGTGCATCACGCTTTTAAACTATGAGTATCCCAAATTAAAAGTCCATGTTCGCTGCTCCAAGGGAACGTATATTAGATCCCTTGCACACGATATGGGGGTGAAGCTTAAAAGCTTTGGAACGCTTACAGATCTAAGACGGACGCAGTCGGGTGAGTTTTCGATTGCAGATAGCGTGGATGGCTCCAAGCTCATGGAAGAGGATTTGAGCTCTGCCTTCATCAAACATCCTTAAAATTTTTCACCACCGAGACAAAGAGAAATAGAAGGCGGCTTTTGCCGCGAGATTCTTTTGGAGTGCGGCGCAAAGCGCCGCTTTCAGACGGGGTGACAAGTCACCCCGCCTCGAGTTTGGACATTTTTAAGCCTCGCAAGATTCATGGGGCCAACATTCACATGGGTTACACC
>JAGROB010000155.1 GCA_020440465.1 Chlamydiia bacterium
CCCCCGGGACTTCAAAACTTTCCCGATGAACCCTATCGAATTCACCTGCTAGGCTATCTTTTGCCGATTAATTTGAGCTATGAAGTCGATCTATGGGGAAAACATCGCAACCGTGCCAAAGCAGGGTGCTTGTCGGCTTGGGCTCAACTAAGTGCTTATAAATCAGCTCTTTTGACGCTGACAACGGAAGTTGCAAGCACCTATTACACTCTTAAAACGCTTGAAGCGACAGCGCTTATCTATCAAGATGAAATTCAACAACGGCAAGAAGCTTTAAGCTTTTTTAGCTCCCGCTACGATAAAGGGATTGGGCAAAAACTAGATGTCGAAACGTCAAAAATAGAGCTTGCCAATACCGAAGCGGCTTATGCTGACACGAAGCGAGAGATCGCCCTTCAAAATCATCGTCTTGCAGCCCTAATCGGACGTGCACCCGAAACGTTTTGTTTAGCTCCCCTTGAGAGTGAGCTTTCACCCCCGATGATTCCGGCGGGGGTTCCCACCGATATTTTGGTAAATCGCCCCGATATCTCGGAAGCAGAGTTAAAACGCACCGCCGAAAATGCCCGTGTAGGGGCGGCCAAGGCCGAGTTTTTCCCCTCTTTTACTTTGACCGGCGCTTTAGGATATTTAAGTCCCACCACGCAAGACTTTTTGTCGTACCAAAGCCGTTTATGGTCGATGGGAGCCAACGCCGATCAGACGCTGTTCGATGGCTTTAGAAAATATCAGAATTACCAAGCCTCCTGGGCCCGATTTGACCAAGCAGATTCGAATTACCGTCAGCTTGTTCTAAATGCTTTTAAGGAAGTGGAAGATGCTTTAGCTTCTCTTCGCTATGAACGGGAAAAAAAGGAAAAGTATCTGATCGCCCAAGAAGCCTCAATGAATAGCCTATCGCTTTCGAAATCGCGCTATAGCAGAGGGATCACCAATCGCTTAGAGGTAATCGACAATCAACGCTCGACGCTTGCTGCCCGTTTAAACCACCTAAACGCCGCCGGCGCCACCTGGCAAGCCACCCTTCAGCTTATCCGCGCCCTCGGGGGCAGTTGGGGTGATATCTGCGATAAAACCTATTAACCCTCTTTATTGTGGTTAGACTTCTACTTCCTCGAACTATTTAATGATTTTACAGGATAATTTGCACAGCCATTTTTTCTAAAGTTCCCAGAACGCTTGCTTTAAATGTTTCGGCTGGGCAATATATCAACTTGATATATATAATCTCAGAGGAAATAATGGAAATTTTAAGTGAAATGTTAAGAGGAACGCCGTGGTGGGTGTTCTTAATATTCGGAATTTTAGTGAAGATAGGGCTAGACGCGACAAAGTCTCATCGCGCGCCGATTGGAAAGCTCGTCATTATGCCGGGCGGTTTTTTTATCTTATCGCTTGTGCAGCTTTTAAAGTCCCCCCATTTTTCGGCGGAGCTTTTGGCCAGCTTTATCTTAGCTCTTCTTGTGGGAGCTTACGGAGGCTTTAGACTGGTGCAAAATAAAGACATTCGATTCGACGCCAAGAAGGGGCTTGTTTATCTACCCGCCAGTTGGGTGACGCTTACCCTGGTGCTCACAATTTTTTCCGCTAAATACTACTTCGGCTATCAGCTGGCAGCTCATCCGGAGCTTGAAAAAGATACTCACTTTGCCATGCAGTCACTTGGAACTTCCGGCGTTTGTTCCGGACTTTTTATCGGAAGATTTATCTGCTATATAACCCGTCATAAAGTCATAAGGGCAGCTTAAACCGATGGCAAAAGCAAAAAAATGTCCCTCCGTCATCTTAGGTGTGCTGGCTATTAAACCCAAAAGCTCCGGCTACGACATTAAAAAGATGATTGAGGAAAGTCTATCTTATTGTTGGAAGGAATCTTTCGGAGCCATTTATCCCGCTTTAAAAGAGCTTGCCAAAGAAGGTCTCATTCACCCGGAGGCAAAAGGAAACAAAACCCTTTATTCTTTAACCTCCAAGGGAAAAAAAGCATTCGAGGCTTGGATGAAAGAGCCCCCACTTGAAATGCAGCCCAGACATGAGCTCCTCTTAAAGTTATTTTTTGGCCATACTATTTCTCCGGAAGTTATCAAGACCCACCTTAAGATAAACCACGAAAGACTTAAGGAAAAACACACAGGCCTTAAAACTGTTGAGAAAATGCTTAAACAACACATGAAAGAAGACCCCGGCTTTCCCTACTGGATGATGAGTCTTGAGTACAGCAAAATGCAACTGGAGTCTGCTCTAAAATGGACACAAAAATACCTTAAAAACTTTAACGAATGACTTATTCCGTGCGTTTTCTGAAAAGCCACGTCGCGGAAGAGGCGGTAAACACCCCGATGATCATAAGAGGCCACGTGTTCTTCCAGACGGTCTCAAAAGGCATAGCTTTTAAAAACTGCCCTTTCGCTACGATGATGTAGTATCTTAAGGGGTTTAAGTAAGTAAATGGCTGCAACCAATCGGGCATGTTTTCAATGGGAGTCGCGTAGCCGGAAAGCATGATCGCCGGAGACATAAAGATAAATGTCCCCAACACTGCCTGCTGTTGTGTGGAACACAACGAAGATAAAAACAGCCCCACCCCCACTATCGATATCACAAAGAAAAACATGCAAAAATACAAATAGAGTAGCGACCCCGTAAACGGCACCCCGAACACCCAAATCCCGGCGGTGATAATGATGGTCCCCTCCATCATGCCGATTAAAATTCCCGGGATCATTTTTCCGGCAAGAATTTCATAGCGACTCATCGGAGAGACTAAAAGCTGATCAAACGTTCCGATTTCCCGCTCTCTTGCTACGGAAATCGAAGTAATGACAAGACCGATCAACATCGTGATAATCCCCGAAAGACAGGGGATGTTATACCAAGGGTAAATCAGATTATGATTAAACTTAAAACGGGGAACGATAACACTGTTTTGTTGATCGATCCGGTTTTCGCGCGTAAAATCGATGTTAAACTGCGTTAATATCGACTGAGCATAGCCGGCAATAATCTGGGCCGTATTCGACTTTCTTCCGTCCAAAATCAGTTGAATATCTACCGGCTTTTCTTGCCATAGATGCCTTGAAAAAAGCTCGTCGATAAAAATCACACCTGATGCTCTTTGGTTGTCCAATAGCGGCGGAATCTGATCGGCCGACTCGATGAAAATTAACTCCGAGAAAGTCGGAGAGCCGCGAAACCTTTCCACAAGCTCGATCGACTCTTTTCCCTTGTCTAAGTTCAAGACGCCCATCGTCACATTTTTCACATCGAGCGTCGCGGCGAACGTAAAGATTAAAAGCTCGATTAATGGGGGCATAATTAAAATGGCTCTTCCCCTCTTATCTTTTACAAAGGCTAAAATCTCTCGGATAATAAGCGCTTTAACCCGGGTCCACATTTAATCTAACCTCTTCACCGTAATCGCATTAACCCCAATATAAAAAACTATCCCGATCCCAATCATCCACGCCATATTAAAGAATAAGATCGGCCAAATATTTCCCGCCAAAAATAACGTTTGCAAGCTTGAGACAAAGTACCTTGCCGGCCAAATGCGGGTAAATAATCGGATTGGAAGGGGCATGCTAGCAATTTCAAAGATAAATCCGGACAGCATAAAGGCAGGCAAAAAGCCCGCAAAAATAGCCGCTTGAGAGGCCGCAACCTGATCTTTTGCAAGAGTAGAGGCAAAAAGCCCCAGCCCCAGTGCGGGAAATAAAAAAGCCGTTGTTACAAGCCATAGCGTAAAATAAGATCCCCGAAAAGGGATGCCGTAATAGCCCACAGCAAAAATAATGCAAATCGTCATCGAAACAAAAGCCAAAAGATAATAGGGAATCAACTTCCCCATAATCAGCTCAAAATTTGTAACAGGGGTCGACATAAGCGACTCCATCGTCCCGCGCTCCCATTCCCTGGCCACTACCAGCGCCGTTAGAAGCGTGCCGATAATCGTCATAATGATGGCAAGAGAGCCGGGGATCAAAAAATTTTGACTTTCGAGCTGTTCGTTAAACCAATAGCGGGGCTGAAAGTTAGCTAGTGGAGGAAAGCCTTTCAGATCGGATGAAATTTTTTGCTGTTGAAGCCATTTTTCCCAAACACCGGTCACATAATTGACGGCAAAAGCCGCCGTATTCGGCTCTGATCCATCGGCAATTATTTGCAAGGGTGCCGGCTCTTCATTTCTTAAAAAGAACTTCGAAAAGTACTCGGGAATGACTACATACCCGCGAATATTACTTTTAATAAGCTCCTCTTCAAGCTCATGCCGATGTCTTTTAATCACCAACTCAAAATAGGGACTTCCGACAAGTCCAGAGGCAAAGTCATACGCTTCTTTTGAGTTGTCTTCGATCACAAGCCCTAAGCGAAGGTGGTTTAAATCTAAAGAGACCCCATACCCATACAAAAATAACAAAAGAAGAGGCAAAAAAAGGCTGATTAAAATCGCGCTGGGATCGCGGATGATTTGAAAGAACTCTTTAATGATAAGTGCGTTAAGTCTTCTCATGCGTCTCTTCATAATTTTCGATCAAATGGATAAAAGCCTCTTCTAAAGTTGGCTCAGGATTATCCTTTGTCGCCGCCGCTTTTTTAATCGCTTCGGGGTCGCCGCTTTCAATCATTTTACTTTTATAGATTAAGGCTATTCGATCGCAATACTCCGCCTCTTCCATGAAGTGAGTCGTCACTAAAATCGTAACCCCCTTTCGAACCAGTCCATTAATATGATTCCAAAACTCTCTTCGGGTTAAAGGGTCAACGCCTGAAGTCGGCTCATCTAAAAATAAAACTGAAGGGGAATGCATCAAAGCGCAGCTTAAAGCAAGCCTTTGTTTGAACCCCAAGGGAAGCTCTTGAGCAATAGATGTCAAATAGGGCTTAAGTTCAAAGATATCGACCATTTCTTGTATTCTGCTCTCTTTATTAGAGCCTGACAGCCCATAAATACCGGCAAAATAATTCAAATTTTGCTGAACGCTTAAAGTCCCATAAAGAGAAAACTTTTGAGCCATATATCCAAGCTCATCACGAATTCGCCCCGATGCGGTTTGGATGTTCCTGCCGTTAAGATAAGCAATGCCTTCTGTGGGTTTTAAAAGTCCGCAAAGCATTTTAAACGTGGTCGATTTCCCCGCACCGTTGGGACCAAGCAACCCATAAATTTCTCCTGGCCTAATTGAAAAAGAAATATTTGAGGCAGCGGTAAACGTTCCAAATTTTTTGGTCAGGTTATCTGCTTGAACTGCATACTCGGAAGTGGGCTGAACCGGCTCAATATTATCGGCAATCTTAGAGCCGCCCCCCACTTTGACCCCCAAAATATCGACGTAGGCATCTTCAAAGCGGGGGTTAATCGGCGTGATTTTATACCCTTTTGCATCAAACGGGGGGTCTTGAACGGCTTTCACCACAATACGAAGCTTTGCGCCCTCTATCACACCATCTAAGGTATTCGGATCTTCCAAAAGCTCTTTAACCATTTGCCGGCGCTTATCTTCCGGAATCCCCGATACGGAAAAAACTCTTCCCTGAACTCTTTCTATTAAGCCCTTGGGGTCTCCGTAATAAAGCTTGTTTCCTTCATTTAGCAACAGTGTTTTGTCGCACCATGCCGCCTCATCAAGATAAGAGGTACTCCAGACAACACTGACCCCCTCGTCGATTAACCCTTTAACCATCTTCCAAAGCTCTCTTCGGGACAGCGGATCAACCCCAACGCTCGGTTCATCTAACAGTAAAAGCTTTGGCCGCTTTACAAGAGCGCAAGCAAGCCCCAACTTTTGTTTCATTCCCCCCGAAAGATCCTTTGCCAATCGGGATTGAAAAGGGCTTAAACCGGTAAACTCAAGAAGCTTTTTAAAAGTCTCTTTTTTCTCGTTCCGCTTTACCCCTCTAAGCTCGGCATAAAGATTTAAATTTTGAAGGACCGAAAGATCTTCATAGAGACCAAACCGCTGGGGCATGTAGCCGATATTTTCATGAACTGCTTGTGCTTGAAGAATAGTGTCGAAGCCGTCAACAGTGACGGTACCTTCAGTTGGCTTTAAAAGACCGGCAAGGAGACGTATTAACGTGGTTTTTCCCGCGCCGTCAGGACCGGCAACCCCTAAAATCTCTCCTTTTTTAAGGGTAAGATCCAGCGGTTTTAAGGCATGAGTTTCACCAAAATCTTTGGAGAGTCCCCGAATTTCAGCTGTCGCTTTAGTCGCCGTTGTCATAAAGCTTCACCGTTACCGGCATCCCCTGTTTCAAGTAGCGATTGGGGTTATCTGCCACGACACGGATGCGGTACACCAGATCGACCCTGAGCTTGGTCGTTTCGACATTTTTGGGAGTAAACTCTGATACGGGAGAGATAAATCCAATGTGCCCGTCATACACTTGATCGCTGTCAGTATAAATTTTAGCCCGCATGCCGGGGAAAATTTTTCCCAAATTTGGCTCGGAAACAAACGCTCTTACCCAGACGGGATCAGAAATCGACAAGCTATAAATCGGATCTCCTGAAGCCACAACACTTCCCGGTTCGCGGATTCGGGTCAAAATCGTCCCTTCCGTAGGGGCAAAAATCCGGGTGTCTTTCATGTTTGTTAAAGCGACGCCTAAATTGGCCTCCGCCTGCTCTAAATTTGCTTTAAGTCGATCAAAAGCCGTCTGAGCATTATCGAGATCTTCTTTTGAAACGCTCCCTTCATCAACAAGCTCAAGCCGTCTAACAAGTGTTTTTTCCGCATTCGCAAGATCTACTTTGATCGAGCTAACCTGGGCTTTGGCCTCTCTTACCTGATCTAAAAACGGTTGGGGATCAAGCTCTCCCACTATATCGTTAACTCGAACTAAGTCCCCTTCTTCAAAGGGCATAAGGTTCACCCTTCCAGGGACTCTAAACCCTAAGTTTACTTGTCTTACATCGACATTTCCATAAAGAGTAAGCGTGTCGTCGGAAGTGAAGTCCTCCTCGATCCAGTAAAAGAGTCCCGCCAGGATAGCCACACTTGCCAAGGTAAGAAGAATAAGTTTCTTTTTCATTGTTTTCTCTTATAGCTTGTCTAACTCTTGGGGTCAAGAACATCCCTTAGAGCATCTCCAACAAGCGCGATGGCGACTAAAAGCGTTGTCAACATAAAAGCCGGGGGCCAAAGCAAATACGATTCACCGGGAAAGGCTTGTCTTCCCTCGTCCATGAGCACGCCCCACGAGGTTGACCCCTCTTCTCCCAGTCCTAAAAAAGAGAGTCCCGCTTCTGAAGTAATCGCCCCCAAGATCGCAAAGGGAAGCAACGTTAAAACAGGGGGAATCGCATTGGGAAGGATATGATGCATCATCGTGTAAAAAGGGGAAAAGCCCATCACCGTACACGCTTCGACATACGGCAATTTTCGCTCTTTGAAAAATTCCCCCCGAATATATCTTGCTATGGTAGTCCAACCGAATATGCCAATGACCGCAATAACGATAAAAATCGACTTGCTTTCCAAAATGGCCACGATAAGCAGTAGCATAAAAAATGCCGGCATCGCTTCCCAGACCTCTATAAGCCGGCTGATTAAAAGATCGGCTCTTCCCCCCATGAAGCCCGCTAAAGCCCCGATGGGAATCCCGATCAAAAGAGCGATGGCAATCGCAAGCACCCCCACCATCAAAGAGATCCGTATCCCAAAAAGTAGCGACGCAACTAAATCTTTTCGATTGATACGAGTCAGCTCATACCATGGAAGCTTTTGATTGAGCCTTTGATCTCCCCCCGCGTCATCTTGCCAATGAAATTCCCGAATCAAGGGCCACAATATAAACTCGATGTTTTGCTTATTGAGCCAGTTGGCCTTTGCCTCTCCATAGCTTAAATCGAGCTCATCTTCCGCTTTTTGAAGCTCATAAGGGGTAAAGGCTTTAAAGTCTTGGTCCAAGTGACTTGTAATCCGCTCATGATGTTTTTTTTTACGTAAAGCCTCTGTCACCCGGTTGAGCTTTTTGTAGAGGCTTTGATGAGCGACCTCGAAATGAAAATCGGGCTTTTCTCCCTGTTCGATTTTTTGTTGGCGCGCTTTGGCAAGCTGAATATCAGAGGCGGGGTCGGACAAGGGAAAAAGCCAGATAGCCAAAAAAAGAGCGAACTGCAATCCCAAAATATAAAGCGACTTTCGCCAAAAAATCCCCATAAAAGGGAGCGTAAACATAAACAAGTTAAAGAAAATATCGACCGGCTTGGTGTAGTACCCCTGAAAAAAGAGATAGCGAAACCAGGGGAAATACCACTCCCCGTTCATTTTGACGACAAAGGGCTTAGAGCTTGCCAAAACGGGAGCATACACCCCCGCCAAAAAGAAGATCACAAGCACAATCAGCCCGATCATTCCCAAGGGTGACTTTAAAAACTTCGCCGTCTTCATTTATCTTTAATTTCCCGAAAATACTCCCTACTGGGTAGTGTTTTTTTCCTAAATCTATTTTTTT
>JAGROB010000156.1:0-4842 GCA_020440465.1 Chlamydiia bacterium
GGATCGCACGAAAAATCATCAAAGCTCTCAATGTGACAGGCCCCTTCAATATCCAGTACATTGCGACGGAAAACCAACTGAAAGTAATTGAGTGTAATTTAAGAGCCTCAAGATCGTTTCCTTTCGTCTCTAAAGTCACCCGCCACCCTTTCATCGAAATCGCCGCCAAAGCGCTTTTGAAAAAAGGTAAAAAAGAAGCTTATGAGACGCTTGACATCGACTTTGTCGGGGTTAAAACGGCGCAATTTTCTTACGCTCGGCTAAAAGGCTCCAATCCTGTCGCCCATGTGGAGATGGCCTCCACGGGGGAAGTAGCTTGTTTGGGATCTAATCTCTTCGAAGCGTTTTTGCAATCGTGGCTTGCGGCCGATCAGACGATCGAGGGGAAACGTTTACTGGTTTCCATCGGCGGAGATAAAAAACTCAAGCTTTTACCGATGGTAAAACAGCTTTACAATCAGGGTTGGGAGCTTTTTGCGACGGAAGGAACCCACGCCTTCTTGGCAAAAAACGGCATCGCCTCTACCTTCTTATATAAGGGCTCTGAAGGAAAAGAGCCCTCTGTCATGACGACAATTCAACAAAAAGAGGTCGATCTGATAGTCAATATCCCCAGAAACTCGGAGCCTTACTCCGACGGGTTTAAGATCCGGCGCTTAGCCATCGAATGTAAGGTGCCGCTGATTACCAATTTACAAGTCGGCATGTTGATGCTAACGGCGCTTAATCAGGTGGATATAAATAAAATCGCCCCCAAAGCATGGCAGGAGTATGTAAAATGAGCCTTCTTACCCCAACCAAACCCAAACTCAATTCACTGGTATCCATAGACGATTTGGATAAAGAAGCAATTGAACGACTCTTAGAAGAAGCCGAAAAGCCGTTTGAACCCGATGCTTTAAAAGGGAAAATTGTCGCAAACCTCTTCTTTGAACCCTCAACACGTACCCGCCTTTCCTTTGAGACGGCAGCCCTTCGGCAGGGAGCGAATGTCATCACAGTGGCAGAGCCTTCCCAGACATCCCTTTCAAAAGGTGAGTCGCTTCACGACACAATCAAAATGGTTTCATCCTATAGCGACCTAATCGTTTTAAGACACCCCGCGGAAGGTGCGGCAAAATATGCCGGCGAAATTTCCGATGTCCCCTTGATTAACGCAGGGGATGGAGCCAACGAGCACCCGACTCAGGCGCTTTTGGATTTATTTGCGATTAAAGCCTCTCAAGGGACTTTAGAGGGACTTTCTCTTGCGATTGCCGGGGATTTAAAATATGGCCGAACGATTCACTCATTGTTAAAAGCGCTTGCTCCCTTTTCTCCCAGACTGTATCTTATCTGTCCTGAGGGGCTTGAGCCGGCATCACATACGCTTGAAAGACTGAAAGAAAAACGGGTTTTGTTTTCTTTTCATAGCTCCTTAAAAGAAGTTTTGCCCGAAGTCGATGTGCTTTATATGACCCGTGTTCAAAAAGAGCGCATCAAAGGGGGGCTTATCCATCCGATTTGCTTAAAACCTGACCATCTTAAGCAAGTGAAGCCGAATCTAAAAATCCTTCATCCCATGCCCCGAAATCAGGAAATCGACCCCGAAATCGATAAAACCCCTTATGCCTACTATTTCGAGCAAGCAAAAGGGGCTTTAAACGTTAGAGCCACACTTTTAAGGTCCATGATATGATATTGGCAAAGATTGAAGAAGGAACCGTTATTGACCATATTCCCCCCCAGGAAGGGTTTAAATTAATTCCTCTTTTAAAGCTTGATCAGCTTGCAGGGGTTGTTACCTTGGGTATGAATTTGTCTTCCGGGAAGCTGGGGGAAAAAGATATGATCAAGGTGGAGGAGCGCTTTTTTACCCCTGAAGAGCTCAATCAAATTGCTCTTTTCGCGCCGGAAGCGACGATCTCTATCATTAAGCAAGGGAAAGTGAAAGAAAAGTTTAAAGTCACCCTTCCCGAGCGTATTGAGGGGATCTTATTGTGTAAAAACACAAATTGTGTGACCCAGACTGAAAGGGTCAGGGGCCGTTTTACGATCCAAAAAGGATCAAATAATCTATTTATTAACTGTGATTTTTGTGGATCCCTATGCCGACTTTAACTTTAAAAAATGTGCTTAATTTAGATGGCACACCGGAAGATATCACGCTTGAGTCTTCTAAAGATCAAACGATTGACGGAGAGGGGCGTCTTACGGTGATGCCGGCGCTCATCGATCCCCATGTCCATTTCAGAGTCCCGGGACAAAGCTATAAAGAAGACTTTGCTTCGGGGGCTAGAGCCGCACTCGCAGGCGGTGTCACGCATGTCTTTGATATGCCAAACAACGATCCCCCCACCATCGATCAGGAGACCCTTAAACAAAAGAAAAAGCTGATCGATAAACAGCTTGCCGACGCGAAAATTCCTTTAAGATACGATCTTTTTATCGGCGCAGACGAAAAAACGATGAACGACATCTTCCGTATTCGTGATGAAGTGATCGGCATCAAGCTTTTCATGGGCTGCTCCACAAATGATATGTGTGTGGAAGATCCCGCCGCGATGAAGCGACTTTTCCAGATTGCCGCGGAAGAACAGATGATCGTGGCTGTTCACGCAGAGGATCAACAGATTCTTAAAGTGAATAGGGACCTTTATAAAGCCCGTACAGACGTTAAAGCCCACTCGATAATCCGATCAAGAGATGCTGCGATTC
Organism: Chlamydiia bacterium; assembly: GCA_020440465.1. Taxonomy (GTDB): domain Bacteria; phylum Chlamydiota; class Chlamydiia; order Chlamydiales; family Parachlamydiaceae; genus JAGROB01. Next base: position 2,698 of record JAGROB010000156.1, read on the forward strand.
GTGCGACGGAAAGAGCTTTAGACTATGCATTAGATGCCAATGCCGAAGTCTATTTTTGCCACGTCTCCACGAAAGAGGAAGTCGACTTGATTCGAAAAGCAAAACGCTCAGGACAGCTTGCATGGCTTGAGGTCACCCCCCAGCACCTTTTTTTCAACCAAGACAACTACGAAGAGCTGGGTTCAAGAATTCAAATGAATCCCCCCGTTCGAGAAAGAGAAGATCAGTGGGCGCTTTGGGAAGCGGTCATCGACGGCACCGCCGACACGATCGGCACCGACCACGCGCCGCATACCCTGCAGGAAAAAAGCCGCCCCTACCCTGACTCTCCCTCCGGTATGCCGGGGGTAGAAACCAGGCTTCCGCTACTACTCAACGCAGCCTCGGAGGGGAAACTTTCATTAAATCGCATCGTTGAGCTTTGCAGGCTGAATATCGAGTCGATTTTCCAAATCCCTACCAACGACGACAAGGTGCTTGTGGACCTTAGTTTGGAAAAGGAAGTCAAAGACGATGAGATGAAAACCAAATGTAAATGGTCCCCCTTTAGCGGAAGAAAGCTTAAAGGATGGCCGGTCTACACCATTTTGAAAGGGGAGGTATTTCGTGTCTAAAGCGATATATGACATTCATAAATCGTGGAAAGATAACTTAAAGGAAGGTCCTTTTTTTACGGGAAAACTGCCCGAAAGGCCCCCTTTTGATCCCAATGAGGCGATCGATTTTTTGGGCTTTAACGTCCGCTCCCGCATAGGTATTTTTTCGGGACCTCTTCTGGATGCGAAGTGGGTCGGCTTAGCCGCCGATTTAGGCTACGATTTGTTGACGTATAAAACCATTCGCTCATTTGAAGATGACGGACACCCGCTTCCGAACGTACTTTACATCGACCAACCGGCACCCTTCGAGCCCACACTTTTTCCTAACCAAGTCAAAACGACGCCTAAAGAGCCACCGGTCGATAAAATCACGATCACGAATTCCTTCGGCATGCCGTCAATGTCGCCGGAATATTTAAAAAATGATATCCCCCTCGCCAAGTCGAAGTTGAAGCCGGGGCAGGTGTTAATTCTCTCTATTACGGGATCCCCTTCGGCCCCTTCGTTGAAGGATGACTTTGTAAAAACGGCCCTCTTTGCAAAAGAGGCAGGAGCCGATGCAATCGAGGCCAACTTCTCCTGTCCCAACGTGAAGACGAAAGAAGGCAGCTTGTACCTGTCGCCAGAGTCGTCCTTTGAAGTAGCTTCCGCTCTGACAGAGGCTTTAGGGAATACGCCCCTGATTGTGAAAGTGGGTCTTTTCAATGATCCGCTTTTGATGACAAAAACGTTTTTGGCGCTCTCTTGCGCCGGAGTTAAAGCGATTGCCGGGATTAATACGATCAGCCTGAATGTCGTGGATCCCGACGGAGACCCTGCCCTTGGCCCTGACCGCCTTCGCTCCGGCGTGTGCGGCAGCGCGATCAGAAAAGCCGCTTTAAAGTTTGTGAAAGACGCGCGCACGATTATACAGACCGAAAAGCTCCCCTTAACCCTGATCGGAGGAGGCGGCATTTCGGAGCCACAACACTTCGACGAGTTTTTAAACGCCGGAGCCGACTTTGCTTTTGTTGCTACCGCTTTCATGTTCGACCCCTATCTTGCAAGTCGCACCCATCAAACGCAAAAGGATTTAAACTATGCTCACACGTGATTTATCGCTTACGCTTTACGACATCGGCGCGATTAAAACAGGTAATTTTACACTTAAAAGCGGAACAACTTCACCCATTTATATCGATTTACGACTTTTAATCTCCGCTCCTGACGTCCTTGAGTCGCTTGCGGAAAAAATCCACTTTAAAACCTCCCACTTAAAGTACGATCTTGTCTGTGGGGTTCCCTATACCGCCATTCCAATCGCGACCGCTTTTTCGTTAAAATATAAAAAACCGATGATCCTGAAGCGGAAAGAGATGAAGTCCCACGGCACCAAAAGAATGGTGGAAGGGATCTTTGAGCCGGGGCAAAAGGTGCTTTTATTAGAAGATATCGTGACAAGCGGCATGAGCTTGATGGAGACGATCGATGTCTTGGAGGCCGCAGAGCTTGTTGTGGAAGACACCGTTTCTTTAGTCGACCGGGAGCAAGGGGCGAAAGAGCAGCT
>JAGROB010000156.1:4897-5070 GCA_020440465.1 Chlamydiia bacterium
ACCTACCTTGTCGAAGGGGAAAGGATCACAGAAGAAAAGGCGTTTGAGATCAAACAATTCATCAAAAGGAATCAGTTTCAGGAATGACTGCACATCTTACCGCTAAAAGTACCCTTCTTGACTTAGTCGAAACCAAAAAAAGTCGTTTAGTGTTTTCGGCCGATGTGACAAGT
>JAGROB010000157.1 GCA_020440465.1 Chlamydiia bacterium
TGCTCATCAGGTATAATATATCACCATGTTCAATATAACGCCCGAAGAAGCGAAGGAAAAATTTACAACCTTATCCTTTAAAGGAAAAAAGCTAATTGCCGATATCTTTGGTCGGTCGGAATTTTTCTATATCGCTGAGGTTAAAGAAGATCAAACTGTTAATCTCTCCGGTGTTTTCAAAACCAAAAGAAAAGAGATCCCCGTCGAGGAAGTCGACTGTATTTTCGAAGGCCCCCCTTGCGGTTTCATCAAAGACACCTCCCTTCACTTCATCGGATCGGACATGACCTATCGGGAGTTAAAAGCGCTCCCCCGAACCATCGACTTGGACGAGCTTCAAGAAATACAAGAAGAAGCCGTCGACCTTATTCTTTTTGGAGAGGAAAAAATTCGAAAAAAAACTCCCGTGCTGATTCTACAAGACCCCTTTGGCATCACGGCTAAACCCCTAAACCCCGAAGATGGCTCCGAGCTGCTCATCACAGACTACCAAAAAACCGCCACTGGGTTTCAGTGCCGCTCGGACAAAGTGTTTGAGAGCTTATCGCTTTTAAAAGCGGGGGGCTGGGTGATTAAAACCAAGGCGGACCAAGACGTTTTGTTGTTTGAAGCGTTTCACGCCGATGTCGACGGGAATGACGACGGTTTAAAACTTAAAGGAGAGCTTGTTTTCGAAGGGAAAAGAGTGTCTCTGGAAGTGTTTCGAGGGGAAAGGCAACTGCCTTTAGAAGAGAATAAGGTGGGACTTTTACCCGACACCTTCAAAATTCACCCCGCTCTCAAAGTCAGAATCCCCCGCCTTAAAGCGGGGCTTTTACTAGACACGGTTCCGCCCGAAAAACTTCCCCGCGATCTCTTCCTCCCCAAAATCGAGATCGACCCCGCTCCTGTGTTCAAAGGTTTTTTACGCCCCTATCAAAAAGAGGGATTAAGTTGGCTGAACTTCCTTTATCAAAATCAGCTCTCCGGTTTTTTAGCGGACGATATGGGGCTGGGAAAAACGGTTCAGACGCTTGCGTTTTTGTCCCGTCTTCCCGAAAGCTCGAAAATTTTAATCGTGATGCCGGCCTCCTTAAAATTTAACTGGTGCCAGGAGATTGACACGTTTCTTCCCTCAAGAAAACCTCAGATTTCACTTGCCTCCTACCATGAAGTGAGAAGCCGTCCCGACAGCTTTAATGACGTTTATGACGCTCTTATTTTAGACGAGGCGCAAGCGGTTAAAAACAAAGAGACGCTTACCTTTCAAGCGATCAAAAAACTTAAAAGCCGCTTTCGTTTAAGCATCTCGGGCACCCCCATCGAAAACCGTCTTGAAGAGCTTAAAACGCACTTCCATTTTCTGTTGCCGGAGCTTGAGCTGCCAAACGACCCCGTTCTCATGAAGAAAATTGCCGCCTTTTTCATGCTCCGAAGAAAAAAAGAGAGCGTCTTAAAAGAGCTTCCCGAAAAGGTGGAAACGACCGTAAAAGTGGAACTTTTTGCCGATGAAAGGGAAAATTATGACCGTTTTTTAGCAGAAGCAAAAGAAAAGCCGCTTGAAAACCAAATGGTGATTTTGGAAGCGATCTTACGCCTTCGTCAAATGGCGTGCCACGCTAAGCTGTCAGGGCATCCGATCAAAAGAAGCGCTAAGATCAGCTTGGCGATCTCCGATATCGAGAGTTTGGTTTTAGAAGATCGGGCGGTTTTGGTCTTTTCGCAGTTTACTTCGCTCTTATCAATCGTCAAAGAGGAGCTTGAAGCACTCGGGATCGACGCTCTTAGCTTCACCGGAGAGACGAAGAATAAAGAGGGTGTGGTTGATGCGTTTCAATCGGAAGCAGGGCCGAAAGTTTTACTCATGAGCTTAAAAGCGGGCGGGGTGGGGTTAAACCTGACGAAAGCCGACACCGTGCTGATCTTGGACCCCTGGTGGAATCAAGCGGCGGAAGAGCAAGCAATTGCAAGAGCGCACCGTATCGGGCAGAAAAACACCCTTTTCGTGAAGCGATACATCGCAAAAGATACGATTGAAGAGAAAGTTTTAGAGTTAAAAGCGAAGAAAAAAAACCTCGCCGATCAGATCATCGACGAGGGATTTGAAGAGAGCTCTTTTAACTTGGAGGAGCTTCAAGGGTTACTCGCTTGATTTTTTTACCACCGAGTCACCGAGAACACCGA
>JAGROB010000158.1 GCA_020440465.1 Chlamydiia bacterium
ATATAATAATGCAATTATTTTTTGACTATTGATTCTATCAGATGAGCGCGAATGTCCCAGGTATGGCGTTCATTTAGGTAGGGCAGAGCTTCTTTTACCCGTCTTTTTCTCTCGGCCTCGTCCGAAAGGAGGCGGGTGACCCACGATTTAAGCTCTTCCTTGCTCTGAAACTGGGGAACGGAGGGAAATTCCTCTTTAAGCCATTGATTTGGCGTAGAAAGGGGCAAAGCTCCGGCATTGAGAGCTTCCAAGACTCTTTCATGGCTCCCATCTGAAATTTTTGGGGTCACTTGAAGGACGAGTTTTGTGGTCTCAAGGGATTTTCTTAGCTCGTCCCAAGAAAGCTCCTCTTTTGAGGGACTTCCTTTTCCGACAATTTTTAGGGGGAAGCCTTCAAGCGCCTCGATCGCCTCTTTTCTTGCGGCTTGCTCTATTTTTTCCTCTTGGCTTAAAGGGGTCACGAAGCTTGCCGGGAATAAAATATCGGTTGTCCGATCACGGGTTAAATCGACTTTTCTTTGGGCATCGACCGCGTGGGGAAAAAAGAAGACGTCTTGATGATGTTTTTTTGCCCATTCCAGGTGTTTTTTATCGATCACACCGATCTTTGTTGCGGGATGGCTGAATAAGGGCAAAAACCGCTCCGGATGATCTAAAAGGAGGGCGATATGGGGAACTTTCGTGAAGTTATAAAGAAAAAGGCCGTTTACATCGGGAAGCAAGCCGTTAAACGCGAGGGTAACTTCGGGAGGAGATGCTAAATGCTTTTGCACATCTTCTTTCTTCTGAAAGTCGATGACCCGAATATTATGACCCGCTCTTTTAAGCGCCTGTGCCAGCTCCCGGGTGAACCCCTTAAGCACTCCATAAGACGTCAAATCGGGCAAAAACAAATCAACTTTCATACGCGATACCCTAACTTAGCCTTTTTTAAGCTTTTTAAGATAATAGAACTCCCAAAATCCTTTAAAAATTCCAACAAAACTGGGGCCTAAAAAATTAATCTTAAGCTTTATTAAAAGCTGCTGTCTTTTTCGAGGTACTCGGAGGGGATTTCACGAAGGAAACGAGACGGTCTTGAATCCCTTTCCGTCCCCCAAAGATAGCGGAAGGTCGCCCCCGTTAAAGTGAGCTTCCTTTTAGCGCGCGTCATGCCGACGTAGCAAAGGCGCCTTTCCTCTTCCATCGCCTTATCGTCGCCGTAGCTGTTGGCATGGGGCAGTAAACCCTCTTCCATCCCGGCGATAAAGACGTGGTTAAACTCAAGCCCCTTGCCGTTGTGAAGCGTCATAAGAGAGATGGAGTTTGGCTCCTCTTGCCCCTCGTCGGCAGAAGATTTCAAAGATAATTCCTCTAAAAATGCTGCCAGCGTAGGCTCCTCGACGTCCGACTCAAACTCGCGTGCTTTTGCAATCAACTCGTTTAAGTTCTCTTTTCGCTCTTGGGAGGAGTCGGGGTCTTCTTTCAAGTAATCGAAGTAGCCGCTTTCCGAAAGGGTCGTCTTGATGACGTCTTCGACAGTCCCTGAGGCAGCTTCTCTAATCGCTTCAATGATTTCTACATACTTCTGAAGCCCCTTTTTGGCCGTCGCCGACACTTTAATTTCGGGGCTTTTTAGGATCTCGAAAAAGGTCACTCCTTTTTCTTTTGCGGCTGAAACCAACTTCTCAAAGGTCGCCTCTCCCACACCCCGCTTCGGTAAATTAATCGTCCGGGCGATCGCGACAAAATCCATGGGAGATAAAGCGACTCTCATAAAAGCTAAAATATCTTTAATTTCCCGCCGCTGATAAAACGACATCCCCCCGATGATGCGATAGGGGATACCCCAGGCTAAAAACTGATCTTCCAAGGGACGGCTTTGCGCGTTCGTGCGATAAAAAACCACGATATCGGCATAACTCACCCCCGACACCACCGCATCTTCGATCTTTCTTGCGATGTAGCGGGCCTCTTCTTTTTCCGTAAAAAGCTCCACAACCGTAATCAGCTCCCCTTCCCCAAGCTCGCTCCACAGTTTTTTCTCAAACCGGCTGTAGTTATTTTCGATCAGATGGTTCGCGGCGCGCAATATCGTCTGGGTGGAGCGGTAGTTTTGCTCCAGTCGGATCACTTTGCCTCCCGGAAACTGCGACTCGAAATTTAGGATATGATCGACATTGGCGCCTCTCCAGGAGTAAATCGACTGGTCGGGATCGCCCACCATAAATAAGTTGCCTGTTTTAGCAACCAAGTACTTAAGAATCTTATACTGAGCGGCATTGGTATCTTGCACTTCATCGACCAAGACAAACCGATAGCGTCTTTGGTATCTTATAAGCTCATCGGGATGCTCATCGAAAAGGCGCACCACCAAAAACAGAAGGTCATCAAAATCAAGGGCTTGATACTCTTTTAGCTTTGTTTGATACAGCAAGAAAACGGGGTCCGACTCATCCTCGTCCAAGCCTAAGTCGTTCTTCTTAGTTGAGATAGCCGCTTTAAGCTCCTTCGCCACCCCCTTTTTATCGTCGATCTCAAGCTCTTTCATGACTTTACGGATCACTTTTAAGCTATCTTCTTCATCGTAAATGACAAAGTTTCTTGAAAACCCGAGCAAATGGGCCGATTCCCTTAACACTTTGGCGCCAAAACTGTGAAAGGTGGCGATCAAGGGGCTTTTATACCCTTGGGATTGTATACGCTCCCGCATCTCTTTAGCCGCGGCATTCGTGAATGTAAGCCCCAGAATCTGATGGGGTTCAACTCCGCGGCGCATAAGCTCGGCACACCTTTCGGTCACGACTTTCGTCTTTCCGGAGCCGGCGCCGGCGATTACGAGAAGGGGCCCCTCAAAATGGGCAACGGCTTGTTCTTGCTGGGGGTTTAAATGGGTCGACATCACGTGAAGTAGTGTAAGGGATTGAAACCTTTATAAGATAGGGTTAATGTCAAAGACAGGAGAGTTATATCTATTAAACCGGCCATTTTAGCGGAAAAAAAGTTAAAGTCGCTAGCTCCCCTTCTCATCGGACGAGACGAAGAGACTAGCGAGCTTGCCGAAGCCTTACGGCTTTCCGGCGAACAATCCCGGCTGGCTTTGATTTCCGGTCCCGAAGGAGTGGGAAAAACAGCGCTAGCCGAATCTTTAAAGCCCTTTGTAGAAGTCGAAGAAGGTTTTTTTATCTCCGGGCGATTTGTCCCCTGCCAAATCGAAACTCCCTATGCCGCACCCTTAATGGCCTTAGAGGATTTACTGGAAACTGTTAACAGTCTTGATGAGAATAGAAAATCCGTTTACCGAAAGAAAATCCGAGAGACCTTAGGAGACAGACTCCCTCTACTCTACGGCGCGCTACCGCTCCTTAGCACCTTGATGGAAAACCCGGCGATTGCAGAAGCCTTTAAAAATTTTGAGCTTTTGCAAGAGGAAGCGACGCAGTTTGTAGAAGGAATCGAGCTGTTATTCGAGCTATTTGCCCACGGAAAAGTTCCCTTTGTGCTACTGATTGATGATGTCGAGTCGGCGGATAAAGCATCGTTATCGCTTATTAAAACCTTGTTGAATCCCAGACAAAAAAGCCGTCTTTTAATCATTTTAACCTATCAAAAAGAACTCGTTAAAAGAAGCTCCCCTTTATTTCAAATTCTGGAAGAAGCGCCTAAAAAAACCACTCACTTAATTGATCTTAAACCGCTTAAAGAAGATGACGCCCTAAAATTCATGCGGGAAAGAGCCTCTGACATTCCCGAAGCGATCGTTAAAAAAGCGAAGGGAAATCCCTTTTACCTAAAACAGATTTACCTTTCACTTAAAGAAGAGTTCAAACTTGACCCGCCTCCCCCCTACCTCGAAAACCTTGAATCGCTTTTAAAAGCGCGTTTAGAAAGACTATCTTTTAGAACCCAAGAAATTTTGAAACTTGCCGTCTGCTCCGGCGGTTTTTTCAATGAGACCCTCATTCGAAATATCTCTCCTTATACGCTGGACGAGATTGAACTGGGATTTTCGGAGCTATCGGAAATAGGGGTCATTGAAAAAACCCCCATGCCCTATAGAAAAAAAGCATCCGAATCCACATGGAAAATCTCCCACGACCTTTTTAGAGCTGCGGCACAAGTGCTTGTCGATCCCAACGTCAAGCCCCTTTGCCACCTGGAAATTGCAAGAGCTCTTTTAGAGCTTTCAGGGAGCCGGGAGTTAAAACAAAACGCTTACCTTATCTCCTACCAGGTTAATCAGGCAAGACCCCTGATCAAAGAGGAAGCGGACAAAATTTTGGCGCATAAAGCCAACTCTATTGCTGCTCAAAAGGCATTGCAAGCGGGATCTTATACCATTTCAGAGTCATATATTAAAGCGGCGCTCGATTTCTTGCCGGCAGATCCCTGGGAAGACGCCTATGAAGAAACCTATGCTCTCTTTTTACTTTTAGGGGAGACCACCTATCTTCAGGGACGCTTTCATGAAGCCGAAGCGCATTTAAACCTTCTTTTAAAAAAGTCTAAAAACCATACCGACAAACTCGATGCGCTCATTTTACTTATCAGACAATCCATTTCCGTTGGAGAGTATAGCCGAGCGATTAAATATGGCGACCAAGCTCTAAACTTGTTGGGAATTCCGATGAGTAAGTGGGGCTTTCGATTTGCGCTTTTAAAAGAGTATCTCTTCTGCCGCCTAAGAACTTTTACCGATCCGCTCAAAAAACTTGAAAAACTCCAGAAAATGACGGACGAAAAAGCCCTTAAGCAGTTGGATGTCTTGGCCGCGATCATCCCTGCGGTTTACTTAAAAGAGCGACACAAGCTTCCTTACTATGTCTTCAAGTCTTATAATCTGATGATGAAGCATGGCATGCACCCGCTGGGTCCTACACTGATGACTACCTGGGGCGTTGTGTTTAACCGATTGAAAAGAAATATCCCCCTGCTTTGCAACCTGGGATCATGGGCCCTTGAGGTATCTGAAAAAAGAGACTTTAAAAAGAATCTACCGGCGGTTTTATTTTTGTATGGCCAATTTATTTCTCCCTTTAGACATTCCATCAAAGAAAGTCGGCATTTTTTTGAAAAAAGCTTCTCGGAGGGCATCTCTCAGGGAGATTTGATTTACGCTTTTTTCTCTTTAAATCAGGGTGCAATCGTCGACTTTATTTTAGAAAAGCACTTAGACAAACTTGAAAACAGCCTAGAAGAGAAATT
>JAGROB010000159.1 GCA_020440465.1 Chlamydiia bacterium
TAATTCTTTATCTGCCGTATGCTTGGGGCTATTTTGATAGGAAAAGCTGAGCCTGATCAATGTCTTTTTAAGCGCGCCCTTAAACCCTTGTTCTTCAGCTCGCTTTTTTAAGACTTCAAGATCAAAGTTAAGGGGCTTAAAAAAAGCATCTAAGCCGGTTACACTTTCAAGACGGCTGAGCAATGTCTCTAAATTTCTTTCTTCTGAAATGGAGGAAAGACTCGATAAAATAAGTCCCTGATCGACAAGTCCCAAAGCCTTAAGCTGAACCAATAAAGAAAACTCCATGAGTCTTGCCGATAGAGCAAAGCCTTTGATTTTATCACCATCAATCGTCTGATTATAAAGTAATTCTGCCGCATATTGCTCCAAAACCAGATGAATGTCCTTGATATCCCCTTGAGCTTTCACCGCTTCAAAAATCGATAGGTATCGAACTTTTTTTTCCGACTGATTTTTTACTTCCTTAACAGCGTTTAGCGCCTGAGTAAGGTCAAATGCCTCACTAGAAGAAGCTACCAAAGATTCAGAGCTTAAAGGGGTAACAGAGCCGACAGTCATGAAAAATTCTCCTGAATTTTAATCTAATTTCCAGAAATTATATCCCAAAATATCGAAAAATTCAACTAATTTAAAACAATCTTAATATATTTCAAATATTAACAAAAAATTAATTGTTAATTTGATTTATAATTAGCTATCGGAGGTAATTTATGAATCCTTTAGGTCCAAGCCATAAAACTCAAAGTAAAGAAGATGCACAACCTACAACGGGTGTTCAGCCTTCTAAGTCGTCCCCTGCTGACGCAGCAAGAATTATTCAAGAGACCGAAACAAAACCCAAGACTTCTAAAACCTTTACCTTAACCCAACCGATTCCGGATGACATGCCGGATATTTGGAAAGCAGCTGCCAAAGGAGAGTGGGATGAAGTCGAAAAGCTCATGGGAAAAAACGCTTCCTTCAATGTCAATGCCGCACCTGCAGGAGGTATGAATGGAGGAAAAACCGTCGCTTGGTTTGCCGCGAAGCAAGGAAGCTGGGATCTTGTGGAAAAATTCATGAAAATTGAGGGAATGAACCCTAATATTTCACCACAGGAAGGGGAAGATGCCGGAAAGACATTGCTTTGGATGGCGGTGGTTGCAACCCCTCAAAGAGGTGAATTGGAAGCGACTCTTGAAGGCGCGCTTTTTACCGTTGCAAGACAACTTCTAAATGACCCCAGAACCGACAAAAATGCCGCTCCTAAGATGGGAGTGCACAAGGATTTATCTGTCTCTTGGATGATACTGGCTCTAAAAGTTATAGGACAAGGTTTAGATTTCTTCCCCGATAAAACCCCTGAAGAAGTGTTTAAATCGCTTCAACCCGATATTACGTTGTCCCCAAAAACCGAACTGGACCCTTTTTCACACTTGAGCTCAAAATCGTGCGTTCAATTTTTTGAGGAAGGTTCGATTCAGAATGATACAATCCATAGTTATGGAACGGGTGATTTCCACAAACTTATAGAGGGAGAAAATGCCTATGGCCAAAAACTGTTCACCAATTTTGTAGCTGGAGCAGTTGAACTGGAAAAATGGGATATAGTATATGCTGAGCTAAAAAAACATCCCGATGACTTCTGTAAAGGGGTAAGCTCCAAAATTCTCACAAAAATGATAGAAAAAGCTAATAAAGAAAATAAACCTCTCGTTCTAAAAGCTCTTTTGAAAAATGAAGCTATCTCGTTAGGGGACGTTAGCCAGAAGCTTTCAGGCAGAGAAACCCCTGAAACCAAGGCCGCTATTGTAGAAGCTTCTCAATCGCGCTCCCTGGATCCCGGCAACTATAACTCTCCTCCTGCCTACATAGAATTCGTAGCCGCAATGCGGGAAATGCAAGATATTATTGCATCGGACTATGGAACAAATCCTTTTCAGCGACTTCCTCTTGAGCTTAAATTGCCTATAATAAGAGAAGCCTTAAGAAGTAAGCTTGACTATGTCAACTTCCTTTCTGACGACGCTTTAATCCATGCCATGAATCATGTGATGGTTAAAGCTAATGAAGAAACAAAGAAGCAATCGGTTGAGTGGCTTTTAAAGCGAACCTACGGTGTCTTGAAAGCCGATATCATCGGGATCGGAGGGCCCAAAACTTCTGATGTGAGTTACAAAGACTTCAAAAAATTGTGGAACCAAGCCATTGAAAATGTAGAAAAAAAGCACAACAGAGATCTTATGATAAACCAAGACGTTAGAGATAAGTTGGTTGATGCCTTTCAGGAGATTGAATTACCCCTCACCCGCCGAAAATTAGAAGACCTTATCTCTAAAGTCTGTCGTGATCAGCTGAGATGAAGGATTCGGCGAACTTGAAGGCGGTGTCGGCGTCGGCTTCTGTGGGGGGTTTTTGGGAGAACTTGACCTGGTCGGCAACGGAGAGGAAAAGCCCCAAGTTTTTGCGGGGCTCGCCCGCAAGTTGGGGGTGTGACGCCGTTTTTTGCAAAAACTCATGGGTGGTAAGATAGGGCGCTTTGACGTGATACTTAAGTTGGATAAACTCTCTTAAAGTATTGGTAACCCGGGTAATGAACTCGGCGGGTGTCTCAAACCGCTCATTTTGAAGCGTCTCAAGCTCGCTCAAGGCCAACTCTTCGGGCGTCGGGAGGGGGCGGTTTCTTTCCCGATACTCCAAATACCAGTACAAAGCGATTCCTGAAAAAATAGCGAAAAGGGCAAAAAAGAACTCCATCCAGGGGAAAGCTTTTGCATCTAAGATAGCGCGGTTTCTTGCCGGCTGCCCTTGCAGGATTTTTGCTAACTCTTCTTGATTCGTTAAAGAAAGCTCCGGAGGAAGGTGGGGGTTTAAGGGAATGGGCTGGATTAAGGGAGCGACTTGAGGCGGCTCAAAGGGTTGAACGGTGACTACAGGGGCTTTTATATAAACGGGGGGTCCGCTTTTGGGTTCCAACTTGTAAAGAGACACCGGAAACGTACCCGCTTGAAGGGGTTCTAGCGTCCATTCATAGCGATACTTTTCTCCTAAAACCTCTTCTTTCTCCTGAGATATCAGAAAGTCCCCCGATGCCGTAAGGGCGCCCGACGCTTTTTTAACATCTATCGGCTGATCGATTTCAAGCGTGACTTTCACCGGCTGATTAATGCTGACTTCCTGAGGGGTCACGGTGAACAGGATGGCTAAAAAAACACTCATCGCTTGGAAAACACCTTTTGAATCGGTTTAAAGTAGTCTTTTTCGACATCAATATCGACAAGGGGCGCTTTTACCTTTTTAAAAAGCACGCTCACGGCCTGAAAGCGCTTTTTAAGCTCTTCTTCCGCAAGCTTTCTGAATTCGGAAGAGGCCGTATCAACAAGCCCCTTTTCCCCGCTTTCCAAATCAACCACATCCATAAGGCCGATAGTGGGAAAACCAAGCTCATACTCGTCATAAACCCGAATGCCGATTAAATCGTGCCTGAGAGCTGTGAGTTTTAGCTCATTTTCGTAATCTTTTGCGATAAAGTCGGAGATCAAAAAAGTGATCGTCGCCCGCTTCATGACGTGTCCCAAAAAGGCCAAAGCGCCTTTAAGGTTCGTCCCCCGCTTTTTTGGCTTTCTCGCTAAAATCTCCCTTACCAAACGAAGGACATGCCGCGTGCCGTGCCGGGGGGGAACATAAAGCTCGATCTCATCGCTAAACAAAATCAAGCCGATCTTATCGTGGTTTTTGATCGCGGAAAACGCCAAAAGCGCCGCAATCTCGGCCATAATATCCCGTTTAACCTGAGCGTGGGTTCCAAAGTCGCAAGAGGCGGAGATATCGACTAAAAGCATCACCGTAAGCTCTCTTTCTTCTTGAAAGCGCTTAATGTACGGCGTATTCATCCGGGCGGTAACGTTCCAGTCGATCGTTCGAACGTCGTCGCCGGGAAGGTATTCTCTTACTTCCTCGAACTCCATCCCCCGCCCTTTAAAGCGGGATTTGTAGGCACCCTGGAAAACATCGGAGACCAGTTTTTCCATCTTGAACTGAATCCGACGTATTTTTCCAAAGTCTACGGAAGTCACGGAACGAGCACTTGATTAAATAACTTATCGATAATTTGATCGGGGCTGATTTCTTCGGCCTCAGCCTCGTACGTTCTTCTAATCCGATGGCGAAGGACAGCTTTTGCGACATTTTTAACGTCCTCCGGAGTAACAAACGCGCGACCTTCTAAAAATGCCTTAGCCTTAGCCGCTTGCACAAGTGCGATTGAGGCCCTGGGAGAGGCTCCATACTGAATCAATCCCTCCAGCTTGCCGGTCGGATGGCGTGTCTTGTCAACCAGCTCCAAAATAAAGTCGACCACTTTGTCATCGATGTAGACTTTATCGACAAGCTTTCGAATCTCTAAAATCTCATCTGCTGTCATAACGCTGGTCGCTTCCGGTTTTTTCCCAAGGGTCGCCATGCGAGCTAAAATCTCTTTTTCCTCTTCTTTAGAGGGGTAGTCGATCTTCACTTTCATCATGAATCGATCGGTCTGCGCTTCGGGTAGAGGGTAGGTCCCTTCTTGTTCAATCGGGTTTTGCGTTGCCAGTACCAGATAGGGGCTTCCAGCCTTAAAGGTCTCTCCCCCAATGGTCACTTGCCGCTCTTGCATCACTTCTAAAAGCGCCGATTGGACTTTTGCCGGAGCGCGGTTGATCTCGTCGGC
>JAGROB010000160.1 GCA_020440465.1 Chlamydiia bacterium
TCAACGGGCTTGAAGGGGAAAGAAGAGCGCCTTGGTTTAAAGGATGTAACCCTTGTGTGGAGATTTTACTTGGGAACAAAAGCTTTTGCAACTTAACGGAAGTGAACGTCTTGGCCTTTAAAGGAGACAAGGTGGGGCTGGAAAGGGGGCTTGTTTTAGCCGCTCGTATGAATTATCGCCAGACCATGGTTGATTTAAGAGACGAGATTTTGCAAGAGGCATGGCACTTGAACAACGATTTCTTGCACCTTTGCGGCGTGGGGCTGACCGGGATTCGGGGGCGTCCTGACTTAACGGCTTATGATTATAAGCGGATGAGAAACATCACCGTTTCAGCCGCCTATAGCATGGCGAACGAGTTAAACGCACCGCTTCCTAAGAACGTGACATGCGTGAAGCCGTCGGGCACCGTGAGTAAGATTATGGGAACGGAAGAGTGGGGTGAAGTGCCGGAAGGGATTCACAAGCCGCTCGGCCGCTATATTTTCAACTGGGTGACGTATTCCAAGCACGACCCGCTTGTGGCTAGATTTAAGGCAGCCGGCTATGAAGTGATGGAAAAGCCTTACGAGCCGGAGTCGGTGTTGGTTTGCTTCCCTGTGAAGTTTAATAACGTTCCATTTACCAGAAAGAGCGTGACCCGAAAAGACGGCACCGTGGAAGAGGTGGAAGTGAATGATGACTCCGCCGTTGAGCAGTTAGAGTGGTACGGGATGCTTCAAACGACCTGGTGCGAGCAGAACGTTTCAAACACGATCTCTTATGATCCGTCTGAAGTGCCGGCCATCATCGACTGGTTCGAAGAAAATTGGGATAACTATGTTGGCGCGTCGTTCATTTTCAGAAACGACCCGTCGAAAAACGCGAAAGATTTAGGGTATGCCTATTTGCCGCAGGAAGTGAAGACGGAAGCGGAGTGGAAAGCGTACTTTGAGACGTTGAAGCCCATTTCGTACGACGGCATCGAAGCCCGTGATGACGAGCTCGAAGACGCCTGCGCCACCGGCGCTTGCCCCATTCGTTAAGGACCATGATGGGGGGGTCGGCTCATCGCCACCCCCCTCCTCCTAAACAACCGCGAGATTTTTTTGGACTGTGGCGGTAAGCTGATTTCGAAGCTAAAATGGCGTTGGCGCCGCACTCCAAAAGAATCTCGCTGGCTCAGGCTAAATCCTAAGCGTCAGTGAGGTCGTCGTAGTTATCGGGCTGGGGACGACTTTTTGCTGCCAACACGCCGAGTGCAATCAAGGCAACAATCCCGCCGCCGGCAATCAAACTAATCTGTGCCGCCAATAGCGCCGCGCCGGCAAGTCCGACGGCCGCTGCCACGGGGGGTGCGAACAAAATCGCCCCGGCAATCGCCGCAATCACCGCCAACCCTAACGTCACCCCCAAGATCACTTTTAAAGGAGATATTCGCATTCTCGACCAAGAAACAGGACGGCGTTCAGCCAAAGGCCTAGGGTTTGACTCTCTTGGTTCCGGAGCTCTCTGGGCTTCAAGATCATCGACAATTTTCCCAAAAAGATCTTTAGGAATGCCATTCGGATATTCATTCTCAGCTTTTTCAACGCTGTCGAAAACACGCACGGTTGAATCAGTTTTTACTAATTCATCGAAATACTCCCGAGTTGCGTCCATAGTATCAAGAACATCTATGGCTTTCTTTCGAATAGCTTTTAGTGCTTCATTAACTAACAATTTTTCATGAGTAAATTCGGCTCCCGGATTTGCTTGCTCTTGAAGGAACGCTACGGCTTCATCAATAACCCATTTATCAAAGGCTTGACTTCCAATCATAACTCTTTCGTTTTGAGCCGGAATAGCCGCTGGAACGAAAGCTAAAGAAGAGCTGAGTGTGGGAGGTGCTGCCGCAGCTGCCGGCGCAGCAACAGAACTTACCGGGGAAGTAGAAGCGCTTTGAGCTGGGGCTTCGTTGCGCACTCTGAGTGCAGCAAGTTGTTTTTCAACACTTTTTATAAACTTCGGAGAGAATGCATTCGTTAACTGCTCGAAAAACTCGGCGTTGACCGGCTCAGGTCTAAATTCATCTATGGAAAATTTGTTTGCTTTTTTGGTTTTTGCTTCTAAATCAGGATCTCCGAGATTTTGAGTAGAAATTTGTCGAGCTTTCATTCTGTTCGCCCATTCTTGAGCCAATCTGGCCTTAAGAGCACGCGTAAAAATTGCCTCAATAACGGGATTAAGCTCTCGTTTGTTAGACTCTCTATAGGTTCCGTCAACCCCGGTATCTTGAATATGTTTTACGGCTCTCTCTGTAATAGAGCTATCATATTGCCAATTATTAGTGATAGTGGACATAATATTTACCTTTTTTATTTATATTATAATAAATAATATAAATTGTTGATTATATTTTAATATATTCTTAATATTTATTACAGAAAAAACTAGCCTAAGAGGAGCGGCTTGAACTTAAGGTAGTCGGCGGAAACCATGTGGTAGGTGACGCCGCGGGCTTCACCTAAGGGGACGGCGCCGGGGGTGACCTCGTGGACGTGGCCGAAGACGCAGGTATCGATGTCGTATTTTTCTAAGATGGCGGAGGTGCGGGACGGCTTCAAGTCGGCGCCGATGGGGGGGTAGTGGATCATGGCGACCCTTCTATCGGCATCGGGGGAGAGTTTTTTTAGGCTCATCTCAAGCCGGTCGAGCTCTCGGGAAAAGATCTTTTCGACTTGGGCGCTATCGCCCGGCTCCACCTTGGCGTGGGGGTTTTCCTTAAAATTGACATAGTCGGCGTAGTTATATTCGGGCGTGTCCCACAGGCGCGCCCCGCCGATCGTCCAGCCGTGCCAGTTAAAGGCGTCGTTATGAAGGACATGTATCGAGGGGGGGAGGACTTCTCTTACGCGATTGATAGAGGACCACCACAAGTCGTGGTTCCCCTTCGACAAAAGTTTGGTTCCGGGCAACTTGTCGATCCATTCCAGATCGATGATTGCTTTATCGAGCTTCATGGCCCATGAAATGTCTCCCGGGATCAAAACCAGATCCTCCGGCGCCACCACGGCCCTCCAATTTTCCTCGATTTTCCGGGTATAGTCGACCCATGCCCCGCCGAAAAAGTCCATCTCCTTACCCGGCGTTGACACCGCCAGATGTAAATCCGCTATCGCCCAAACTTTCATACCGGCCAGTATACCCGATTCCCCTATTTTCCCTTAACTCCCTAAAACACCCCCCTGTTTTCTTGACTTGACCCCAAAATACCCCCCTGTTTTCTTGACTTGACCCCAAAACACCCCCTTGTTTTCTCGACTTAATTTCTAAATGTTTTAAAAGTAAAGGGATAGGTAGGATCGCTCCTTAAAAGCGACAGGTTAAGTATCTATCCTGGTGCGCAAGATCGTTCCGTCCACCCTGATATTGAATTAACTAGGAATCAGCTGAACAGTTGGGTTGTGTTCGGGAGAGTAAAAGCCGACTCTTTGCACGCTTCCAAGCTGTGCAGCCTGAAGGTTATATTGGACTGTTAATTGATCGGCGTAAGCATCCATGGCTTCTAAGGCAGTGCTAAGATTTTTGTTTGCAGCAACTAAATCAGCATATTGATTGCTTTGTTCAACTCTATAATAGTTATTTTTAAAAGATTCCAGATTTTCGATGATTACATTCTTCTCAGAGATTAATTCTACAGGGACGTTCTTCAAAAAACTAGTAAGGCTATCGATTTGTGAGTATAGCTCAGATTTTGAACTAACCTCATCTTTTAGAAAAAGATCAAGGGTTTTAAGAAGGTCGCATAGTTGTCCAGAGGCAGTTTTATATTGGGCTAGTTTATTGAGAGTTTGACTTCTTTCGTAAATTGACTGAAATCCATGCAAATTGGCCAGTAAACCAAAGAGGATTAAGGGGGAAAATTCAAGCTGTCCGAATATACAGGCTGCTACTCCTCCAACAGTGAGTGTAATGCCCAGAGCAGTTGCCGTAATGTTTTGCCAGGTAAATCGGCTTGGAAGATCATTGTATTTCATGGACTCATTCATTTGTTTTGAGGCTAATAGAAGACGTGAAGTATTGGCTCTGAATTTATCTGGTGAGATAAAATTGGAGACAGGTTGAAAAACCCTTGGCCCTGTCGAAACGGGTGATGAATGATGCATAAATTAAACTCCTTTCCAAATAAATTAACACATTTTTAAAT
>JAGROB010000161.1:0-22724 GCA_020440465.1 Chlamydiia bacterium
GTCGTCAGTCCCGAAAGCTCCGTTTTTTGGATAAGATGCTCCCCCTTATAGACGTAATTCTCTTGGGATAAAAGCGTATCATTTTCGTCATAGAACGCTTTTTCGGTGGGTCGTCCGGCAGCATCTCTTTGATAACGCGTTTTAGAGCTGTCGGCGTAGTGGACAGACTCCAGATGACCGGATGGGGCATAGGTCAGCGTCTCAACGGTTCCGTCGGGCAGGATTTTCTTTGTGATCTCTCCGAAGATATTTCTTTCGTAGCGGGTCAAGTTGCCGTTGGCGTCGATGTCGGCGATCACCTGGTTTAAAACGTTGTAAACCGTCTCGACTTTTTTTAACCCTTCAGGTCCCTCCGTTTCGGGGGCGATCACTTGAGAGACGTTATCGAAAAGATCGTAGCCATAGGTCGTGGTGTTGCCGTAAGCGTCGGTCTCCGCAATTTTTTTGCCCATGATGTCGTACTCAATCCGGGTCTCACGGATATCGCCATCGGGGTAGCGGGTCGTGGTGCCGATAAGATGGTTGGCGACGTCGTAGTGGTATTGAATGGAAATGCCCGACGCCAAACACGTCTCAAGGGTCTTATTGTTCTGATGATTATACTCGTAAACGGTGGTCACGCCATAAGGGTCCGTCATGGAGGTGACTCGGTGGCGGTGATCGTAGCTTTTTAAAGTCAGCGTCTGAAGCGCTCCACGGGAGTCAAAGACTTTAATTTCGGTGTTATTGCCTTTGTCGTCGTAGATATATTCCGTAAAGTTCAGTAACACAAGCGCGCCGTCTTGAAGGGCTAAGCTTTCCACCCTTTGAGGTTTTCCAAATGCGGCTCCCTCTTTTTCCACGGCGAAGATCTTTTGCACCCGGCGGTAGGTAACATCAGAAAGATCTTCCGGCTCAAGTCCATTTCCGTCGTCCTCGATCATCTCTGACACTTGCGCGTTGTCATCGTAGCTAAAGAGTTTTCGGCGGTGAATCTGGCCGTTTAAAAACTCAAGCTCGTGGGTTTTCAGGTTCGTCCCCGGAAGGTAGCTATAGCGATGCTCCAGACCCCCCGGGCGGATCGTACGGGAGACGGAGTTAAAGCCGTCATCGGTGTACTCAAAGTGGGTGACGTAGGTTGATCCCTCTTTGTCGATGAGCGTCTCTTTCGTCACATTGCCCCGTTTGTCGTAGGCGTAGCGTTTGGTGTACTCGACGCCGCTTGGGGTTCTCACACATTTTTCTTTCAGCCATCCTTCATTCCAGGGGTCTTCTCCCCATTGGAACTCGTCGGAGCGAAACCATTTTTTCCCATTGTGACGTACGATTTTAGTGACTCTTTTCTCGTCGTCATAGACGTAGTTGACTCTGTGGCCTAAAGCGTCTTTAACGTAGGTGAGATTGTCGCCGTAGTTGAACGTGTGGGTCCTTACCTTTTCACCATTAAGGCCCACAGTGTGAGTCAGCTGCGTTACACGTCCCTTGTCATCGTAGTCGGCAATTTGCTCAAAGCCCCCCTGCTTGTGGATGGCGTACGCTCTTGCCGGCTTTTTCTGAGAGGGCTTATAGGAGTTTATTGTCGATTCAGGTTTTTGGCTGGGAGCAATGAATTTAAGATGCCTTCCCGTAATCGATTCGTGATCCCTTCGGTACTCGAGCGATTGCGTGACATAGTGGACATAATCACCTGTGGGGGTGTGGTAGCGAAGGTCCTTGCCGAAACGGTTGCAGTCCAGCCGGTTAATCAGCTTGCCTGTCCGGTTAAAGGTCTCAAGCGTTTTGATGAAGGGGATGCCCCAGACATAGTCGTAAGTAAACTTGATGCGGTTTCCGTTGGGCTTGATTTCTTCGGAAAGGAGATAGCAGGTCCCTTTTTGAATTCGAAGTTCTTTGGCGCGCTCCCCTTCGGCCTCAAAGGCTTGGCAGTAGCGTCTTTTCGTTCCGTCCCCTTGGGTCACTTCCCAAGGCAGCTTGTCTTTCGCATTATACGCTTTTTTTCGTAGCGTTCCTCTGAAGTTTTTCAAGTTTGCTTTTCCCGAAAGACTTGAACACCCTTTTTTTTGAAGACGGGGATCTACGCCAAAACATCTTTTGTGGCTCTCACCAATAGACTCTTTGTGGCCACTTCGCATCAAAATATGCTGCCCTTCTCTTGCACTTACATAAGCGTAGGCGTGATATTTTCCCTTCTGACAGCCGGTGGCAAGAATTGGAAACTGAAGACCCACGCCGAAGCCAATCGAGCCCTGAATCTCTCCCATGGAGTCGTAAGAGCGGGTTAAAACGATTGGTTCGATGGTGGGGGTGACAAGATCGGTTTCTTGGTAAAAATAGGCGCCCGAAATGGCGTTAACCGACCCGGCGACCGTTGCCAGAGGCTCTGCCTCTGACGCTAGTGTGGGAAGTTCTGTCTCGAGATTTAAATCGAATTCGACACTATTGGCAAAAATCGCGGTGGTCAAAAGTAGAAAAGCGAAAAACAGTCTCATTTCGGAAAATCACATTAAAAAACGAGATCAACCATAGCAAGACGAAATTTTGACGGCAAATGAAAATCTAAATCAGGAGTTAAAGGTGTCTTTCCAATGCTCGGCGATGTCATTTCGGCGGGCGAACCAGACGTCCGAGTTTTGGGTGACGACTTGTCGGCCCGAGTAAATTTTTCGTGGGTAAGTCCTGCTTTTTGATCGTCATGGCTTCGTTATAGCAGGTTGCGATTTTTTGACACGATTTTGTTGGGCGTTTATACTGCTTCATTAAACTTCGATAGGAGAGAAGAAAATGAAACAGTTGAAGGGATGGATTTTGATGGCGGTGGTTGCCCCCGCTTTGATGTTGTCGGCGGAAGAGGCAGAGTGGAATGCCGCCCAAGAGCTTTTGGATGTCGTTCAATTTGAGAAACTGATTGATAGCTCCATCGACCAGTCTGTTGACATGATCAAGCATATGCAGCCTGAGCTTGCGAAAGTGGAAGTGACTTTAAGAAAGTTTTTCTCTGATGTTTTAGATTCGGAAACGCTTCGAAAAGAAGTGGCGGAAATGTATGAGAAGACCTTTACCGAGCATGAGCTTAAAAGCATTACCGCTTTTTACCTGACGGACTCAGGCCAAAAGGCTTTAGAAAAAATGCCTAAGCTCATGGAAGAGTCCATGTTGCTTATGCAAAAACGGATTTCTGAAAACTCTCATAAGCTTCAGGAAATGATTGTTGAGGCGATGCAAAACGGAAGTTAATGAGCACTGAGTCAAAGGCATGCCCCGGATGCGGGGCCCATTTTTCCAAGAGTGATACATCTTTTCATCGCTATGGTGTGGCCTCTTCCGGGTGCTGGCAGGCTTTTAATGAGCTTTTAGCGCACGAAAGAGAAACCTGGAGCTATCCAGAGGTCCACCGTTTGGTGATTGATGCCTATTCCGTTCAGCATCCACAGAACATTGAGCTTCAGAATAGTCTTGGTATTTCCCAAAGATTTGTCGACGCTTCCGTTCAGTCCGTTTGGATCCATCTTATTGGGCTCTATTTCGCCTTGGAGGAAAAACGGCCTTTGAGCGAAATCTCGAAGTTGATGGATCAAGCGTTGAAGGGAGGGGAGGGCTTTGAGCCGCTACCCCCACCCAAGAATCGGGGTAAATTAACGCATAGAGAGGCGCCTTTGACAAAGGATCTTGAGGTATATAGCCGATTCGCGTGGAAATGGGCAGAAGATGCCTGGCTAGCCTGGTCTGAGCATCACGACAAGATACGACAAAGAGTGGCTTGAAAAGTCTTAACGTAGCCCGAAGGCCTTGTGCCTTCAGCTTCGGAGCCTTTTACAAAGATGAAATGGCCTGAAAGGCCAATATCTCATAGCCCAGGCCGTAAGGCCTGGGAGACAAAAAGCAAATGTTTGAGGCCTGAAAGGCCGGCATAAATTAAGGACCGATTTTCATATGGCACAATCTCTAGCTGATATCGTAATACACATTGTCTTTAGTACTAAGGAAAGAAAACCTTGGATCGATGCGGTGAATGAATCGGAACTTCACGCATATATTTGCGGAATTTGTCGTAACCTCGACAGTCCAGTTATTAAAATTAATGGGGTAGAAGATCACATTCATATACTACTTTCACTCAACAGGACGATAGCGGTTAGCAAGCTAATTGCCGAAATAAAATCAAATTCCTCGCGCTGGATAAAAACAAAAGATTCTACATTCCGGGATTTTTCTTGGCAGAATGGGTATGGTGTATTTTCAGTTTCAAGACCCCAAATCAATGGAGCTATAAAGTATATCGAAATGCAAAAAGAACATCACAAAGAGCAAACTTTTAAAGAGGAGTTTTTGACGATGTTGAAAATGACTCAGATTCAATATGATGAAAAATACATGTGGGACTGAAATCTTTATGCCGGCCCTTCAGGCCTCCGACATTTGTTTTTTGTCACCCAGGCCTTACGGCCTGGGCTATGAGATATTGGCCTTTCAGGCCATTTATCTTTGCAAGCGGTTCTTTAGTTGAACTTTGTATATTGGTGATAAAATCTACCCTTCCCTCTACCTGAAAAAAGGCTTTTGGTCTTTTCAGGTAAATACATTTTTAAAAAGCATATAACATCGTTTGTTAAGGTGTTTTTTAGTATAATTTTTCATTATGTTTAATAAAATTATTTTATCTTTGGTTATTTGCTGTTTTGTTAACCCCCTTTTTTCAGAGGAAGATTTAACATCTGAAGTTGTTAAGACGATTTGTTCCCCAACCGAGTGCTACAAGGTTAAGCGGGTCTTGGGCGCTGGAGCTTTCGGAAAAGTCTATGAAGTGGAAAATAGCGCCGGCGAGCGCTTCGCCATCAAAAGCTACCACTCCAGAGAAGATGATGTAAATGCTATCATGAATCTCCTGGGTGATACTCAAAGAGAGTATCAGCTGGGGCAAATGCTTAATCATCCAAACATCATTAAATCGTACGATCTTTTTGAGAGCAATCTATCAGATGAAACACCGACTAGCTTTCTTGTGCTTCAGTTGGTTGAGGGAATGCCCCTATACGAGAATAGCCGGGGGTTATTAACCCCCGAAGAGGCGGCAAAAGCGGGTAAAAGTCTTTGTAGTGCCCTAGAGTACGCGTTTTCCATGGGGTATTTAAACCTGGATTTACATAGCGCCAATATCATGCTGAATGATCAACACGATCTGATGCTGATCGATCTTGCCAGCTTTTTTACGTTTGAGGAGATAGAGAGTTTTTTTATTAAGCCATCAACTCCATTAGACTCCACAGTCTCAAAAGCGCCTTCCATATCACTGCCTGCAAGAGAAGCTAAAATTAAAGCGTTTTTTGATAAGCACCCAAAACTTAAAAACCGGATGAGGCATTTGGCAAAAAGTCCGAAGGATGCTTCCTCCAAAAAGACTTCATCAAAGCTTTTAAATATCCGCTTTTCGATCTGCTTTGATCAGATGACAGATATTTGTATCTCGCTTCTTTCAAAAACCACCCTTCCAAGAGAAGAAAAGCTAAATAAGCTCGCGGAAATTAAAAAAGTATCGTGGGAATACAGAGAGGATCTTGACGAGGAGATCGTGATCGACTTCAGAACCTACGTGTCACGGTTGTTAGATCAACTGAATAGCTCCTAAAGACTACTCTGTCATGTGGAAATAAGCAGGGTGACAAGTCGCCGCACTCCAAAAGATCTCGTTAAGCGGAGTTGCGGCTGGCGTTGATGATGGAGGGCAGCGTTTTAAGAAGGAGTTTTTCGTATCCCTTTTGATGCTCCGGGTCTTGAGCGCTTTTCAGCTCTCCCATGGCGTATTGCTGGATGACGAGAAGGGGTAAAAGGAGCTTTTCCCGAAGCTCAATCGACTGTTTTACTAACGGATCGTCCTCGAGCAGCGTCTTTTGCCCGGAGACTTTCAGCAAGTACTTTCGGGTTCTTACGGCCTCTTCGTGCAAAATTTCGACAAGGGGCTTAAAGACGGGATCTTTTAAAAGGTGGGTGGTAAACAACTCGCTCGATTTTGCGAGAGCCTGCATGGAGTTTTCAATGAGCGTGCTAAAAAAGAGGTTATTTTTATAAAACGCTTCCAGTTTTTCCCCGTCGCCTTGATCGTAGGCCCATTTTAAAGCCGTTCCCAGCCCGTAAAAGCCGGGGACGCTAAGGCGAATCTGGCTCCAGGCCCCCACGAAAGGAATGGCTCTTAAGTCATTTAGATCAAGATTTTTAGACTTGCCCCTCTTGGCCGGTCGGGAAGCGACATTCAGCTTTGTGAAGTAGTTCAGCGGCGTTCTTTCTTCCATGAACCGTAAAAAGAGCGAGTGGTTCCTTAAGTCGCTATACGCTTTTAAACTGACGTCTGAAAGCGCGTCCAAAAGCTTAAAATCTTCATCGGTTAAACTGTTTTCGTGGTTTGAGAAAAGGCGCGCTTCCAAGCCCGCAGTAAAAATTTGCTCCAGGTTAAAACGGGCCGACTCAACCGAGCCGAAGTTGCTGCTGATCGTCTGACCTTGCACGGTCAGCTGGATTTCGTTTTGCTTAAGATTTTCTCCCAAAGCGCGGTAGAACTTCCGGGTGTTTCCGCCGCCGCGCGCAGGGGGGCCGCCCCGTCCGTCAAAAAAGACAATGTCCACCCCATGCGCTTGACTTAAGCTTTCCAGCTCTTTTTTAGCCTTTAAAATCTCCACATTGCAGGTTAGATACCCCCCGTCTTTCGTGCCGTCGGAAAATCCGACCATGGCGATTTGTCTATTCCCACGCCTTTTAAGGTGCTTTTGATAGACAGGGGAGTCATAGAGCCGCTTCAGGGTTTTAGGAGCGTTTTTCAAGTCGTTTACCGTCTCGAACAGGGGGGTGATGTCGAGCGGCAAGTCATCCAACCCCAGACAGTGAAGCCCATAAAGCACCTCCAACACATGCTGGGGGCTTTGGGTGTGGCTGATGATGTATCTCTCAAGCCCTTGGGGGCCGTTTCTTTTTTGAATGGTCTGAATTGCTTCAAAAGAGCCAAAAAAATCTTCTGCAAGGGGGTGAGAAAGCTTGGCGATCTTTTCCCTTGGGGGAGGGGAGCTATTAATCTCTTTTTCCAAAAAGGCCGTTTTTTCTTCGGCATCAAGCTTCGAGTACTCGGGATAAAGCTCCGAGATGATCTCTTCGTGCTGGGAGCTGTCTTGCCGAAGGTCCAAGCCGGCAAAGTGAAACCCGAAGGTCTTGACGGCCAGCTTGAAGTGCTCAATCTGATCTTGAAACAGTCCCTGATGTTTATCGACCACCACCTTTTCAAGCTTTTCGATGGCCTCTAAAAGCTCTTCCGGGACAGAATAGCGCTCCAGTTTTTCTTCCAAGTCTCCAAGTCTTTCGGCCATGCCGGGGAAGGTGAGCCGTTTTTTTAGATTTTTTAGCTCGTTGCGATAGTGAGCGAAGGCAACGTCCCTCAGCGCTTCGGCGACTTCAAGCGTCGTTTTGACATCGACATAGGGATTGCCGTCCCGATCGCCGCAGGGCCAAAAGCCCAGCTCTAAGGCGGGATTTTTGCCCGTTTGAACTTCCGACAGCTCTTTTTCGATGTCCAAGATGGCCTCGTAAAAGACGTCTTGGGTTCGGTTTAAAAGCCCCTTGGCTTCTGAAAGTGGGGTGGGGGAAGAGAGGTTTCTGAAAGAAGTCATCCCCAGCTGAAAAAGGATTTGTTCGATCCGTAATAAATCGTCTTCTTGGATCGCCTCGGAAAACTCGTCGATGATCTCCAGGATCACTTCGGGGTAAAACTGCGTCGGGTGGGCGGTTAAGACGATTCTGGCCCGGTAATGCTTTAAAATCTCCGAGAATTTTTCGTGAAGGGAGCGCTCCTTGGACAGCTCAAGGGCGTAGCCAAGCGACCCCGACTCCTTTAACCCATGTGTCTCCGAAAAAGCGGCCTGTTCGAGCGCGTCGAATAGAAGCACCTGCCGCTCTAAAAACTGGGTGAAAAGAAACAAAACCCCCATGACATCTTCAAACTTTTCGGTTTTAAAGATATCGATGAAAAATTCATCAATGATCGCTTTGGGGGACTTCTCTTCTTCTAGCCCCTCTCGGCACCGCTCCGTGAACAATGGAAGCTTAATCCCCACCTCCTCCAAATTAGGAAAGGGTAGAGTCAAAAACAAGCTGTTATAAAGCTCATACTTCATCCGAACCAACGTGTCATAGGCCGTAAGTCTGTCCATAACCCCAGACACTAAGGAAAAAGTAAGTTTATGACCAGGGTTTGTTATCGGTGAAAATGGAAAAAGAAAGGCCTTCTGCAACGATCACGATTCCCGATTTTTCTCGTTAAAACGTGGCTTGCATACCAGTTCAAAAGGTTTTCGGTTTTTTATAAGCCGGAACTGTAATCTTAATACGATCTTAATGATTAATTTTATAAAATTTTTGTTTTATAAAATTAATGTTAATTTTTTTTATAAATTTATTTCTTATATTTAATTTGATTTAGTAAATTTTTGTCATTATAATGATAAAGTGAGTAAACTTTGACACTTTAAAAAATATTATGAGTATACGTAGTTCGAGTGAGGGCGTCCAACCTTCAGATGATCCACCGCCGATCTTGCTACCCAGTGAAATCGCTGGTTTAAGTCGGGATGAAATATCTGAAATAAAGCAGGCTTTTTTTGCGCAAAAAATAGCTCAAAAAGAGGATAATTTAGAATTAATTTACTCGAAAGGAAAAAAATCTTTGTTTAAAAAAGACAATGATTTTTTTTCGGTCGACTTTAGCGATAAAAGTAACATAAAAATTAAAAAAGGTTTTAATTTTACTGAATTTGAAAGAGTAAAAGCCCCGAGTTGGAGAAAAGAATATAGACGTTTAAACAAAGAATACGGTGATAAAAATAAATTTATAAAATTCTTTTTTTCTGTATTCATCACTCCGTTTTCAGCCACTAGCAAATATCTAAGGTTTAATCGCTCTTCAAAAGAGGCTTCAAGAGAATTAGATAAACTCCTACAAACAGTTGAGCCAAAGGATATCAAAAGCTTTAAAAAGCTTTTAAAGAGACAGGCTAAGCTTCTGGAAAGTGTGGACAAAGCATCCGCTCAACTTTTAAGGGAAGCGGCAGAAAGAAAAGACTCCTTGTTAAATATCGAAAATGAAACGCTTTTAGCTTGCGGATACTACGATCAAGACGAAACATTTGTTCCACTGTTACTTCATTTTTATAAAGATAATGGTGTCCTCAAAATGAGGATGCAAATCCTTCAACAAAAAGACACCCCTACTGTTTCAGAGGGGGAGTATGAGATCAATCCGGATAAATTATCGGAGTTATTGAGTGCGCTGCAAAAATTATCTTCACTGGATGAGGTAAGTAGCGAAAACTTAAGTCTTAAGGAAAAAGAGTTTCTGAATGTGCTCAAAAGTAAAGCACCAAGTTCTAAGGGGAGTAAGGAGGAAATTCACAGAGTTACTCGTCCTGATCAGTTGATTGGGGATTTAGTTCAAATCTTTGGGGGTAAAACTATAAAAGAAAAAGAGACAAATAAGGCGATGGATAGCTGGAGTTTTGTCTCTAAATTCCTTCAGTCGGATCCGGATGCTGCTGCCTCCCTAAAAATTAATCTTACATTAGGGTTAATTAACGAGGAGATGGAGTTTTTTCTGGTTGGCCTGCGAAAAGTCCGACCCGATCAAAGGTTGCGCCTTCTAGAGGACTTTAAATCAAGAGTCGAATCCTTAGAACGAAATATAAATTACCACTTTTCTGACGAAGGGAGCTTTCAGTCCATAGCTGATTTAGAAGCCATGTCGGTATTTAAAAAGCGACTTGATCAGATGATGAAACTGGCTCAAGAAGAGACTAAGGAACAACCCGCAAGTTTTGATAGGGGACTTGCAAGAGGGTTTTCTGCTTCAAAAAAGAGTCGCTTTAATACAAAAGTAAAGTCACACCATGTTAAAGAGACAAAAGAGACCCAAAAAATTGTACCTCGCGAGCGATACGAACTTGAGTTAGATGCTTTAAATAAAGAATTTAACTATCGGAATATCAATATTTTAAGGGTAGAGCTCAATAAACTTTTAAATGCTAGACGTCATAGCGAAGCCTTGGAACTTTCGGAACTTATTCTTGCGGCTGTGCCAACACCTGGTTCTGACAATGATTATTGGAAGCGTCAAGACAACTGGGATGAACTTGATAGGCTTGGTGAAGTGATCTCAGATGTGAGCAAATGTCAATGGGAAGCCTCTTTAAAAACCCATCAAAGACATCTATTGCCTGATCAGATTGTTATTTCTATGAATACAAGGGCGGCTTTGTTCGCAATTGCAAGACAAAAATCTCACTTAGCAAAGAAGATATCAGCTGATAAAAGAACGCCCGAAAATAGAGCGGCTATAGCCTTTGACGGCTTTCAACCAGACTTCGCTCAATTTATAGATATTTTGAAAAACGATCCTTGCTATCGCTTGTCTACTGATCCAAAAGTCCGAGAAAAAGCCAATAAACTATTAAGCTATTTTGAAGCGCAAAACGGTCGTGTTATTCGATTTGATGCGCGGGTGGACGCGAATAAGGAATTGCAAATAAATGAACAAGATTATTTGAAAGCAGTTGCCAATGCGCTTGGAAGAGAGGTCGTTGGATCAAGTATAAATGAAGATTCAGTTTTCATGGAGATTCGAAGAAACCCAAAAAAAAGAGGGGTATTACCCAACGAAATCATAGATCTTAGACGAGATGCGGTATTTTTTCAAATTATGTACCGTCCTGAATTTTCACTGGCACTCAGCTTTAAAAGCTCTTCAATGGGTGTTATTGGAGCTTATAAATGGATCCAAAAGCTTAATAAGCAAGCAAGTGAAATGACAGATGATCAAGAAAAATGGCCTGAAATTGTAAGAGATCTTGCAGTTGAGCAGCTTATGTCTCAGATTGACACCATGGGAAGACTTGATCTTCAAGGGGGGGAGTATGTAGTTGATGGGATAAGTGTATTACAAGTGGCTTCCGCTAAGGATTCGAGTAATCGCTTGGCCTATGTACCGTGGGGTTTAGGGCTTCCAGAGGAAATTTCGAGTGCTTTCAAAGAGTCAACGGATCCATTAAGAGCTCGTGAGCTTGTGGGGGATGTTCCCACAGCTTGGTTGAATGCGCACCTTGGAAAACCCCATTCGAGTCCCATTTTCTACACAAAAAGTTCCGGAAAAACGCCTTCTACTGCAGGCGCAGTCTCACAAACAGAGGTAGGTCATCTTACTGACTGCTTATTAGAGGAGGGAAATGCAATTGACGAGTTTCTGATGAGAACATTGAACTTTACTTCCGAAAGAAAGCCCTTCACCGAAAGTAGTTTAATCGACGTGATGGACCTGATTCGTGTTCGACCCGATTTGCTAGAAGATCCGCGGATCCAGCGAAAAGTCGACTTGATTTTTTTAGAACCACGCCTGGTTGAAAAGTTTCTAGCCGACAATCCGGAGGCATGCCGTGTCTTTGGTGAGGATCTAAAAAAAGTAATTGAAAACAAGTTAGAGCTTAAACGCTACGATTCTGCTGCATTTTTAATGCATATAGGGGCGATGTTTCAAGACCGCACTGTTCCGAGTTTCGAGACTCGCTACCATGATGAAAAGTCTGGGACAGAATATCTTAAGTCGGCTCTTAAAGAAAAAGGAAAAGATCACACAGCCATTCGTTTAAGATATGCTGAGTATCTGATGAATAAACTTGAAAAATCTGGCTTATCCGTTGAAGAAAAGAGATTTTTAGTTGAGGTCGGGCCACTGTTAGAGTTTGCTGCAAGGGACACTGGCACACCCGTTGTAAACTTGGCTTTAGAAGCAAAGCTGAAAAATCGATTTTTGCCTATGTTGAAAGCTGAGAGCCAAGATGAGCTTCTTAACGCTCTTTTAGTAGCCCGTGGTATCCCTGCACCCCAAGGTAGCTGGAAAAAAGTAAAAGACTATGAATGGGTCAACGGAGACTATAGGATCGACTTGCAGACAGCAAGTATATTCGTCAAAGGGGAAAAAAAGGGCCAGCAAGAGCTTGTAGCGACTATTCCCAAATCAATAGCAACTAAGTCTGACGCACTATTTAAACTTTTTGGCACCTATAAAATCTTAGCTACAGTAAAAAACGGCAATAATCCAAGTGAAACCATTTATTCTTTTGAGCAAGAAGGAAGAAATTACGAATTACGATTTAACAAGAAAAGCCAAACGGCATTGCTTTACCAAAAAATTGATGGAAAATGGCATCAATATCAGGTTATTTCCGAAG
This sequence comes from Chlamydiia bacterium, assembly GCA_020440465.1. Classification (GTDB taxonomy): domain Bacteria; phylum Chlamydiota; class Chlamydiia; order Chlamydiales; family Parachlamydiaceae; genus JAGROB01. The sequence goes on from JAGROB010000161.1 coordinate 12,228, forward strand.
GCCATCACCTAATTCAAGAATATGGAGTTTGGGTAAACGAAAGTAACAAGAAAGCTGCCTGGATGTTTGTAGGTAACGATGCGTATAAAGTTGTAATGAATCGATCCGGCGAAATAGTTAAGGTGACTTCAGAGAATAATAAACATATGGTAGCTGATCCAGAGGACTTGCTTTCCCATTATTTTATTATGACACACCAAAACCACATGGTTTTCTTAAGAAAGCCGGGACAATCCCGATTGAGCGAGATCCGATTTTACGATATCGGGCTAAAAATGTCGTATGAGAACGGAAATTGGGAACTTCAAAATGTGGTAGAGGGCGCTAAAGTCTTACCACAGAGTCAAGCCAAACAAAGTGTATCGCAAGCATCATGGGAAGCTTCTCAAAAATTTAGAGAAGCCTTTGGTGACGACTTTTCAAACCTCGCTTTACAAGTGATCCAGCCCGGACAAGGAGTCAGTTTCGTTATTTGGCCGCATGCTATAAAGGGGGGTCACGTTTCCCAAGAAGGATCCACTCGAGAAGCCACACAAAAACCGCCGCTTACAATAACTTTTGACTCGAATGGAGTGGCGAAAGGATCAAGTGCCTCTTTCTTGCATATGGCCTACATATTCGCACAAAAAAAAGATTATCGTAGGGCTGTGCATTATTTAAACCTTGCGAAACAGAACAAACTTGAAACGCCCCAAGACAAAAAAGCTTTTGTGGAAGTTTCTGAAATTATTCATCAGATGGAGCCTAAAACTCGCCGTGCTATGGCATGGAAGTTAAGAGCAGAAATAATGATTTTGGATATTAATAGGCAGCAGCTGGGTCAATATCATTTTCAAGCAAATGATTGGGGAGATTACTATCAACATTTGCATAGCATTTGCGACTTGTTCGAGCAGTATGAGGCTAAAGGAAAAAAACCGGGCAATGAAGTTGAGAGAGACCTTCTTTTAAGTGATGGTGAGCACAATCAGTTTCGCAAGCTTCGAGATGAGGGAATGCGCTTTTTTGTCGAAGCCTATCAAAGGAAGCAAAATCAAGAAAGTAGACATGTTCAACAATTAGCCGTGAAAAAGATTGAGGAAAGAGATTTAGATGCGGACTTCGTCTCAACTGTTGTACTACTTGCAAAAGAGGCTCCAATTAGTACCTTGAAATCTCCTTCAGAAATTTCCCCTCGTTTTATTTTAGAACACTATATTGCCTACCAAAACGGAATCATTGATGGAACCCTCAATGCCGCAGACCTTCAATTTCTTTTTAAACCCTTACCCACCCCAAGAAATCAAGAAGAAGTCTATTTAACGGTTCAAGCTGATAAAGCAAGACGCATGTTATTGCAAACTTCCACTTATGGTGCAGGCGGCCAAAAAATTAATCTTGCTGAATTGGCTGAAAAGAGAAAGCATTTTCCAAAAAGAACAGATTCAGGGACAAGTTATATTGTAAAAGAGGTGCTACGAAAAAAGTTTAAAGATGGAACGCCTGTTGATGAAGCCGTTTCAGAAATTATTGAGCTTAAGGTCGTAAAGAGCACACTGGAAAGTGTACGTTCCAGTTTAGTCGAAAGTTTGAAAACTTCAAACGAGGCTTTGAAAGAAAAAAAGACCTTTGCTCCCCTTAAGGCCTCGGTTATGCCTCCCAAAAAGCGCGGACAACGACTTGTAGACGCTGAAGCTATTAAAGATGGCCTCGAAAGAATGAAAGGAAAGGGCGTATTAAGCCAAGGGGAAGTCGACTTCCTAGAACGAGCTTCCCAAGAGGACTTAGAAACGGTGGAACTATCCGAAGCTTTGAAAATTTGCGAGGCGGAAGCCGGGGTTTCTTTAGTTGAGATGAGACGAGAACAAGAAATTACTCGGTCGATTGCTCAAGTTAGAACTTTACTAAGGTCTGAAACTTTATCAGATTTCTCGCACAAGACCATAAAGCCCATAGATGCTGTTAACTTAGAGCCATTTTTTGAAAGATTTGAGCAAGGGCGAGTTGATCGATTGGCCTCTCTTGGGGTGAGTTCGGCTCAATTTTTTGCGGATAGAGACGTTGATGCCGCGATCGATCGGCAGGAAAATGCCGACCTAAGAGCCGGGATTAGACACGCTACTCAGGACTTGCAGCAAAGAACACAAATGATACGTGCCGTTAAAGAAGATCAAAAAGCCGCTCTTAATCAACTGTTGTTAAACAAAAGAAGTGAGTATTCAGCGAGAGAAGTACAGCTTAGAAGAGAAATTCTTGCTTGGGCAGAAAACAGTGGTAAGTCTATACCCCGTATTCAGAAAATGCTTAGGCATCCCGATCTTTATTCTGAGCAGGAAGTGTTAGATGCCATTTTAGACTGCTACCAGGCCCAAAAAAAACAAGATAGTCCAGATTTGAAAGTTGAAGAGATAAGTGACCGCATTACGACTTATCTTTTAGTTGCTACTGCCATACAACAAATTGACCATGCGGTAAAGATGGATCAACCATACGAAACTTTGGTGAGGGGACTTAACTTTCAAAGATATCAGCAAAACGGTAAATTGGAGCACCCCGAATTTTCCAGAAAGTATCTTGTGGCAGAGTTGCGCTCGGGCCGGATATTACGTGACGGTCAAATAAAGTATATTAAAGAATTAGTTGAAAACCCGGAGCAATGGGTCAGCTTGCGTATGGGGCTTGGTAAAACAACTTTCATTATGCCGATAGTGGCGGCGCTTCTCGCTGAAAGGGGTTATCTTCCAATCCTTCTTGTGACATCCCATCTTAAAGAGATGAATCTAGCTGATTTTGACAGAACAACGCGTCGTATGATTGGAAGCGTGGGTGAGCCCATTAATTTCAGTGCAGATGAAAACGTGAGTGCTGCCTATTTAGCCGGTCAGTATTTACATTTACTTGAGGTTAAAAAAAATCGAGGATATTTTGTCACAACGGTGGATTCCTTGGCTAATATTAAGCAGCTTTTGGTTGCATTATCCGATCAGCGAGAGGAAAGACTTAAAGCTCTTGAAATGCTTGAAAATCAAGATAACCAGGATGCATTACAAAAGGCCGCCTTTGCCCACGCAGCTTTTGAAAAAAAGATCTATTGGCTAAAAAAAATCGACGCTTTGCTTGATGGAAGAGAGGGTGTCGATACCGTTTTCGTAGGAGACGAGGTGGATAGTCTCTTTGATATCACAAAAGAGATTAATCGTGCCGTAGGGCAAGATCAAAAGCCCGATACTACAGTCGTTAATATGACAAGACGGGTATTTGATACTATTTTTTCCTCTCAGCACCCCATAGTTCAAGAGCTTGCAGATTCACTAAAGCATGGAAACCAAGCTGGATATAGCCAAAAAGAGATGAGGGAAGGGTTTCTTTTAGAGCTTGCGAAAGAGTTTTTAGGCACTGAAGGAGCAAGATACCTAGTAGGCTTAGAGAATACAAGACCCTCTAGCTTAAGTGAATACCGTGGGGAAGACACTCAAAAAGAAATTGCTGCACTAAAAAGACTTTTATCTACCACGCTGCCGAGTATCTTTTCTCAAGAATCTGATATTAACTATGGCTATAGTCCAGAAGACGGCGCGACTATTGTTCCCCGATCCGGTAAACAGTCAACACCCGGAAATCGTTTTGGTGATGAATATGAGCTGGTAGCCCAGCAGTATCTGGGGGCTATTCAAATGGCTTCTTGTCAAACCACGACCGGAGAGTCATTTCAATTTCTTGTTTCTAAGTTAGAAACCTTTGAGGAGCGCTATCCCGACAAATATCGAGCTATGATTTCGGATCTTGGTCTGGGAAGAGAAGTGACAAAAGAAACCTTAGCCCAAAAATTGATGGAGCCCCGCTATTTCAAATATCGCATGGATCTTGTTGAGAAAATGATTTTAGATACCGGCTTTATTAAACGCTTTAATCAACAAAGTACCTTGTCGGTACAATCCGTTGTTACCGGAAGAAGAGTGGGGGGTGTCACAGGTACTTTAAGTCCTTATGCCTTGCCCAATTATAAACCTCAAGCCGAAGGGGGCGATACCCATACACGCGATGTAGAGGCTGAAACTTTGTTGCAAATGGCCATTAATCACGACCAAGGGTTACAAACTCCGTGTGTGACTTTCCAGGAGTCTAAGAGCCTGGAGCATATGCACGAGATTGTCTCAATGCCGGATGCTGTGGCAATTATTAATGAAGGGGGCTATGGAATGAAGGGCCTTTCAACTGAGCAGTGGGTAATTAAGCTAAGAGAGGCCTCTCCTGACAAGTCATTTATTTTTATTCACTCTCAAGAAAGACGGCCTTATTTGTGGATCGCCGGCGAGCCTGAACCTGGACCTATAGTGGGTCAAACGCTTCCGAAAAATTATATTTGCCTCTATGGTCCCGCAGATACAAGGGGAACAGATTTACCCATTTTACCTGGTAAGACACACTATTTTCCCGTCAGAACTACCAACTTGCAGGAAATGGGACAATCGATTTGGAGAGGTCGTGGTACCGGTGATCGGCATACGCCCATATGGCATGTACCGGGTGATTCCATAAGTATGGGTGACGCTGTTGTGACAATTAAACAACGCAGTGTAGAAAAGCAAGCTCAGCTTAACCTTAAAGCTGAGCTCTTTCGTGTTCAGGAGATTGCAACTCATGGTGTCAGAAAAATCCTTTTTTCTCCAAATCCTATTCAGGACACCCCCGACTACTGGTCAGAAGGAAGCCAAGATGTGGTACTATCAGACATCGTAGTTGATCAGATACTCTTCGATATCTTCAGGGACTTTTTGATCAAAAATAAAGGAGTTAATTTCGAGACCGACTATAACCCTAGCGTGACTATAAGTACTGAATCAAAGATTTTGGACACATTTGATCAAGAAAGAGATAAGCTATATCAGAAAAAAAGAGAGATGGCTGCAAAAGTAGAAGAGCTTTCAGGGATCAATAAGGACTTAGTCATGCCATTATTCCGATTATCCGAGAGTCAACTTTTAAAAAATCTTCCAAGCGACCTTCCCCCGGAAAAAAGGAATGCTATCATACGCATTCATAGAGCGGCTCAACAACTTGAAGAAATTCGAAGTCAACTTAAGAGCGAAAAAGAAAAATTTTCAAAGGCACAACAGATACACAAGAGAAATCTTCCGGAGAGAGTCTCTCAAGCTTCAGCAGGTGCCGGGGGTACTCAAGAACAGGTTCAGCAGCAGCAACAACAGCAACAGCAACAAGCTGTTCGAAAAAAGAAAACAAAACAAGTTGATCCAAACAAAAAAACTCATAGCTTTAATAGTTGGAACTTTTTTCATATTCGAAGACCTAGCAATAACCCTGATACATTTACTCCTGCATCTGTAATGCTTCCTCAGGTTCAAGGTTTGGCGGGGATTTACTTCACTAAGGAGATGGAACAAGTCTTGAATTTAATGCCGTCATTACAGGGTGATCCTATTGCAAAAGTGTGTCTTAACGATAACCAAGAAGTTATCGTAATTTCAAAATTAGATTTTCATGAAGTGATTTACCCAAGTAGTTCTAGTTTGGCCGTATTTTCACCAACGGAATGGGGAATGCGTCCAGTCATGAACTCTCAAAATACCAGAATCCCTTTAGATAAAGCTGCCAAGATAAAGTTCTTGCTAGGATTTTCAAAATTCACGGATGAAGAAAAGAGAGCTATCCAAGAATGGCTTACTCAGCTAAAAACTACTGGTGAATATACACACTTAAAAAAATGGTGTGACGAGAAGGGAGTTCGTCTGGAAAGTTAACTCGCAATTTTTAATAACCCGGATCCTATTTAGATGAAGAACGATCATCTCTTAGCCTAAGTCCGCTCTTCCATCATGGGAGCCGGCGACATCACGGACGATCACATCCTGATCCCCCTTTACCGATCATACTGGATCCGCTCCCTCGCGGTGTAAGAGATTTTTATTCTAAAGAGCTTATATTATTAAATTTTTGATAAGAAGTTAGTTTTTGTTTAGTTTAGGCTTTTAATTTTCTATTATATTATAATAATAGCATGAATAATCGTGTTGAAAGCTCAGGTTCAAACCCACAAGTATTTCCTTTTGAAGATCCGAAAAAACCCACCTGGCTGAGTAAAAAAATAACACTTTTGACCTCTTCGGAGAGTATAGATCCTTTTCTAAGGGGGGTGGGTTATACCCTGGCCTCGAAATTCGCCTCTGTTTTTGTACCCTCTAAAGCCCCCATGTTCCGCATCAAGGCAACTATGGCATGGGAAGACTTGAGACCCATTTGGGCCAAGCACTATTTCGGCGAGGATCATTACGAGGGGACGGCTAAGAACATTGCCAAGGTGGATGTGCTTGAGACCGAAGCCGACTTTAACGAAGCCATCAGCATTTTGCAAAGAATGCAAGCTCTTCCCGAAGAGTTGATTCAGCAAGTAGAGGTAGACCCTTCTGTGATGCCGAATAAAATGTCGACCATGGGGATTTGTGCCGGAATTCAGTTAGATATTGCCCGGCGCTACCTTGGCAAGGGTAAAGATATAGATCAGATCATTCGCACAGGAGAAGAGGGAGCAAGTAAAAAGGCTGCGGCGTCGCAGGCTGTTTTCGAGCTTTTGAATCCTGTAGAAGAGGATAGAGCTCTTGTCATTGGCCGCACTCTTGAGGCTATCAAAAGGGGAAGGGACAAAGCGGAACCAGGCTCGATTTATTCTGTGGACTCGGATATCGTTACTAATCTTTTTGATGAGTGCAATAAAGATCCTAATCTCATTAAAGAACTAAGACAAGTCTTTGATAAAAGAAGTCAAACGAAGACGATAGCTTCGCATCTTAAAAATAAGAAAGAACTTTTAAAGAAAAAAACGGGTTCTCTTACCGAGTTTGAAGCGCTTTTAAGAAATTCTTCCGATGAGGAAATCGAATGGGTGGGAGGATTTTTAGAGCATCAGTTCGGAAGTCAAAAATATAAAGAAAATGAAAGACTTAGAAATCTTCCCGGTTTTTGGTCGGCCTTAAGAAATGCCGCCATTGAAATTTTTGGCTTAAGGGAGTCGCAAGAAGAGTTGGCTTTTGGAAGGTTTACAAATATCGAAGTTGCCCATGCGATCGTCGGAGAGCGTTATAGTCGCGGTTATAGAACAAGGGCCAACGTGGTTTTGGCTGTAACCGGCCTTGAGCTAAAGGAAGTGGATCGTAAAGTGGGCTTTTATTTCCAGCATTCCAATGATCGGGACTTTTTGAAAAATTTCAAAGATTTAGAACCGGGAATCTATGGCATTATTTTTGAGACCGATGAAGGGGGCCATGCGATCACGTTTATAAAGGAAGCGGACGGAACGGATTGGATCTTAGATCCCAATGGGATGCAGCTGAAATCCAACGATCCCGAGAGCACCACGTTGCTTTTTCAAAAGGTTTTGAGTCTTTATGACTACCCCCTGCATGATCCCAACCGCCACGAGATCGTGGTAAGTCGGGTAGTTAAACGATCATAGACTGATTTTCTCCAGAACCAGAGTGTCATAGGTCGCAAGCTTGTTCATGCTCCCCAAATTACGAAAATTTGGGGTTTTTCTCTAATTTCAAAAAAATAGTTTAAGTGATTGATATTTATATCATTATAATATGCATTATTTGTATAATTAGAGGTAATAGTAATTAAAATTTGTATTAATATGATCAGAAATCACGTAAATAAAGAGCGTCTGGGGCTTGAGCGGCTCTTAACCGGCCTGGCTTTCCTGGGAATGGGATTGGTCACGGTGATCTGGGGAGTCCATATCCTGGAGAGCGATGCCACCGTCCTGGCGAAGGCGACCCATCTGACTTTTATTGGGATTATGGGGTCGGGCTATGTCGTTTACCTCATGGGAAGATGGGGATATTTAGCGCGCCTGAAGGCGTTCTTTCCGGCCGATCATGGGGAGATGTCATCTGTTTGGAAGAAGTCTCCTTCTATTACCTATCTCCTCCCTTCTTACAAGGAAGAGGTTAATGTGGTTAAGATGTCGCTTCTTTCGTCTGCCCTGCAGCTTTATCCTGACAAAAGGGTGGTTCTTTTAATCGACGATCCACCGTCCGATGACCCGCAACTGGTGCTGACGCGTGCGCTTCCCAAGCAAATTGAACAGTTTCTGGAGGGACCGAGGGAACACCTAAAAAAAATCTACCACAGCACAAAAGACGCCAAAAAAGCGCATCGGTACCTTGCTGCCTGGTTTCAGACCCAAGGGGAGTTATACCCTGTTACGGACGCCCAGGAGAAAGCCTTTGTGGAGCTGACGTTTTTCGATCGGGCTGCTTACCATAAAACGTGCGAGCATACCTGTTGGGATGAGCTTTTAGGGATGTTCAATGTTGAAGTCACGAGTTTTGAGAGGAAGCAGTTTGAATATCTGTCTCACGCCGCCAATAAGGCGATGAATCTAAACAGCTACATCGGACTCATGGGGGAAAAGTTTCCTGAAACGGAATTTGTGGCGATGCTGGACGCCGACACCATTTTGACCCATGACTATACACTAAGACTTGTACACCATATGATAAGTCCCGGGCAAGAGCGCCTCGCGGTGATACAGACGCCTTATAGCGCTTTTCCCAATGCGGCAGGAGAGCTTGAGCGGGTAGCCGGGATTACCACCGACTTGCAATTTGTCGTTCACCAGGGTTTTACCCACTATAACGCTACCTTTTGGGTGGGAGCCAATGCCATTGCCCGAAAATCGGCTTTGGACGACATCGTGGAAGAGGTGCAGGAGAGGGGGTATACAATTAAGCGGTTTATTCAGGATCGGACGGTGATTGAGGATACGGAATCTTCGGTAGACCTAATCAGAAAGGGCTGGAGTTTGCATAACTACCCCGAAAGGCTTTCTTATAGCGCGACACCCCCTGACTTTGGATCGCTTTTGATACAGCGTCGGCGCTGGGCCAACGGGGGCTTATTGATCCTGCCCAAACTTTTTGGATCGCTTTCCAATTGGAAAGAGGGTTTCATGAGAATGCACTACTTAGGCTCGATCGGGGTCACTTTAGGGGCGCTTTTAACGCTTCTGATCGTCCCATTTTCTGCGCAGGAGATTACCTGGGCGGCCATTGTTTCGCCCCTTCCCTATCTTGCGATCTACGGAAGGGATCTTATGCTGTTAGGTTACCGTTTTACCGACTTGTTTCGTGTACTTGCACTCAACGTGCTGCTGATCCCGGTAAACGCCGCGGGGGTTTTAAAGTCGCTTGAACAAGCTGTGACGGGGCAGCAGATCCCCTTTTTCAGAACTCCAAAAGTGAAGGGAAAGACCCTTGTTCCCCGATTTTACAGATGGCTGAATTACTCCCTTGCCGGCTGGATGATGATAGCGTTTTACGCAAGCTTATTTTATCTGCCTCCGTTGGCGCTTGCCCCCAATCTGTTTATGGTGACCCTTACTGCTTATGCTTTACCTAAGTATCTGATGGACTTTTCGCTAAAAATAAGATGGTTAAACTGAAATTGATAACAGCCTGCTAAAGAATTTCGATAAGCTTTTTGTTGTTATCCTGAGTAAGTCCCGATTTTTTAAAGCGCAGCCTGCGTAGAAGCCTTCAGATGGTGGATCAGGAATCCATTCTTTTAGTGCACCGTTTTATTTTGGAGAAATATCTTTGAACCAAGGGTCAGCATCCATCAAGACAGGTGTGTGATGATGCGCCGTATGTGCATGCCATAGGTAGCCCGAAAGTGTAATCGTATGATTTGCATGTTCATTTAGCCATGTTTCTTCATAGTTGCCAGTCAACTCTAGTTCGTAGCACTGTAAATCATCGCGAATGGATTGAGGAGATTGAAATGCAGAGCGCACAGGTGTAGTACAAGCAATTTCAAATGATTTTGAATCCATTTTTAGTACCCAGTAAGAGACTTTACCTAGGGATTCGTTTTCTGGGTCCTTGTCGATGGTGTGTAAATACAACTGGCCCGTCATTGATACAAGCTTTTCAGGTTCATTATCCGGTAAAACAAGAGATGTATCATCCTCTAGAAGCCAAACATCCGTTTGCTCTCCAAATAGCAAAGAGCAAGACAGAAAAAGTAAACAATTAACATACCCTTTCACGAAAGGCCCTCCAAGTCAGCTTAAATATTAAAATCTTAAGGATTTAATAAAACGGGGTAAGCTCGACTATGAACCAGCGACCGGCGGGATGAGAGCGGGGGATTCTAGGTCCCATCCATCTCTATCAAATCACTATGAGCAAAAGAGTAAATGGTTTGAGATAAAAAGTGCTACTCATTTTTATTCGTTAATAAGGGATAAATAGGTAGATCACTGCACCGCCAGTGCTCCAGGATAATCATTTCTTAACAAATCAATAATTTTTGGCCCTAATAATGGGGCAAGGTCAAATTTCGACGAGTGGTACAAAAATACGGATTTATCAAAATAAGTCCGAAGATAGGTGCCCAAAGACCCAATAACAAATTAAGCCGTCAATTCTCACCTATAGATCTGCCAAATTTTGCTCAATACCAGTGTATTTTGTATAAAACCTAACAAATGGTTAGGTT
>JAGROB010000161.1:22813-24638 GCA_020440465.1 Chlamydiia bacterium
AACCTAACCATTTGTTAGGTTTTATGTATGAAAGCAAATGAAATGGAACAGCAGCTCTATCAAGTAGCAAGTCTTCAACAAGGTTTCTTTACTGCGCGTCAAGCTAAAGAAGTCGGTTATGCGGACAGCCGTTTTTCTTATCATGTAAGAAAAGGGCGATGGATTCGAGAGGGGCGAGGGATCTATAGGCTAGCTAACTACCCAATTGGAGACAGGCCTGATCTAGTTTATTGGAGTCTTTGGTCTTCTAACCAAAAAGGTGAGGTGCAAGGTGTCTTTTCACACGAAACTGCTTTAGCGATTCATGAATTGAGTGATGTAATGCCCGCAAAGTACCATTTATCAGTTCCAAAAGGATTTAGGAAATATCACCCTCCTCCAGAAAATCTAGTTTTATACTTTAACAAACTAGAATCTCAAGAAGTTTTGGAATTTGAGGGGTATATGGTGACTACACCCGAAAAGACGATCTATGATGTTTTACTGGACGAAAAGGTATCCGAGGAGTTTGTGACACACGCCATATTGGATGGGTTAAATAAAGGGGTCATATCTAAGTCCAGAGTTATGCAATTAATGGGACAATTGAACTCAGATCGAGCAAAAAGAATATTTAACGAAATGGGAAAAAAGTGAATAAAATATTTAGCTCTCCCGCAAGTTTTAGACAGAGTTTGGAACAACGCCTCCAGAAAGTAGCTACAGAAACCGGAGCAGATCTACAAAGAATCCGTCGAAAAGTAGCCTTTGAGAGGTTTCTTGCTAGACTGTTTTCCGTAGAACCCTATCCATGGGTTTTAAAAGGTGGTTATGCACTTGAAGTGCGATTTGAAATATCACGTGCCACGAAAGATCTTGATCTTGGAATAAGATTGAAAATAGCAGGATCAAAAGACAGACAACTAGAAATTCTTCTGGAGCAATTACAGGAAAGGGCGATGTATGAAATGAATGATCATTTTCTGTTTCAGATAGAACCAAATGCTAAGGTAATAGAGTCAGCTCCATATGGAGGTTTTCGATTTCCTATAAAAAGTATTTTAGCGGGCCGTCTCTTCGTTGCTTTTTCACTAGATATTGGATTTGGTGATGCCATCACACCTCCCATAGATGAAATCACCGGAGGAGATTGGTTAAATTTTTGTGGTATTCCACCTGCAAAATTTGAGGCAATTTCACTTGAACAACAGTTTGCTGAAAAAATACATGCTATGGTAGTAGATCGCGGAGAGCGTGAAAACACAAGAGTCAAAGACCTAATTGATGTTCTATTACTCATACAAGAAGGTCTTGATAAAAATCAGCTTTTTAAAGCGATTACAAACACATTCCACCGCCGTGGCGAAAAATCCATACCGATAACAGTTCCAGAACCTCCCGCTAGCTGGAGAGCATCATTTAGTCAGATGGCTACTGACTGTGGACTTGACCCAGATTTTGACGCTGCTTTTACTACATTAGAGAGATATTGGAAGGAACTACATCCTAAAAATAATGTAAGTTACGCTTTAATTAATCACTCCTCTCCGGGAGAGATATGATGTCTCGAAACAAGATGCATGTAGTTGGATAGGTTCGTGTGCTCGACAAGGTATTCAGTGGACTTTTGCAAATGGGAGTCCAACAAGGATTGGTAGACCTTAATCAGCTGGCCATTGATGGGTCTTTTTCCCCACTCAGCAGGTTGGGCCGAGGGGGTGTCTCATGGGTACAAAGGCAAGGGTTGTTAATCCATTTACTCGTCGATGGAAAAGGTAAGTTTTTATCCGTAATCACAACAGGAGCAGATGGAAATGAACGAAAAGAAGTTGAAAACCTTCTTACA
>JAGROB010000162.1 GCA_020440465.1 Chlamydiia bacterium
TTGAATTCGTACTTCTTTTTGGGTGTCTTGAGTCTTTGTTGTAGTTCTTGTAAGGGCATCGTCTTGTGTAAAATAAGGTTAAAGGTTTTTTTCCATAAATATCCGTGCTGTGTAAGAGCCGTCTAGCTCTTTAATCCACTCGTTTTGCCGTCCGAATTCTTTAAACCCAAGTCTTTCATAAAGACGGGTCGCGGGATTTCCGGCATAAACTTGCAGATGCAAAAGCTCAATTTTAAACGTCTCTTTGGCAAGCGCCATAAGGGACTTCAATAGGTACGTCCCAACCCCTTTTCCCCGTTCTTTATCGCTTACGATAATTCCAAACTCGCACTGGTGGGCAAGTTTTTTGTAGGGCTGAAGATAAAGCGTAGTAATTCCAATCGGGACGCCGTCTCTAGTAGCGGTTAAGCTGCAACGCCAACGGGCAAAGCCGATCCAGCGATTGGTAGCGTCTTCCGCCTCTGCCGTGTCGACCATCGGAAACCAACGGTTGACATTGGGATCCAAAAGCCACTCTCTTAAATATTTTCCGTCGGCCATCTCGGTATAGCGGATCTCTATGCCGGGGAGCTCTTCTAACTCTTCGGTTTTACTCATGAAAACTCCTTAAGGTATGCGTTGACAAATTCATCCAGATCTCCATCCATAACAGCCTGGATGTTGCCCGTTTCGTGCTTGGTACGGGTGTCTTTTACCAGGGTGTAGGGCTGAAACACATAATTTCTGATCTGGCTTCCCCATGCAATATCTTTTTGCTCTCCCTGGATCGATTTTAAAGACTTTTCTCGTGCCTCCACTTCCTTTTCATAAAGCTTTGACTTTAAAAGCTTTAAGCAAGTCTCTCGGTTTTGTATCTGGCTTCGTTGCGACTGGCACGAAACCACAATTCCCGTGGGGATGTGGGTCATCCGAACGGCGGAATCGGTTTTATTTACGTGCTGCCCACCCGCTCCCGAAGCCCTGAAGGTATCAGTTTTAATCTCGTCCGGCTTAACCTCAATGTCAATATCGTCGGCAATCTCAGGTGTGATATCGACAGAGGCAAAGCTTGTATGCCGCTTTGCATTCGAGTCAAAAGGGGAGATCCGAACCAGTCTATGTACCCCTTTTTCCGCTTTTGAGTAGCCGTAGGCAAAAGGGCCCGTAAATTTCAAGGTGACGTTTTTAATGCCCGCCACATCGCCGTCGAGCTGGTCGATCATCTCGACCTTCCACCCTTTTTTAGTGGCCCACCTTTCATACATCCGCATCAGCATAAGCGCCCAGTCGCAAGACTCTGTTCCGCCGGCGCCGGCGTTGATGCTCAAAAAGCAGTTTTTGTTGTCGAGCTCTCCCGAAAGCATTTTCCGGATTTCAAGTTCGGCAAGCTCTTTGTCGACAGCCTCAAGCTCCGCTTCCAACTGGGCAACAAAATCGTCATCGCCCGTTTTTTGAGCTTCCGGCAATAAGAAGACGGCATCTTCAAATCGCTGTTTTAAATCTTCTGCGGGCTCTAACCAGAACTTGAGCTCATTGGACTCTTGAATGCTTGCTTGAGCTTTGTCGTTATTGTCCCAAAACCCAGGGTCTTCCATCCGGGCTTTAAGCTCGTTTAGGCGCTCTTTTTTGCTGGCGAAGTCAAAGATACCTCCACATGTGAAGGATGCGATTTTCGATTGATTTGATAAGCTCTTGATCCATCAGTGACTCCGAATTATGGGGATAAGGTACCGCTTTCGCACTTAAATGTCAAAGCGCAAGACGCTTTCGAATTAAAGTTATAATCCCATTCCCACAGGGGCTTAAGCACTTTTTCTAAAGAAGATTTAAGTTTTCCCTTGTCGGATTTAACGATCATCCGATGGCCGTCAGGAACTTCAAAAGTTAAAGGGCCGTCAAACTGAACGCCGTCGGCAATGAACTCTCCCGTACCGTGCAGGATAATCTCAAGTTTTTCTTTGTAAATAAGATCTCCCTTCCAAAAATCCTGGGGGGGTTCTTTGTCCATGCCGCGATTTTTTACGGTAATATTTTTTAAAAAAACGGAACCTCGTAAGGAGGGGGATTTAATGTGAAAGGCCCCGTCGAGCTTCAAGTTTTTTAAATAAAGTTTTTCCACGTTAAGTATAAGATCGGAGCCTTGGGCTAAAGTGCCGCTTTGCACTTTTTGGGCTATGATATCCCAAAGAGGTCCAAGTGCCGGATGGAAGTCTAGAATGAAGTTAGGTGAATGGTGTCCGTTAAGCTTGGGAATTTGGTAGTCCAGGTGATCGACAAAAAGTTTTCGAAATAATTTTTGACGATCTTCAAACGCTCCTTGCGGCGTCTCTTCAACAGAATTTCCGGGAACCCATTTTTTTTTGGTGACCGATATCGTTTTATCTCGGTCATTGTAAAGGATAAAGGTTTTAAGTTTTTCGATGGGGATCGGGCCTTTTTTGGAAAAAGTTCCCATTTCATCGGCGATGTTTTGCATCGTGGTTTCGAGCCTGCCCCCTTTGGATGACTCCCTTTTTCCCTTGGAGTCGTAGCAAGTGACTTGTCCTTTTAAGTTGATGATTAGTCCCGGCAAGGGAAGGCTTTTTAAAGCTTTTCGAATTTCCGGAATTTTAGCAAATAGGATATTCGTGTTAGCAGGGAAAGCAGAGTAGGGGCTTTCATCTGATTCGGGCTCATCTTTTAACCCCTGGGCAGCAAATTCCGTGTACTCAATGTTTGTAAGCGTGGTTAAAATGCCGTCTTCTTTTACCTCCTCTACGATCGCGTTCATTCCTTCTGAGGTGCCGGCGATTCTTTCGCAACTTAAGAAACCGAAAGCTTTGTTTTCTAAGGACCCTTTTCCCGCGAGCGCTAGCAAATTTTTATCAATACCTGCAATGGGGTTGTTGATTTGACGGATTAAAAGCTTGTCTTTCTTAAGATTTTCAAGCCAAGTAAAGGCTCCGTAAGTCTCCATCAGCTCCCAAATGATTCCGTGCCCCCCGGGCTTTAGGTTCAGGGTAAGCGGCCCCTTCGTGGCGATTTTTCCCTGATCCGACATCATGGGAACTAAAGGCTGATCGAACAAGAAAAATAGCTCTTTCGGACGGTGAAACCATTTGTTTTCCTCCAAAATGGCCTCGATGTGATGCCGGTTTTTCTTTTCGGGGGAGGTCATCATCACAACAGGGGTTAAAAGCTCTTTTTTGAAAAGATTGAAATAAAGGTGCTCCCTTGCAATCAAATCTTGAATCATTCCTTCTAAAAGGGGAACTCCATGAAACTTAAGCTTGGCTTGGGGGAGGGGAGTTTTTCCCGTTTCGTCATAAAGATCAAGACGATCCCCCGCTCCGCCAACCGGATAAAGGACCGCGAAATCGGGAAGCGACTCGATGCCTGCTTTGACCAGTTTTTGGACTTCAGGATTTTTATCCTCAAGCTTAAGTCCTGAAGGAGAAGTGAATCGTAGCTTTTTTTGGGGGGCGCTTTTCTTATTTTCCAGAAGCTTAAGGGTTTCTAACTGATATCCGGCGATCCCTCCGATAATGTGATAGTGTTTTTTTAGAGGCATAAGCGCTGTTGCGACTTCTCGAAGCTCCGGGAGCGGATCGGAAAAGTGGTTCCAGTCCGAAAAGACTGCCTCTCCCTGACCAAGGGCGGTTAAGGTAAAAAGGATTTCCTGTTCGTCTAAAGGGAGTTTTGAAAACAGGGCTTTTAGAGTGGTCTGAGCCTTAAAAAAAGCACTAGAAACAGGGTGATTTTTAAGGTGTCGAACCCGCTCTGAAAGGGAGTCTTCGGCTTTAAGCGCTTTTACAATTGCTTCTGTCTCTTCTATAGATTTTGAGAATGAGCTCCCTGTTTTCATGTCTTTTATCCTACCCAGATTTGGGCTAGAAGGCAAGGTTTCTTAGAAAAAGCTTTGACGGGAAATCTTAAGGAACGCTATAGACTTTATAAGAGTATCTTGAATACTTTTTTTAAAACACACTTGAGGAGAAAGAAATGGCAACGAAGAAGAAACCATCCGCCTTCATGAAACCGGTAGCGGTAAGCGATGCACTGGCAAAGATTGTCGGAAAAGGCCCGATGCCCAGAACCGAAGTTACCAAAAAACTTTGGGACTATATCAAGAAGCATAAGCTTCAAGATGCTAAGAACAAAAGAATGATTAAGCCCGACGAACAACTTTCAAAAGTTTTGGGCGCTCAGCCTATCGATATGTTCAAGATGGTTTCGAAAATCTCGAAGCACTTGAAAGACCCCCAAATGGCTAACGCCTAGTTAATTAACTTTAAGGCCTTAAGGGATTCCCCCTTAAGCGCCTTTTTGGTATAGTGAGTCGATATGTCTAGAAAGTCTATCGGCTCTTTTCTTTGGGATTTGTGGTGCATAGTTTCCATTATTGGAATCTGGCCCCGCTTTATTGAGCCAGCTTTACTTCGGGGAAAAAAGCTTAAAATCCTGTCGAAAAAGGTCAAATCCCCCATAAAAATAGCCTTTTTTTCCGATTTGCACTGGAATCGATCACAGTCTTCAGCGATGCTCAATAAGTTAGTCAAAAAAACGGACGACTTTGACCCTGATTATCTATTTTTAGGCGGCGACTTTCTTTGCGAGGCTGAACTTTTTGATAAAGAAAAACTTACAAATTACCTTTGCCGCTTTAAGGCCAAAAAAGGGTGTTTTGCCATCTTGGGTAATCACGATTATGACAAGCCCCTTTCCATCAACGAAAACGGGGACTATGACGTTACGTCCAAGGGAGCGCCTTTAAATAAAATTATCACGCGCCTTTTTAAGTCGACCCGTCTTACAGGAAAAACCACTGAACGGGCCCAAAACTTAAAACCCCATCCGGAATTACTTAACCTTTTAAAAATGACCCCTTTTGAGTGTTTGAACAATCAAACACAAGAGACGGATGAGATCAATATCGTGGGCTTGGGGGAGTATATGGCTTCTCAAGCTAATCCCGAAAAGGCGTATCAGGGGTATAACCCTGAAAAAGAGGGGGTGGTTTTGGTGCATAACCCCGATATGATTCCCCATTTGCTAAATTTTCCTGGATGCTTGTTTTTGTCAGGACACACCCACGGAGGACAGGTCAACTTACCCTGGATTTGGCGTCGTTTAACCGCGATGGAAGATAGCCGCTTTAAGTCGGGAGAAGTTCAATTGCAAGAAAAAATGGCCTTTGTCAGCCGAGGCGTGGGAAGTTTAATCCCTTTTAGATGGTTCGCAAGTCCGGAGGTGGTTTTTGTGGAGATAAGTCCTGATGTCTAAGGTTTCGGTGATCTTGCTTGCAGGGGGAAAGGGGATACGTCTGGGGGCAAACATCCCCAAGCAGTATCTTGAGATTAAGGGAAAGCCGATAGCGCTTTATAGTTTTGAGACTTTAAAACCTTTCGGAGAGATGGTTGTAGTGGCACACCCACAGTATAGAGCCATTTTTCCCAAAGAAGCCGTAACCTTTGCCGAACCGGGATTAAGACGGCAAGACTCTGTGTTCAACGGACTTCAAAAAGCGACAGGCGAATGGGTGCTTATCCATGATGCGGCAAGACCGTTTCTTAAAAAAGAAGAGGTCGAAGCGCTTTTAGCTCAAAAAGATGACGCAGATGCTTTAGCGTTAGCATCTCCCGTCAAGAGTACACTCAAGCAAGTGGATGATAACTTAAATGTCCTTCAAACGATCCCGAGAAAAGGATTGTGGGAAGTTCATACGCCGCAGCTGATCAAGCGAGAGATACTTGAAATGGCGTTTGAAATCGTTGAGGGAGAGGTAACGGACGATCTATCTTTAGCGGAGCTTGTGGGAGCTAAAGTTAAGCTTATAAAGGGCTCTGAAGGAAACGTTAAAATCACGACACAAGAAGACTTGAAGTATGCCAAAGTATGTATTGACCTTTCAGTATGACGGGACAAATTATGTGGGTTGGCAGGTGCAGCCGAAGGATGCCTCTGTTCAAAAAACATGCCAAGAAGTCCTTGAAACGGTATTAAGGCAAAAAGCGGATCTGACAGGTGCGGGAAGAACCGATTCGGGGGTTCATGCCCTGGCGCAAACGGCCCATATCGAAGTTGATACGCCGCTTGATCTATATCGTTTTAAGAGTAGCATGAACGGCCTGTTACCCGATGATGTCCGTCTTTTAAGCGTGGAAGAAAAACCGGAAGACTTTCATGCGCGGTACTCTGCCAAGGGAAAAATTTATCGCTATCATATCGCCTTAAAGGGAAAAGAGAGTCTTTTTAAACGGAAGTATCAGTGGGTTTTGCCCTACCGAGAGTTTGATGTCGAAAAGCTTAAGCAGGGAGCAAAACGGCTTTTAGGGGAGCACGACTTTAAAGGTTTTGCATCGGAAAATCATCGTGGAGCGGCTTCCTACGACTCTATCAGAACGATGAAGCGACTGGATATAGAAGAAGGGGAAGAGCTTATTTTAACCTTCGAAGCGGACGGGTTTTTGTACAAGATGGTGCGGAATCTGGTGGGAACTTTGGTCGATGTGGGACGGGGCTATTTTCCGCCCGAAAGGATCGCTGAAGTGCTTGAGACGGGTGATCGGAAGCTCGCCGGCCAAGCCGCTCCCGCCCATGGTCTTTTCTTAGTTAAAGTTCTTTATTAAAAGTCTACACAGATTTTAGGAGATGCTTACTTTGTCGAAGTGGGTGAAGTGAAGCGCTCCCTTAGCCTTAAACTCCGGGATTTCGGGATAGTCGACATCGCAGACTAAAACGGGCTTCGCTTCCGTTCCCATCAAGGCGGTAAGACCTCTTGGAGTATCTTCAAACCCGATCACCTTATCGCCGTTTTCTTTGAGCTTTTGAATCGCCAAGCGATAACACTCGGGATTGGGCTTGGGCTCGTTATATTGCTCTCTTGTAATCCAGTTTTCGATCTCGTCCAAAACGGGGTGTTGTGATCTTAGGGAAACAATAAACTTGTTCGGGGAGTGTGTCACGACCGCCCGCTTTTTTTCCGCCGCTTTTAGCTTCTCTAAAAGCGCTTTGACACCGGGCATAAGCTCCACCTTTCCCTCTTCCAATAGCTTCAGCATCGCTGCCTGTTTTTCGGCGTAAAGGGTATCCCAGCTTTCTACTTGTGATAAAAGCTCCGGATATTGCTCTGTAATGCGTTCTCGGAAAAGGGTCGCGCCGTAGTGGGCCGATTTACAGTAGCGTTTAAAGTCCCAATTGAAGTGAACGCCTCTTGCTTCCATCATTTCTTTGTAAGCCCGGTAGTGCATCATCTCCGTGTTGACTAACAGGCCATCGAAATCAAACAAGAACAAGTCAAAGTTTTTTATCCAATCCATAAGCTAAAAAGTGTAGCATAAGCGATGTGATATATGCCATTGCCCTTTTACTTTTTCTTTTTAGCTGTAGCTCCGAAAGTGATCGAGCTTCGGGCCAACAAAAATCGGCCGAACACTTGATTACTCGACGGGCGGGGGAAGCCCTTTTTCTTCCACCGCCGCCGGAGCCGGAAGCGTTTCCGCAGTACCCCTGGGAAAAAAGGGGGTCTTGTGATCTGCCCTGGATCACGAAAGAATATTTTCGCTGTAAAGGCAATCCCTTTAATCCCCCGCGTTCGGAGGCCAAAGGGGGAGAGACGCTGGAAATCGCTGACTGCGGAGGCTCTGAAAAGCATAGTTTACCGCTCATTGACGGAAAAGAGGGTGTCTATCCGATCTTGATCGATCTATTGAACTACTTGCAGGAAAGAGCTAAAAAACGGGTTGTGATTACCTCTGCCCATCGTTGTCCCGACCACAACACCTACGTAAATTCCGCCCCTTCTAACCAGACATCCAAGCATCTGATCGCGGCGGAGGTCTCCTTTTATGTTCAAGGGTACGAGGAGATGCCGGAAAGTATTGTCCGGATGATTCAAGATTATTACCAAACCGATTCCCAGGTAAAAGACGACAGGCGCTATACCGTCTTTACTCGTTATGAAAAAGAAGATACGAACGTCTCGACTCCCCCTTGGATGAACCAAGAAATTTTTATTAAACTTTTTAAAAAGGACGAGGGGAGAGACTTTGATAATCGCCACCCCTATCCCTACCTTTCCATCCAGGTTCGCTATGACCGGGAGAAGAAAGCTCGCGTCTTTTATTCGTGGGATAAAGCGTACAATAATTTCCTTAGGTACTAATTCTTAATTCCATTAATATTAGGCTAATGGATAACTTTTGTAATTTGACAGTTACCCTTCNNTTCTTTCACGACGACGGCTGGCTCCAGCCGTTAATTACCCGTGTCCTAAAATAGTTCAATTTATTATTTAACAAATGAGAGAGAAATGTACCGTCAAATTATTTTGGCTCTAATTTTTGGAGCCGCCCTTTTATTCAGCGAAAGCTTGCCGGAGCCCGCGAAGGCTTTTTTTTACGGGTTGAGTCTATCCGTAAAGTCGCTGATTCTTTTTGTGCTGCCGATTGTGGTTTTTGGGCTGTTGTTTAAAACCTTGCAAGAGTTTTCCAAAAAGGCTTCGAGCTTAATCTTTGTGATCCTTTTCGGAATTATCCTATCGAACTTTTCATCTACGCTAACGGCTTTTCTTCCCGGGAGCTTAGCTTATGGACTTGATATGTCGCTTAAGCTGCCGAAAGAAATTTTGCCGTTAGA
>JAGROB010000006.1:0-185 GCA_020440465.1 Chlamydiia bacterium
AGAATCTCTAAGGCGTTGACGCCGCACTCCAAAAAAGAATCTTGAGGGAAGGAAATTTCGGAGGAAAAAGCTAGACGATTTGGCGGATTTCGACGAGGGCAGTGCGAGTAGCACGGCCGAGGAGACAGACGTCAAAGCGGATCTTTTTCCTTCGAAATTTTGGCCAAGACTGGAATCGAACCAGC
>JAGROB010000006.1:201-7838 GCA_020440465.1 Chlamydiia bacterium
AGGATTTTCAGTCCTCTGCTCTACCGACTGAGCTACCTGGCCGGGTGGGGTAAGTACAAAAGAATAGATGATAGGTCTAATTTAGATCAACGTTTTTAGTGTGATGATCTTTAGATTCTAGGTAGATCATGTCTTTGACGATGTCGACGGCTTCTTTAAGTTGGGGGTCTTTGTTTTGGGGATATTCCGCCTGTGGGTCCCTCAGGAAGGCTTGATAGTCCGAATTATTTTGAAGACGATAGAGGCTATTGGCTCGAAGTCTTTCTTCTAAATTTTTCCAGATACCTTCTTGGGGCTGGAGTGTCGGAAGATAATATTTGACGTACCACGATTTGATCGTGGGGTCGACATCTTTTAGCTCGTCGTTATAGTTTGCAGCGATAATATCAGAGGGTAAAGTGTCTTGTAAAAAAGCCTCTCCGATTTGTCGTTTAGACAAGGGTCCCGGCGCAACGATATCGGCTTTTACCCCCTCTAACTGAGGGGTCTTTCCGGAGACCGTGTAGTATTTACCGACGGTCACTTTAAAATATGACGATAATTTCTCGTCGCCGGTCACAGTCTGGCTTTGGATCGTCCCTTTACCGTAAGTATGCTCATCCCCCACAATCAAAGCGACGCCGTAATCTTGCAGTGCTTGTGCTACAATTTCAGCAGCAGAAGCCGTAAGCTTGGAAACCAACACCACAAGCGGTCCGTCATAGTAGGTCTTCCCATCCGTGTCTCGGTAAATTTTTTCTTCACCCGTAGCATATCGGGAAACGACCACCACGCCATTGGTAATAAACAGCCCGGCCACTTTGACTGCCTGATTCAAATAGCCGCCGCGATTATCGCGTAAATCGAGCACAAGTCCCCGTAAATTTTGTTTATCTAACTCGGCAAGGGCGGATTTAACATCTTCTTCGCTTGAAATGCCATCATCGGAACGGTAAAAAGCATCCAGTTTAATCACGCCAATCACGCCGTTTCCGAATTTTTCCGAAAAATATTTAAGACGCCCGGATCGATCTTCTAAGGGCTCTTTTTTAAGAGTCACTTTAAACTTTTTCTTTGTCGCTCCAGCGCCTCTTACAAAACTTAAGTCGACTTGATCGCCCGGCTCGCTCCTTAAAATCTCGACCGCCTCTTGATAGTTTAATCCCTTAAGCGGTTTGGAATTAATTTCCATCAAGGCATCGCCCGTTTGAATCTGTCCATTTTTATCGGCCGCGCTTTCTTCTATCACTTTTTGAACAATCAGCTCTCCCCCTTCCGATCCTAAAACTAAACCGATCCCCTTATAGCCGCTTTCCAGACGAAGACGCATGGATGTCGCTTCAGAGGGGTCATAAACCTTCGTATGGGCATCTAAAGATGCGGCAAATGCTTTTAAAAGATGTAGAGCAAATAAATTTTCCCGCTCTGCCACAGGAAGAAGCTGCCCCTCAGGACCCAAAGTCAAATATTGATTTTCCTTAAACGACTGATCGTGGTCGTACCTAACCAGCACTTCTTTCGGCTGGCTTTCCGCCCGTGCTTTACCATACCGATGGACCCACTGTTCAATAAAATTTTTGAAATGCTCCTTTTGCCGCGCTTTTAACTTCTCCTCCGATGGAGCCCATGTCTCAAACCCATCCGGATAGCGCTCGTCCGACTTAATCACTTCATAAACAAAAGACGCTGCTAAGGGTGCTAAAGCGGCTCTTTCATTTCGCGCGCGTCCGTAAGCGTTTTGGATTAAGGTGTCCAGATGTTTAAAAAAGCGAAAATCTCCCTTGTTGTATTGCCGAATGAGCCCTCTGAGCTGGTTGTTCGATAAGCTATAGTAGGGAGCCACTTCTGACTTTAATAAATAGATACGATCCACATCGGCATTTTCAAGATAATTTTCAACCGATTCCCTGTAAAGTTCCGGCGTCATCTCTTTTTTTTGGACGTGCTGAGAGAAGATTTCATCCATAATCCGCTTGACATCCGACTCTTTCATTAAGACGTTATCGGCGTAAGCGAATGAAAAACAAAGCGTTAGTAAAATTACAGTCTTATTCCACATATCTTCTTATTACTTTATTTTTATGAATAAAGCTATTATAATCGGCTTCAATGAACGCCTTAACCTTAAAGCTTAATCAGTTCGAGGGGCCTTTAGAGCTTTTAGTCCACCTGGTTCAACGCCGGGAGGTCAATCCCTCCTCCCTTGAAATCGCAGCCATTATCAAAGCTTTTTTATCAAACGACTCCGACGATTTCGATTTTGCCTCCGACTTTATCCTGCTTGCCTCCCAGGTGGCGCTCCTTAAAAGCCGCTCCCTTTTGCCTAGACAGCCGAAAGACCCGGAAGAGGCTTTGCCGGAAGAGGATCTATCCAAGTTTGATATCATCCACCACTTGGTCGACTACTGCCGCTTTAAAGATGCCGCGGAGAAATTTTCCCAGCTGGAAGTAAAGCAAAGCGATTTCTTTACCCGCGGGGTGAAAGACGATGAAACCCACCTTCCCCCCGGCCTTTCAGGGGTGACGCTGGATGAGTTAGGGGGTCTTTTCCAAGAAGCGCTTAAAAAAGCGGCTAAAAACTTCGGGACGATCGAAGAGGAAGAGTACCGGGTCCACGACAAAATCCTTTGGGTGCGAAATATCGTTAACAAAGCGCCGACGCTCTTCGTCTCTCTATTCGAAAGGTGCACACAAAAACTTGAGATGATTGTAACGTTTCTGGCAGTCTTGGAGCTGATTAAAAACGGAGAGGTCAAAGTGGTCAAAGAAGAGGGGGACATCAAGCTTTATGGGGCATGAAATCAACCTTTTAAATCCCGTCTCCTCTACCACCCCGGATGAACGAGTCGCTTTTGAGCGGAAAATGAAGGGACAGGTCAAAAAAATCATCGAAGCGTGCCTTTTTGCTTCCTCCGATCCGATTCCATTCGGCAGGCTCAAAGACATCACTGATGAGATCTACCCCTTAAAACCCCGCGCGTTTAAAGAGCTTATTGAAGATCTAAGAGAAGAATATATCTCTCAGGGAAGAGCGTTTCGCCTAGAAGAGATTGCGGAGGGCTTTTTACTTAGATCCTTAGAAGAATATAGCCCCTACATCGAAAAACTCGGCTATTCCAAAAGACAAGAAAAGCTTTCTCACGCGGCTTTAGAAACGCTGGCTATCATTGCGTTCAGGGGCCCCATCACCCGTCCTGAAGTGGAAAAAATCCGCGGGGTGGATGCGACCGGAACCTTCCAAAACTTATTGGAGCGGGGCTTGATTGAACCTGCCGGCAAACTTGAAGCTCCCGGAAGGCCCGTCCTGTTTAAAACGACCCCCTTATTCTTAAAATACTTTGGACTTAAAGACCTAAAAGATTTACCCGAAATTTAGCCCCTTTTAACTTATGACTTCAATTTGCTCTGTAAACCCTACACCGGGTCCTCTCATTCCCGGAAGAAATGACTTAACATCTTCCAACTCAGAGATTTGCAGTGAAATTGAACTAAAAGAAACCTTGGTTTCCCTTGGGATCATGGAGCCTTCCGGCATGTGTTCGGGGGCAGAAGAAAAAGCGTCCTCCCTCCCGGAAGCGTGTTTAGATAGACTTCATACTATCTTAGGGCAGCTCATCCCGGTAAATACATTGGGTGAAGTTAAGCTGTCGGAGTTGATTGCCAGGCTTGACTACGACTTTGAAGTTGTCGGCTCCACAGTTCTTTATATTTTGGGAGTCGACTATTTAGAAGCGCTTTTAAAACCGTATCACATTACCTTATCAGAGGCTTTAAAAGCCGATTTGTCCCGCCACTTTCCAAAGGGCAACGATCTTGACCTTAGGGCGCCAAATCCCCCTAAAGCTCCCCCATTTCAGGGAATCTTGTGCTCCGCGGTTGCCGGCATGCTCGGGAAAGAGGCCTACGACATCCTTACAAACGGCTTTCAAAAACAACACCCGATGAAAGGGGGGCAAGCGTTTTTGGCCACTCTTGGCGATGGACAGGGGCAGGACGTGGACTTTATTGTCTACGAAAGCCTCAAGCGTGAAAACTTCGCTTCTAGAGATGCTTTAAGACTTAAAATAAGTACTGAGACTGTCTTGAAGGCCGGAGCATCATGGCTGCAGCCGTTTCTAGACCAGATCTTTAAAACCCTAAGGATTGATGCTCCTGAAGCCGTCGACCACAATGGGTGGAGTCGCCTTCTATCTCTTCAAGTCAAAGGCTTTATCCCCGCAAGAGACGATCTGGAACAGACCTTGCTTAAAACCGCAAGAGCCAAAAATCACACCGTTCAATTTTTAGTCTCTTTAATTCAAAATACGGCAAAAGCCCACCTTCCAAATGTTCCTAACGGCGCCATCAAAATGGCCTATTTAGGGGCCCAAGTGCTACTAAAGACGCTATCACCCGCGGAATTTTGCGAATTTTGGCAGCTGATAGAAACGGAAAAAGACCCGTACGGTTATCAAACGCTCTTTAAAGATCCCAAGACCCCTTCCAGGGAAGTTTTAATTCTTTTGCGAATGGCGCTCCCTTTCATGCGGGGGGTCGATCTTATCATTCCGGAGTTAAAGGAAGCGGAACTTGTCGAAATTTTTAAAAATTTTCAAGAACTTAAAAAAGCTTTTCCTTTGCTCAAAGAGCCACCGTTTAAAAGCGTGGAAGAGCTTTTATTCCATCTGATTTTAAAAGCTAAAAATCCCTACCCCCTATGGCAGCTTGTAAAAGCTCCTTTAGCTGCTTATGAAAAAAGGTTGCAAGCTCATGTCATGAAAGCGCCGGAGCTAAAAGAAGCTTTTCTTTCTGACCCTCTATTCTCTTTAGGCGTCTTACAAAAAGAGGACAATCCGGAGCTAAAGCTTAAGCTCTTAAAAAAGCTTTTAGCGAATACGGTAAGAGAAGCCCAAGAATCGCCACAAAGACACCTTTCCCTTTTAAATGCGCTTCTTGAGGCCGCTTTACCCCTGGCCGAAAAGCTTGACTCTCATGACGATTTGGCAAAATTAATCCTTTTGGTGCTCCCTTCTGGCAGTCGCTATCATAAAAATGATCTGAAAATAGATCTTAAGAAGGTTTCAGACCCCAAGCTTCGATTTGAGCTTGCTTTTTGTCTTCAGACCTATAAATGCCCCTTCACTTTCGAAAAGGCAATTGAAACCCTGAAAGCCATCAAACCCGAGGCCGAAAGCGACCCTAAACTCCGAGAGCTGCTTAAAGGGGGAAAACTGGCTGAGGTTCCCTCTTCCATGATCTTTTCCTGGATTGAAGCCGTTCAGAAAACCGTCGATGCCCAAACGCTAAGACCCTGGCTCTTTTTATTACCCGCTGTTTTTCCGAAAGAGCTCACTCAATATCACAGTGTGATTGAAGCGCTTTTATCAAAGCTTATTCCGGCGCTTCCGAACGATTTAGAGGGTATTTGGAAGCTGATTGAGCTTGCCGAAATCACCGCCCAGCCTCCCCTTGAGCAATTCGTTAAAGCGTGTCTTCAATCGAAATCAAAACCGGCCAAAGAGCTGGTTTGGAGGGCGGTTGCCGGGATAAAAAATAAGGAGCTTCGACTTCAAGCGCTTCAAAAGCCCAACCCACACATGGTTTATTTACTCACTCAAGATCTTTCGGAGCTACCCCCATCAGAGTGCCGCTTGCTGCTTGAAGGGGTGTTAAGTCACGCAGCTTCGATCCATGACCTTCAAAAGCACTTCGATCGGTTAAAAGAGCTCAAAGAGAAAAGCGGCCCTTTAGCGGCATGGGGAAAATGGCTTCTAACTCTTCCTGGGAAAGCGCGCTTTATCGAGGCCACGGAGGAAATCTTAACACTTTCAAACCTTGGAAAAGCCGATAGGGATAAATGGGTACGAGCGCTTTTAGATCTTTCATTAGAAGAGACAAAAACCCTCGATGTCAAGCCCGCTTTAACCCTGCTTTTGCACAAGCAAGTTGCTTTATGCCAGCAAATTAAAGGATTGATCCATCTCGCTCAATTCGAAGCGGCCATTGAAAAGCTTAAGGAACTTAAAGACAATCCGACACCTTACTTAGAATCGATATTAGACCATGGGATGAGCTCATGTCTTCATATTAGAGAAGCTGTCCATCAAGATCCCTTAAAAAGTCGTATTACGGAAGCAGAAAGACATTCCTTGTTGATGAAGGTATTTCCCCGGTCCAAAGTACTCGGAATGAGTGAACAATCCCCAAGGAAGGTTGCGATTTTGGTCGATATCCTTATTAAGGACTTCTATTTTTTAGATAGCAAGCAGCCTCGGGATATCAACAATATCTTTCAAGAGGTCTTACTCCCCCTTTTACAAAAACAACTTTCCAGCGATCAGGACTTCCCTCTTTTACATGTCAATATCGTTAAACTGACCTATGTTTTGTCGATCCACACGCTTAAAAGATCTCTTCCCAGATCTGCTATTTTATCGGCACTTCAAACAACGTTGGGGAATTTGGACAAGGCCAAAAAGCTGTCAAGCCGGGAATTTCCTCTTACAGGCCCCTTCATCGATAGCCGCGCTCCGAAAAAAGAGAATGTACAGCTTGTACTACAAAGTCTCTCGATCCCTGAGCACCTTTTGGAAACGCTTCCCCCGACAGAAGGCGCCAGATGCTTCACGAGTCATTATATCCATTGCTTCTTAAAGGTACTCGTTGCCAACAGAGCATTTTACAAATATACGTTTCCCCTCTTTGATAAGCTGACAACGCTTATTACCCCCTCGAGCAGTCCCTTCTTTAAAGAACATAGACATGCGTGTCTTTTGAGTTTTATAGAGATACTCGCCCATCGAACCGATCACTCAGACGACTTAAAGTATCTTGTGTGGAGGATGAGACTCGACCTCGAGTTTCACCAACTTGGGGGTCCCTTCCCAAACAATCCGCTTCAGAAATATGAATTTATAACGTATAGAGAGCCCGGCTTGATCTCGCGTGAAACAGGTACTGCCTTTCAGGAGGAAGTAAGACGCCTTTTAGTTCTGAAACAGCCTTATGCCCTACTTTCTGCCATTTTGATCTTTTCTAAATGTCCCCGGCTCCTATTCAACTCCTATCTCCTTTCTCACGCGGTGTGGAATGAGATCTGTAGCGCCTCCATAGATCTTTTATTCAAGCAAGTTGAGGGGCGGTCAATCGCCCTTTATATGGCAGAAGCGCTTTACAGAAACCCATTTCTAAGTGACTTCTCTTTAGGGCCTAAAGAAGTTGTCGAAGGCTTTTTCCGTTGGATCTTAACCGCTGATCTTAAAGGGGAAGACTCAAAGTTTAAAGGACAAGCACTTTTCCAAACGCTTTATCATATGTTAGAAAATAATGTCTTACCCATTTTTCCGTTGACCGCGCTTGATTTATTGGACTTAACGCTTTCAACCCCCGACATATGGCATGGGATCACGGACGAGCACCCCAAATTTATAGCCCCATTTGAAATTGTCAAGATGCTCCTTCCAAAATATGCTCGTATAGAAATACAACTCCAAGATGCTTCTCAACGGCTTATTTTAAATTGGATAGCAGCTTTAAAAAGAGATAAAAGCCTAAAAAGCCAAGACCTTTTGAACTTTATCCCTGAATTTTTAACGAATAACCCCGGCTTTTTCTGCGAAAAAGCAGTAAAAGATGCCCTAAAATAAGATCATGATTTTACCTGTATCACCCTTAAGCCC
>JAGROB010000163.1 GCA_020440465.1 Chlamydiia bacterium
AGGCGATAGGAGTGCATGGCAAAGCCCGGCAATCTTAGCCGTGCCGTAAGCAGTATCCCGTTGTTCAGAGGAGGGGGGAGATCGCTTAAAGAAGCTAAAACCCTAAACTCCGTCTGCAACGACGAGATAAGATCGATGATTGGCTCTGTTATCAATCCAACACTCATAATTTATTATCCCTCATCTATATTAAACAATAACAACATTAAATTTAAGCAAACATTTGATTAAGATTTGATAAATTAATTTTTTAAATGAAAATATGAGCAGGGCGTCCGTAGGTACGTTATTTGGCAAGAATCTTGCTCAGCTTAATTACTTGATAAAATATTTGAAAAGATCGATGAAAATATTAGAGAGGTAAAGCATGCAAAGCATCAAATCCATTGCGGAACTTTTGACCCTGGCGGAAAAAAATTACCAGAACCCCAAGGCGATGGCCGACAAGATTAAAGGGGAATGGGTATTTACGTCCCAAGAGCAGCTGATTCACGAGGTCAAAGCTTTAGCGCTTTGGCTCACCAAACATGGCGTAAAAAAAGGGGACAATGTGGGCATTTTAGCCCTTCCTTCTGCCCGTTGGACGATCGTTGACTTAGCTTCCATGGTTATTGGAGCTGTCACCGTTCCCCTTTTCGGAAACGTCTCCTCCGAAAACTTTGAATATGAAACCGATCTTTGCGACATTAAATTGATCTTTGTGAGCGGCGATCAAGAGTGGAAAATGTGGGACAAATTTAAAGACCGTTTTACCACAACGATTGCGCTCGACAAAGTCCCTTCTAAGCAGCAATCGGTAAGTTATGAGAAGGTAATTGAAGAAGGGGAAAATCTCTTGGATCAAAACCCCACTACCTATCAAGAGCTTCTAAGCCGCGTCCGGCCGGATGATTTGGCTACCATTATTTTTACCAGCGGATCGACCGGTGTTCCCAAGGGAGTAATGCTCACTCATCAGAATTTGGTCGCCATTACTCACGTCGACCCGATGCATTGGAATCGCGAAACCGATCGCTATTTAAGCATCCTTCCTCTAGCGCACGTCTTCGGAAGATCGCTAAACTTTATTATGCTACATTGGGGCATCCCCGTTTATTACTTTAACGAACTTAAGCAAGTCGGTGTAGCCTGCCAGGAAATCCATCCGACCATCGTCGCTTTGGTTCCCAGACTCTTAGAGAAAATCTATGCCAAAATGGTCGATAAAGTAAACAGTGCCGGCTTCTTAAAAAGAACAATCGGACAGTGGGCTTTCAATCTTGCTAACGATGAAGATGATGAAGGCCTTTATAAAACCCTGATGCAGCCTTTAGCTGACAAAATTGTCTACAGCCAGCTAAGAGAAAAACTGGGTGGCGAGCTACGTGTGGTCATTTCGGGCGGAGCCCCCCTTAATCCTCACTTATGCCACTTTTTTATAGACATCGGCATGCCGATATATGAAGGCTTCGGAATGACAGAAGCGTCGATCACCACTTGTAACAATCCGGAAATGAGAAAAGTGGGATCGGTGGGACGCCCCCTCGAAACTATGAAAGTAAAAACCTCTGACGAGGGGGAGCTTTTGATCAAGGGTCCCATTGTGATGCAGGGCTACTATAAGCGCCCTGACGCCACCGAAAAGACTTTCACAGAAGACGGCTGGTTTAAAACGGGAGATAAAGCGGTGATCGATGAACAAGGGTTTGTTACCATTGTCGGTCGCGTTAAAGAGTTGATTAAATCTTCCGTGGGAGAGTGGATTGCTCCCGTGCCGATCGAACAGCAGTTGGGAAGAGCGCCCATTGTCGATATGGCGATGGTAGTAGCTTACAAAAGAAAGTTTGCCTCTTGTGTTTTGTTCCCCGACTTTGAAGTACTTGAAACGCTAAAAAAATCTCAAGGGTGCGAGTCGATGAGCGACGACGAATTTTTAAATTCCGAATTCGTCCAAAACGAGATGAGAAAAGTAATCGACTCGATCAACCAGCACCTGAACCACTGGGAGCAAATTCGGGACTTTAGATTTATTCCGAATCCGCCTACGATCGAAACAGGTGAGCTAACCCCCTCCATGAAGATTCGACGGGAGGTAGTCACCGAAAAGTATAAAGCGTTAATTGACAGCATGTATCTAGATGAGGCTAACGTATGAAGAGAAGTCCAGTCGCCGTTGTCTTAGGGGTAAGAACCCCTTTCTGTAAGGCCAATGGAGTTTTTAAACACATTAAGGCAAAAGACTTAGGCGCTTGGGCTTTAAGAGAGCTCTTAGCAAGAGCCCCTGTTAAAAAGGAAGAAGTAGACGAGGCCATTGTCGGAAACGTTATTCAGCCGCCCGATGATACCAACATCGGGCGGATTATCGCCGTTCTCGGCGGACTTCCGATAACGTGTCCCGCTTTTACGGTGAATCGCAACTGTGCGTCCGGTATGGAAGCTATTGTCACGGGTGTGAACCAGATTCTTTTGGATAAATCGTCTATCATCGTTGCCGGTGGAGCCGAATCGATGTCTTACACCCCCATCACTTTTCCCGAGTCGATGAGGGATTTTTTATGGACGCTTTCTAAAACAAAAGGGATATTCGCTAAAATCAAGCAACTATTTAGCTTTCGCCCCTCTATGCTAAAACCGCAGCTTCCCTCCATTCACGACCCGATTTGCGATCTTACCATGGGTCAAACCGCAGAAGTGATCTCAAGAGAGCTGGGTGTGACAAGAAAAGAGCAGGACGATTTTGCTTTTTTAAGCCAAAAAAGAGCGGCAGAAGCTTTGGCTTCCGGCCGTTTTAAAGAAGAAATCGTCCCCGTTCCTTTACCCCCCGACTACCAAAAGTTCCAAGAAAATGACGATGGTATTAGACCCGATCAAAAACGAGAAGATTTAGATAAGTTAAGACCCGTTTTCGAAAAGCTAACCGGTCAAGTCACGGCAGGAAACTCAAGCCAAGTGACCGATGGCGCAGCTTTCGTCTTGCTGATGAGCGAAGAAGAGGTAAAAAAGCGCGGTATCAAGCCGCTCGGCTGGATTACACACACCAACGCTGTGGCTATAGAGCCGAGCCGCATGGGACTCGGGCCCGTGTACGCCATCTCGAAGATGCTTGAAGAGACCGGTCTAAAGCTTGAAGAAATCGACTTGATCGAGATTAACGAAGCCTTTGCCGCGCAGATTGTTGCGCTCGAAAAAGCGTTTTTATCCGAAGACTTTGCCAAAAAAGAGCTTGGCCGTGACAAACCGGTCGGCAAGCTTGATCGCGATAAACTCAACGTGAACGGCGGTGCCGTCGCTTTAGGACACCCCGTCGGGGCAACGGGCGCGCGAATCATTTTAACCTTGCTGACAGAATTAAAAATTCGCGGAAAAAAAAGAGGTATCGCCACCCTTTGCGTGGGAGGCGGTCAAGGTGAAGCCGTTTTAGTGGAGGCAGCTGAATGAAAACATCCCCTTTCAATCTCTCTGAAATAGAAGATGGGTTTTACAAGTTAGTTTTCGATTTGCCGGGCAAGAAGGTCAACGTTCTTTCCATGGAAACAATGAAAGCACTTAATGACGTTTTAGACGAACTTGAAAAGAAAAAAGGGGTTAAAGGGCTGATCATTTTCAGCGGTAAAAAAGACTCCTACATCGCGGGCGCCGATATCACCGAATTTAAACCCGCGTTTGAAGATTCCGCGCTAGGGCAAAAATTGATCAAGCAAGGGCAAGATGTCTATAATCGACTTTCCAAACTCCCCTTTCCCACGCTTGCGGCAATCAACGGTATTTGTGTGGGCGGAGGCTGCGAGCTGGTTTTAGCTTGCGACTATCGCATGGCAACCGATAGCCCCCAAACCAAAATCGGGCTTCCGGAAACCCAGCTGGGCATTTTCCCGGGTTGGGGGGGCACCCAAAGACTGCCCCGTCTTGTAGGCCTTCAGCAAGCGATCCAGATGATTGCGTCGGGCAAGCTTGTCGACGGGAAAAAAGCGTATCGTATCGGCTTGGTTGATGCGCTAAGCGCACCTGAGTTCTTGGAGGCAACCGCCTTTGAATTCATTAAAAAGCCCAAAAAGCACCGCGCTAAAACAGGGCTTATGGGCTCGCTCTTAGAAAAAAACCCCTTAGGCCGCTCGTTGCTTTTCAGCCAAGCTCGAAAGTCGATTCTCAAAACAACCAAAGGCCACTATCCGGCGCCAATCGCCGCTTTGGATGTAATCGAAAAAAGCTCCGGCAAAAGTCTTGAAGAAGGCTTAAAGATCGAAAGGGATGCTTTTATAGAAAATGCTTCCGATCACATCGATATTTCAAGATATTTGATCAATATCTTTTTCGGACAAGAATCTCTAAAAAAACAAGGCGGCTTTCCGGGAGAGCTTCCGGAAGGGCGAGACGTGAAAAACGTCGCTGTTTTAGGGGCCGGAACCATGGGAGGGGGCATCGCTTTCCTTTTCATGAAAAAGCTTATTCCCACACGCGTTAAAGACATCAACTTAGAAGCGATCGGTCACGCGACAAAAACGGCTTGGGATATCTTTAAAAAGCTTATGAAAAAACGGAAAGTCAAGTTGAACGAAGCGATTCGTCAGTTTCATGAACTTTCCTGGACCTTAGATTATAGCGGCTTTGATAAGGTCGACTTCATTGTAGAGTCGATTGTGGAAGACCTTGAAATCAAAAGAAAAGTCTATCAAGAGACAGAAGCCTACATCTCGAAAGATACGATCCTTGCGACGAATACGTCCTCTCTTACAATCTCCGACTTGTCTCAGGGACTAAAACACCCCGAAAGATTTGTCGGAATGCACTTTTTCAACCCCGCCCCCATGATGCCCTTAGTGGAAGTGATTGCCGGCCCCAAAACCAGTGCTGAAACGATTGCCACCACCATCAAGCTTGCCAAAAGGCTGGGAAAAATTCCCCTGTTTGTTGGTGATTGCAATGCGTTTTTAGTGAACCGTATTTTTATGGCGGCAGCACACGAGGCGCTTTTCTTAATTCAAGAGGGTGTGGACATTGAAAAACTCGATAAAGCGATGCTAGATTTTGGCATGCCCATGGGCTCTTGTGAGCTCATAGATGAAGTAGGCATCGATGTGACATATAAAGTAAGCCAAATTTGTGAAAAGGCCTATGGCGAAAGAGCTAAAACGCCTGAGCTTCTAAAAAAGATGTATGAAGCGAAGTTAATGGGCAAAAAAAGCGGCAAAGGCTTTTACATTCATAAAGGGAAAAAGAAGACTTTAAACCCGGAAGCTCAAAAAATTATCCAAAGTTTTGCAAAAGATGAGCTTGAGCTATCGGAAGAAGCGATTCAAGAGCGCGTCTTGCTCGCCATGATCGTGGAAGCTTCCCTTTGCCTTGAAGAGGGAATTGTCTCGGAGCCGAAGTTTGTCGACTTAGCGCTTGTGTTCGGCACCGGCTTCCCCCCTTTCCGAGGCGGTATTTTAGCGTATGCCGACTCTTTAGGCCTGCCTCAAGTAGTTGAAAAACTTAATGGACTTAAAGAAAAATACCCCTTAAGATTTACTCCAACCAAGCAACTTCAAGAAATGGCCGAAAAAAATATGACTTTCATCGACTAAATGGATGCGCTTTCTACAACGCTAGGTGAAAGGGGGTATATCGATATCTTAAGGACCCCGGTGTCTTTAGTCGCCTTTATGCTCGATCCCGCAAGAGATTCTATATGGACACAACAAAACTCGATTTATGCCAAAGGGCTATTAAATCGAGTTCAATACTGGGTGGAAACCGGTGATCTCGAACTTTCAAAAGCTATTGAAATCAGAAGA
>JAGROB010000164.1 GCA_020440465.1 Chlamydiia bacterium
AGTAATAATGCTCTTCAAAGTTTTTATAGGTGGGAAGACCCGCTGTCCAGGGAAAGAGCCCTTGCTGAATCCCCATGTCCGCCATTGAAGAAGCGGCTTTAGAATTCGTATATTCGATATATTCAACCGCTCTTACATAGCTTTCTTTGTCGATTAACCCTCTTTCTGCTTTTTCAAAAAGGGTGTGGAATTCTTGAGAACGCTTGGCGTTTTGCATCTCGAAAAGAATGGAGCCGATCATAGACCCTTCGTCCTTGTGAAAGGAAGGGTTCACCGCAATTACGCGATCTTCCAGATCCCAAAACGCGCCAAATTTGGACGCCTCGTGATCTTCGATCAGCTCAAAGCTGACGGGACCCTCTTTTTCAATTTCAGCTAAAAGCATTTTGGCCTCCGGCAGTTTAAAGACCCTTTGAAGGGCATGATCAAGCCGATTTTGATGGGGCGAGGCCGCGGAAAGGAAAACTACCAAGATAAGTCCGATAAGCGTCTTGTGCATAAATAAACCAAAAGTTACGTGAATAAAGAGCTATTATAGCGTTAATTCGTTAAAAATTGAATCTAATTTACTAAATCTTAATAATTTAAATTTGAATTACTGACTTCCAACGGTACTAACGATACAGTCTGGAGCTAAATTGGATCGCGGTGACAAAAGAAGCGCTCGTAAAGAGCGCTTTGAAGCTGCAGAATGGCAAGTTGGGCGGCGAACTTATTTCTCACCGCCTCGATCAGATTCACCCGGGCATTCAAGACCTCCGCCTCGGCGTTAAGCACATCAAGGACGGTCCTTAGCCCCGCCGACTCTTCTTGCTTCACCCCATCAAGGGCGACCTCGTTGGTTTTCACCTGCGACTCGAAAGAGGTGATTTGTGAGTCGAAGGTAATCAGCGCTTGGTAGGCTCTTACACTTCTTTCTTTCAAGAGCCGCTCAAACTCCTCCATCTGAAAGTACTCTTGCCGAGCTAAAGCTTCAGCCTCTCTCATGCGGGCATCGGGAAGCCCTTGGGTGTAAATCGGAAGGGTGAGGTTTAGCTCCGCCACTACCTCGTTTGCGTACTCCCCGGCAATCGTCTGATCGCGGTTATGCTGCACGTAGCCGTCTAAATTTAGCTCCGGGAGCATCTCTCCCCGAATCTCTTTCACGAAGGCAAGCGCGGCATTATAAGAGTTAGAGCGGGCTTTGAGCTCTTTGTTCATATAGTGAACTCTTAGCTCTAGCTCCTCTTGCGATGTCGGCATTTCAGGGTCAAATGTGGGTCTTTCCAGATGATCGACCGGTATGCCGATCAATCTTTCCAAAACCGCCTTGGCGATCTCAAGCCGCCCTTTCGCTTCCGTGACTCTTGCTTCCGCTCCCGAAAGACGGGATTGCGACTGCGATAGGTCCGTTAGGGTCACATCCCCCACGTCAAAACGGTCTTGCACGGCCTTAAGCTCCCGCGATAAAAACCGTACCGTGCTTTCGTTCGCTTTTAAAATTTCCTCTTCCTTAATCACATCAAAATAAACGGTCGCCGTCTCCTGCAATAAAAGCCCTACGGCCTCTTCATACAAATACGACTCAGCCAAATAATCTTGCTTGGAGCGCCTTAAAGCCGCTACGGTTCTGCCGCCACGGTAAAGCGGCTGGGTGACGTTGAAAGTAGCCGATCGGGGAAAACGGCGAAACGTCTCGTCTAAAATACTGCTGTTCAGACGAGCCGCCCCCAGCTGTCCCAAGGCATAGATATTGGGGCGGTAGCCCGACCTTGCAGCGTCAATCCTTTCGATGGCCGCAACCACCGACTCATAGTCCGCAAAAATACCCGGATAGCTTTTCATAAAAGAGGCAATTGCCTCTTCCAACGTTAACGGATAAAGCGCTTGAAACGGAAGCGCTATCGCTAAAGCAAGCCCTAAAAACCGCTTCATTTCCCCTCCTTAAGCTGCTTTTCTAAAAGACGTGTATTGGCCTCCGGCGAGTCGGTGTTTTGAGCCATTAAAGCGTAGAAAACGGGCACCACAAACAGGGTCAAAAATGTGGAGAATAAAACCCCCACAAAGACCACAACCCCTAAGCTCAAGCGGCTCTCCGCGCCCGCGCCGGTTGCTAATACCAAGGGAAGCGCGCCGATCGCGGTCGATAGCGCCGTCATCAAGATGGGGCGAAGGCGTAAAAGACACGCCTGTTCCAACGCCTTAAAAAACTCCATCCCCTGATCCCTTAACTGATTGGCAAACTCAACGATCAAGATCGAGTTTTTAGAAGATAGTCCCACTAACATTAAGATGCCGATCTGGCTATAGATATTCATCGTCACGCCGAACAGAAACAGTCCTGCGAGGGCGCCAAAAATAGAGAGCGGCACGACAGTCAAAATTACGAACGGGTGAATAAAGCTTTCAAACTGCCCCGCCAAAACTAAATAGACAACGATAAGAGCAAGAGCAAAAATCAGATAAAAGGAGGCAGAAGTCTCTTTAAACGTTCTCGACTCCCCTTTGTAGTCGATTTTAGCGGTCTTCGGCAGCACTTCCTTTGAGATTTCCTCCAGCTTTGCTAAAACTTCCCCTTGCGTATATCCCGGAGCGGGCGTTCCGGAAATAGTGACAGCTCTTAGACGATTGAAGCGGTTTAAGCTGGCAGCGTCGGAAGTCTCTTTGAGAGTCACCAGATTGGATAGCGGAATCAACTCGTTTGTGGTCGAAGAGCGAACGTAGATGTTATTCAAATCGCGGGTCGTCTGACGCCCCTTGTCATCCATTTGAAGGATAACATCGTATTCTTCTCCCTTATCGATATAGGTGGTAACCTGTCTTGAGCCGAGAGCCGTCTCGAGCGTTGTGCCGATCGCCTGATTCGAGACACCCAATGAAGCCGCCCTGTCCCGATCGATGTCGATCAGGTACTGCGGTTTCGTTTCCTTGTAATCAAAGTCGACGTTCACAATGCCCGGATACGCTTTTAGCTTCTCCAAAAACTTGTCGCGCCACTCGGCAAGCTCTTCGTAAGACGACCCCTGAATCACAAACTGAATCGGTTGGGACAAGCGCCCCTGAGTCAGCCCTTTCGGCAAAATCGGGAAGGCTAAAATACCGGGATAACTAAACAGCTTCGGCTGAATCCCCTTGACAATCTCTTGAGCGGTTCTTTCCCGCTTGTCCCACGGCTCTAACAGGATAATCCCGATACCGGAATTGACCGATCCCGTGCTGCCCTGAATGCCGGGCAAAATGACAAGCGTCTGATTTGCCTCCCCGCTATC
>JAGROB010000165.1:0-731 GCA_020440465.1 Chlamydiia bacterium
GGCCTCATCCTCTTCGGCTATCGTTTTTACGACCCTGCCCTGGGTCGTTTCACGACCGCCGATCCGGCGGGCTACGACGCCGGCCCCAACCTTTGGGCCTACTGCCACAATAACCCCCTTGTCTTCTCCGACCTCTTTGGCCTCTGCCCCCACACGACCCTGTACGAAAACTCCCCCTCCCACGACGACCATTCGGAAGGGAGCACAACTCCGGACGCACGCACCTATGAGCCTTCCTACGAAAGCCTGGGCGATCTCATCCGCGAAAGCGTGAAGGAGATTGTGGAAATCATTGCCACCGGGGTAGAAGCCGTAATGAATAACTCGATCATAAGAGCACCCGGTTTTTTAGAAGCGGGCTATGCTATCGAAAGGTCCACCCGGCAAGGAACGTACCACGATCACCAACCTGTGTGTCCCTACACAAAATCTGAATGGATTACATATGGGACTTACCGTCCACATGAAGATTTTAATATCGTTTTGATTTGTGGCATGGGAACCTCTTATGAAACGGCTTTTGCCCGTGCTGAATCTCTTTCGGAGAGACTTGGGGGGGTCCAGGTTCATGTCTTTGTACCTGGGTCGAATAGCTATGGTAATGACTCAATCCATTGTGGTTTAAATAGGTTAGGGTTTAGTATGGAAGCCTTTAACACATTTAAGCAAGGAATGGAAAGGATCGTTCAAGATACCGGACCCAACGGAACCGTAATGGCAGCAGCTTTTAG
>JAGROB010000165.1:788-2615 GCA_020440465.1 Chlamydiia bacterium
TACCACAAACAGATCGAATATGTCGGCATGGCCAGCCCCATGGCGATGGATCGATCCGATTTTAAAGAAGTTGATGTACACATCAGTAGCCGTGATGGTGTCGCTCTTTTTATGGGCCTTGACCGATGGTTCCCCCCCGATCATGTGCATATACATCAGTCTAATACCTTTTACGGAATTGACCACAATTTTGAGGGAGATGTTTATAAACAGGTATACAAAGAAAACTTTATAGACCCTTGCTTAAGAAGACTTGGAGCATCATGATTTACACATTACTAATTGCAGGAATGTTTTCATTTTTACCCTCAAAATATTGTAATAATGAACCTCATTACATAAAGCTTTCTGACAAGATCGTCAAAAGCTATAAAAAAGATATCCAAAAAAAATATGGACTGCATGCCACAGGGGGTGGCGGCGGTTTTATAGATGCTATTAATGTTGTGTCAATAACAGTGGTCTCCGAAAAACCCTCAAATTTAGCTGATTCCAGAAAACAGTACGTTGAATTAGTGACAGACCTGTTATACCGGTACAACCATTCCGAAGAAGTGCGCCCCTTCTTGGGAAATTACCCATTTACTGCAAAAAATGTTCGAATTCTCGTCATTTA
The DNA here is from genome assembly GCA_020440465.1 of Chlamydiia bacterium. Taxonomy (GTDB): domain Bacteria; phylum Chlamydiota; class Chlamydiia; order Chlamydiales; family Parachlamydiaceae; genus JAGROB01. The sequence goes on from JAGROB010000165.1 coordinate 1,405, forward strand.
TAACAGTGATCCTAACATTGAAGTTGAAGATAGAGTCTTCACGGCAAATATGAGAGACGGATTAGTTTCATATGGGGTTAAAAACCAATATATGCCCGCCCCCGACGATCACATTAGAGAGCCGTTTGAGGAAGCGTACTTCAAGGTGTATGGCAAAGAATGGACGCCTTAAACGACACGGTGAGATTTTTTACAGGATAGCAAGGATGGGGGGCTGTTTTTGTTACCGCGGCTGAAGGCCGCCGCCGGCTTTAAGCCGGCGTTGTTATTAGAATGAGCGGCATGCCGCCCATTCCCAAAATGGGCGAAACAGCGGCAACGCCGTTTTGACCTTCCATGACGGCGAAGCCGCCCCTCTATTCCTCTTTTTCTCGGTGGCGAAAAAATCTTACGAGACTAGTTTAAAAGAAGCGCTTCGTACTTGCGAAGCAGATCCCTCATATGCGCCGCCTCTTCGTAACGAAGCTCTTTAGCCGCTTTTTTCATCTCTGAGCGGAAGTGCTTGATCTTCTTTTCAATCTCCGCCTGGGTAAATTGATCGGGCGCGTCGTCATCCATCGCCTCAATTTGCTCTTCTTCGACAAGGGGCGCGATGTCCCGCTTAACCGTCTTTGGCGTGATGTTATGCTCTTTATTATACGCCTCTTGAAGCTTCCTTCTTGCTTCCGTAATCTTGATCGTATTCTGAATGGCCGCGGTTTTGGTATCGGCGTACATAATGACGCGCCCTTTTTCATTTCTGGCGGCTCTTCCACAAGTTTGAATAAGGGACGTCTCGGAGCGTAAGAAACCTTGTTTATCGGCATCCAAAATAGCAACTAAAGAGACCTCGGGAATATCAAGTCCCTCTCTTAACAGGTTAATCCCCACGAGCACATCAAAGCCGCCGCGTCTTAACTCTTTAATGATCTCCATCCGCTCTACCGTATCGATATCGGAGTGAAGATATTTTGCTTTTACTCCCAGCTCAAGTAAATACTTGGTAAGATCTTCCGAAAGACGTTTCGTGAGCGTTGTGACTAATACTCTTTCTTTGTTTTCCGATGTCTTTCGGATCTCTTCCAAGACGTCATCCACCTGTCCTTCAGCCGGCCTCACTTCAATCTCCGGGTCTAACAGGCCTGTAGGGCGGATCACTTGCTCAACAAGAGCTCCACCCGCTTCTTCCACTTCCCAGGGGGCGGGAGTGGCCGAAACATAGATCACCCGGT
>JAGROB010000166.1:0-6208 GCA_020440465.1 Chlamydiia bacterium
GTGTTTTCGTGTTTTTGCGTTTTTGTGTTGAAAATTTTAAGCGATATTAATGGCAATGATGTCTTTGCTGACCGGATGCGGGAAGCTAAGCCGCACATGGAAAAGCTTAATCTCCCCATGAGCAAGAGGCCTTCCCCCATATTTAACATCCCCTTTGATAGGACAGCCTGCAAGAGCGAGTTGCGCTCTGATCTGATGATATCTCCCCGTTTCCAGTTTGATCTCTACGCCATTTTGTCTCTTAGTGTATTGAAGCCGGCAAAGCTTGCCCTTAGGGTCTTCAATAGCCTCGTGATCGCCATGAGAAAGCCTGTTCTCTAAGACCCCCTCTTCGTCAGGCAACTCCCCCTCCACTTCAGCGAAGTAGATCTTTTCCCACTTCTTCCCTCGAAGGGTCTCATTCAGTCGGGAAAGGGCTTTCGACGTCTTGGCGAAGAGCACAATGCCGCTCACGGGCTTATCCAAACGGTGCACCGCATGAAGGTAAACATTCCCCGGCTTTTCATCCCGCTTTTTGATGAAATCTTTCGCCCAGGTTTCAAGGCTCTCGGTCTCTTTTGGGGTCGGTTGCGTAAGCCAGCCTGCAGGCTTAAAGACGGCAAGTAAGTGATTGTCTTCGAATAAAACTTTCGGGGTCATTGTCTTCTTTGGCGAAGCGCCTCGTATAGCACCAGGGTGGTCGCGGTCGCGACGTTTAACGAGTCAGCCACGCCGAGCATCGGGATTTTAACCTTGATATCGGCCGCCTCTAACCACTTATCGGAAAGCCCCAGCTGCTCCGTCCCCACGGCAATCGCAATCGGCACCGTAAGATCGACATCGGTATACTCCTTTTCAGCATAAGGGGTGGTAGAGACGATCTTTATCCCGTTTTGCTTTAAGTAAGCCAAGATTTCATCCGTTTTCGCTTCAATCACGGGACGGGTGAAAAGGGTGCCGACAGAGGCTCTTACGACATTGGGATTGTAGATATCGGTGCAGCGATCGGCCACGATCACACCATCCACCCCCACCGCGTCGGAGGAGCGTAAAATCGTCCCTAAATTCCCCGGCTTTTCGATCGCTTCGGCAACGACTAAGAAGTTGGGGTTCTTAAGATGTTCTAACGAAAGGGGGTTTTGCTCCGCTACGGTGAGTAGCCCATCGGGACGATCACGGTAAGAGAGCTTCTCAAACACCGATTTAGAGCAGCTTAAGACTTCCGCTCCGGAAGTTTTAATCGCCTCGATTAAGGCGGGCTCATTTTCCCCTAAGAATAGCTCCGGGCAATAAAACAGACGAACAAAGGGGGTGCCGGCATCGGAGGCTCTTAGATTCTCCCGATACCCCTCGATCAGATAAAGCCCCGTCTTTTTTCGGTCGCGGCTGTCTCTTAAAGCGATGGCCGCTTTCACTTTCGGGTTTTGAAGACTGGTTAACTCAGCCACGCTCCCACCTGGCGAACGTGCCGGAAGGCAGCGGCCTTTCCCCCTGAAGGAGCATCTCTCCCGTCGTAATTTTTCCCCCTTTACCCTGCATCAAATCTTCCATCAGATGTTTCATGACCGTGGGAGTAAAGCCGGGCGTGTGGCACGAAAACATGACAAAGACCGGCTTTTCGACGAGAAGCGATTTAATCAGATCCAAAAGACCCAAGATATCCTCTTCGATTTTGAAAAGCTCTCCCTTAGATCCCCGTCCAAAGCTGGGGGGATCGAAGATAATCCCGTCGTAGAACCTTTCGCGGCGGATTTCTCGCTGTAAAAATTTATGGACATCTTCCACGATCCAGCGGATCGGAGCGTCCTGAAGGTCGTTTAAAGCAGCGTTTTGACGTGCCCAGTCGACCATCCCCTTCGACGCATCCAGATGGCACACTTTCGCGCCCCCCTTAGCCGCGGCTAAGGTGGAGCCTCCGGAGTAGGCAAAAAGGTTCAAGATTTCATGACGGGGTCCTGTTTTATCCTGCACCCATTCCCAGAAGGGAGCTTGCTCCGGAAAAATCCCCAGGTGGCCAAAGTCGGTCGAGGAGAGCTTAAATTTGAGGCCCGATACCTCCACTTCCCATGATTCAGGGAGCTGACCCGACCACTTTTTATCCTCTTCCCGGGTAAACTCGGCATCGAACTTCCACCGATCGATCTTGGGATTCCAGACGGCTTGTGCTGCGGGACGCGCCAAAGTAAAATTCCCGAAGCGCTCCAACTTGCGGCCCCGGCCGCTATCAATTAACTCGTAACCTTTCATACTCAAGAGGATATCATGAATCTTTCATTTCGTCCATGACAAGCTGAAGCTGAGAGCTGTACTCTTCCATCGTCGGTCTTTTTGTAGGATCGAGATTAAAGCCCCTCTTTAACACGTCCCTTAAGCGACCCGGCATAAAGAAATCGGCACTTTGAAGACCTTTCTTTATCCATGCTTCGTAGAGCTCTAAACTATATTTGGATCTAAAAAGTTCATGCATTTCTTTCTTATCCACTTGTTTGTGAGATAAGGCGTAAGCTGCCATCTTCGCAAAAGACCACGAATCGGCACCCACTGTTAAAAGATAGGTTTGATTTCTCGCTTGATGTAACATGGCTTGATACAAGTCGGGCGAAAAGTATAAAGGTGAGCCCAGGGGCCTTTTGGCAGACCCTTCTTTTTTCCCTCCTTCAAAGTCGGAAAGAAACGCGTTAACTTCCTCCCCGTTAAGCGTCACTAAAATATTTTCCGGCTTAACGTCGGAGTAAATTCTTTCTGTCCGATGGTAGGCTCTTAACCCAATGGCCGACTGTCTTAAAGCATCGACTCTTTGACAGCGATTCAAGAGGGCTTGATCACACCCTTTTTGTAAGTCAAAATGGCAAAGAGGAGTCACATAGACAAGCCGACCGTTATCGAGATTTAAGGAATAGACTTGAATCACATGGACAGCCCCCGCTAATGCTTGGAGTACATCAAATTCTTCCTGCCGTTGTTCATTCCTTGAGTTAGTCCAATACATGGCCGCAATTGCGACAGAGTGGGTTTTATCCCCCACCTCAAGCACCCCTTTGAAAACGATTTTATGAGACCCCTTGGCAATCCATTTCGTTCCCCAAAAAAGTCTTCCTTTTTTGCCGTTAAGAAGACTCCATTCATGGGACGTCATTTCTTTTAGCTCTTCTTTGGTACATGGCTGTAACATCAAAGTCTTTAATGTCCTTTGATAAAGCTCTGTAATTTGATCGGGATCTTCGTGGGGAAAAAAGGCTTTAAATTGCTCTCGATAAAATCGTGCGCTTCGATCTAAGTCCCCCTTTTCTAAAGTCGATTCGAAAAATAAAACACTATTTTCTACGGGGTCCTGAATCATGAACGTGCGCGTTGAAAAGGAGAATCCCCTTTCTTTCAAGAGCTCCCCCGTTTTTTTATACGCCAATAAAAATTGAATCTTTTTCAAGTCCGTCTCTGTTGTGTCAAATTGACACATAGAAACCCTGGGGTCAAGGTATAGCGGAAAGTGTTTGGGAAGCTTGAGTACATCAAAGCGAGTAAAGCTACTCGCGTCTGTTTTGAAAGAAAATAAACGCCAGGCGATCCCGCTAACCCTTTCTAAACATCCATCGGGAAATTGCTGGTCCCCATCATTGTGGCGATGCACGATAACAGGACACTCAAGCTTAGGGTAAAAGCCGTAAGTTAATTCAATATTAATAAAATCCCCAATAATCACAAGGGGGTCTTCACGATCCCGTATCACCACACACCTTAATTCCCCGGAAGTATGGGTCACGATAATACCCGTATCGGTGCCTTTAAATATTTTCGTGTTGACCTTAAGGTCTCCTGCCACGATATCCGGCACCTTTGCCACATAATCTGCAAGTGTCATGAAATCTCTCTTTGAAAATGGGTTTGAATCTCTTGTGAGCTAAGTCTTCCGGTGGGTTCATTAACAAGTGTTTTGGCTATCACGTTTTTTGGAAAGCCCTCCGGAAGGGCTGAAACAATCTTTGAAACATCTTTCATCCAGCGTTTTAAATAGACTGAAATAGTTGACGAAATATAGTAGCTATTAGAGCTTTGATTATCTTTCAAAGCATTCCAAAAGCCCCGGAGATCTTCTGTCTCTAAATTTATCCCATAAAACGTCTCTAACAATGAAACCCCCAAACTCCAGGCATCGTGCGAAACCGTCACTTCTCTATATGGCGAGTAAAATGCCACCAATCTTTCAGGTGAGCTAAAGCTTGGTGAAGCAAATCCTAAATTACGCCCCCCCGCTTGCCCCCCGCTGGCAATATCGCCTAGACAGGCAGTCATCTCGGGATAGCGGATAAGAATATTTTCGGGCTTTAAATCACCATACAACCTTTCTTGTTCATGAAAGGCTTGAAGACCCTTGGCCACATCGCGAAATATAGTGATTTTATGCCTTAAATCAAGCAAGGCGTGCTTCGATGCCGATTTCAGATCAATAGACATTAAAGCTTGAATCTGTTCAAAACACAATTTACCCAATCGATACCCCGTACGCGTTTCCCAGAGGGAAACGATATGGGGCTTTCCGGCCATTTGACTGGCTAAAAGCACCTCTTTTAGAATCAGATTCTCTTTTTTCGACACATCAGACATATCTTTAAAGACAGATATGGCGACGTGATGGACGGCAGTCCCATGAAGCAAGACCCCTCGAAAGACATGTTTACTATTGCCGCTTCCAATAAGTCCCCCCCGAATTAAGAGCCGCTCATTAATCCCCCCCGATTCAAGGAGGGGTTTTACGCTGTAAACTTTCTTTTGGTGGGTAAAAGAAACTCCTGGCTCTTCAGGATGGTAAGATTGAGTCGAGGACATCGCAAGCGTTTTTTTTGCCTCTATGATCAATCCCTTAGTGGTTTGATCGGATAAAGGGAGGACTAAAAACGGCTCTAAGAACTCTTTATACATCCGGTCGAAAAGAGCGATAACCTCCTCTATCGATCGACTCCGATCGGATCGAGGGTTTAAAGATTTTATGACCCAGTCGTAAATCGGCCGGTATTGGGGTAAAAAATCTTTCGGGTCGGAGGTTTTTTTTAAGTTTTTTCCATGAAAAAAAAGCCCCTCCAACTGGTAAATCAAAGCAAAGAGGGGCGAGGCAGTCTTTTCGGTTTTAAAAGCGGTCAAAGAGTGGGGTAAAAGAAGCAGCTCTCCCCTTTCCGGCATGACGGCAAAACGACATTTTTTTCGAACGTACCCCCTTTTTTCATGCCACTCTAAAAAGAGTTGAGCCGTCTTTTGAGCCAGCTGAATCAAAAGGTGAGGCCGAATACTGAAGGAAAGTTGCTTAACCACCCACGGCGTATCCAAAGAGTGGGAAAATAAGCGAATCAAGTGTCCCCGTTTTTCTTTTACCGGAAGATCGAAAGTAAAATACGTCTCAGCCAAATTCGAGAGTTTACCCGCCGAAGTATGCTTTTGAGAGGAGGGCAACGGCACTAAAAGAGAAAACTGCTTTATAGTCAGATCAAACACTACACTCGCGTTTGAGTCCCCATAAGCCCTTTCAATATAAATCAAAGGGTGTGTTTGATCGGGGTAAAAAACTTCCCCCTTCTGCTGTGGCATTTTAACAAATGCCGGGTAGGCAGCCTTGGAAGAGATCTCTTGATGACGAGACGCCCCGTTGTTAATACATTCAATAACTGTCATGGCTAAACTGAAATTTCTTGAATGAGTTTTTGAAGCAGGGCATGGGTGGCATCATGAATAATTTCTTTTCTCTTACCTGATTGAGACTGAAATGTCCATGCGATCGTTTCTTGCTTGGAAGCGAGCGCGCACCAGGCAAAGCCGATCGGTTTAGCTTGAGAGCCCCCCGAAGGGCCGGCAACCCCCGTAATCGATAAGGCGTAGTCGGAATTAAAGGCTTTTAAAGCCCCCTCAGCCATTTCTTTTGCAACCTGCTCCGATACGGCGCCATAAGCTTTTAGCGTTTCGGGCTTCACGTGAAGCAAGTGTTCTTTAGAGGTGTTGGAATAGGCCACAACACCCCCGAGAAAATAGTTTGAAGCCCCGGGGACAAGTGTCAGCTGATGCGCAAGCGCCCCCCCCGTTATCGATTCGGCAACGGATAAAGTGGTTTCATTTTGAACGAAAAGCGTTCTAATTTTTTCTGAAAGGTTTTCCATGTGGGGGATTATAGGGATTTCGGCACAAATTACAAGTTTGTTCAAAGCATGATAAACAACCCTTAAAAATTTTCAACGATTTTAACGAT
>JAGROB010000166.1:6259-8578 GCA_020440465.1 Chlamydiia bacterium
ATCGTTAAAATCGTTGAAAATTTTTTGAGTTTTTTTTCACATTTATCTCAGCACCAAAAGTCCCTTTTTCTTAAGATGAGGGTGGTTATTCACCCACTCAAGCGCTTTTTTTCCCACTCTTTGGGGGGCGTTATGCCCTTTAAACGGCGTCGGGACGGAGTTTTCTCTTAGAAACGACTTAATCATCTGATAGAGCTTCACATTAACGAACCGCTCGGCATCAAGAACTTTAACCACCTCTTTTGTGTCCGGTTCCATATAAAGCTGCGGAAAGGCAAATTGAAGCCCCCAATAAATCGTCTCCGGCCCAAACAAATTGGATCGAAAGACATTTTCTTCCGGCGTGTAATTCATCTGATGATGCGTGATCTGAACGACCGGCTCCAGGGGCAAAATCTGCTTGGCGGTCCCCGTATCCAAAATATAAAGCGCCTCTTCCGTAAGCGACCACATCCACGCAAAAGAAGGGGGCTCAGGGATTTTGCCTCCCTTCAAGCTATCGGCATACTCCCCATACGCTTCAAGCGCATCAGCCTTTTGGGTCCGATCGAATAACACTCCCCCGGCAAAGTTTAAAAGCGCTTGAAACTCTTCTTTATCGAGAAGCACTTGCATCTTCTGCCACTTGGCCGCGTCATACGGAATTTTTTCTTGAAGCGATAGCGTTTTCATTAAAACATTAAAAAAAGCCAAAGGACGCCCAAGAATATGGCACTATCGGCGACATTAAAGACGGGAAAATCGTATCCCCAAAGGACAAAATGGAACATATCGACCACATGGCCGTAAATAAAATAGTCGATAACATTGCCAAATGCCCCGGCAAGAATCAGGGCAAAGGGATAGCGAAGCTTGGAGTTTTTATTAAAAAATAGAAGCCAGCCTGCAATCCCCAAAAGGAGCAAAATTCTAAGATATAGAAGGGGCATCTGATATTCGGATCCAAGTCCCCAAGCAGCGCCTTTATTCGTGGCATGGGATAAAGAAAACTCTATTCCCAAAAAATTTTGAAATACCCCTATCCCGCCATAGGGATAAATCGGCAAAGACTCGCTCATTCGGGGTAAAGACGCATGGGTCCAAGCTTTTGTCAAAATATCTACAAAAAGAACAAAAAGACCCAGCAGCCAAGGCCCGAATTTTTGGTAAAATCTCACAAGAGCCCTTTTTCCAGCTGCTCTTGCGATTTAACGGTCATGATCGCATATGGAACGGCATCTAAACGGGCTTTCGGGATCTCATCTCCCGAGATATCGCAAACGCCGTAAGTGCCTTCATCGATTTTTTCCAAGGCCCGGTCGATTAAACGGAGCACATCGTACTCTTTAGAGGTAACTTCGATACTGATCGTCTTGTCGAAGTCATCCGTACCCTTATCCGCTTGATGCTGCGAGTAAGCTGTGGTGTCATCGGGAGCCTTTACATCGGCAGTCCCCCCCTGGACTACGTGATTTAGCTGATCGCGAAGCTGAAGGAGCTGTTTCTTATATTTTTCAATCTCGGCTTTTTTTAAGGGCATTTGTATACCTAAAGTTTTAAATTAACGTATTGCTTTAATCGCCTCTTCAAGCTCGCGAATCTCCTTAAAACGGCGATAGACGCAAGCGAAGCGAATATAGGCGATCGGGTCTAATGCTTGCAAGCTTTCTATAACCAGCTCCCCCAATTCAGAGGCTTCTATCACCCGAGTTTGACGTCCCATAAGCTCTGCCGCAATATCGGACGCAAGCTCCATCACTTTCTCGTGGCTGATCGTTGTGTGGTGGCAAGCGGCTCCAAGTCCACGAATCAGCTTATTTAGCTCAAAAGCCTCGTACCTGCCGTCTCTTTTATGCACCTGCATGGTAAGATCGACGGTCTCGAACGTCGTAAACCTTTTGCCGCACTTCAAACACTCCCGGCGGCGCTTAATAGCGTTCATCTCCGAAGAATCTCTTGAGTCGGTAACTTTTTGTTCCTCTCCCTGGCAAAATGGACACTTCATGACTTATCAATCGTCTCTTGCAAAAATCTTCCAATTAACCTATGATTCTTCTGATATGTTCTTTTTATTTCAAGAGAACATAGCTGTAAATTAAAAAACTAACTTTTTATTGGGAGATAAGGCACACATGCCGACAACGCAACAGCTGATTCGCTCTCCGCGAAGAAAGAAAGTACGACGCTCTAAGTCGCCCGCGCTTAAAGCCTGCCCTCAGAGAAGGGGGGTATGCCTTCAAGTGAAAACAAAGACCCCGAAAAAGCCTAACTCGGCCTTGAGAAAAGTAGCCTGGGTAAAGCTTTCGACCGGTCAAGAAGTGATCGCCTACATCGGCGGTG
>JAGROB010000167.1 GCA_020440465.1 Chlamydiia bacterium
AATGAACCCTGACTTGGGGCAGATGCGCTCGTTTCCATAATCTTGGAAGATTGCCGATTTCAAGATTTTTAGGGAAGGCCTAACTCTTTTGGCTTGGGTATGTGCAATTTCTAAAAACGTATCCCCGCCCATAAGGCCGAAGGCCTTAAATATGAAAGCCTAGGGCATCGCCCTAGGTTAGATTGTATTTACCTCTTAGCAGCCTGAAGGGCTGCAATATGGCAGTCCTTCAGACTGCTAAATAGGGTATTCAATCCACCTAGGGCGATGCCCTAGGCTTTCATATTTAAGGCCTTCGGCCTTTTGCACAGTTTAGAGGAGGTTTTTAGCGATGTGCAGTGGCAGGAACAGGTTTTAGCCTAGGGTATACCCAGCGGTATACCCAGCGGGCAACCCCTCAAGGTGTTTAATCGCCTGTGTCCATGTTGTGCCAGACGGAGTCGACGTCTTCTAACTCCTCCAGCCAGTCGATCAAAGCTTGGTTGGCGTCTTGATCTTCCTTACTCACTTCCACATAGACTTTCGGAAACATCTGAAGCTCGGCGGAATCGACTTTAATGCCCTGATTTTTAAGCGACTCTTTCACCGGCATGAGATCCGTGGGATCGGTCGTGATAACAAAAAAACTGTCGACTTTCTCAAACCCTTCAGCACCTGCTTCCGTTGCCGCTAAAAAGAGTTCGTCTTCTCCCACATTTTCGGCGGAAATCTCGATAATCCCTTTTTGATCAAAGTTAAACATAACCGCGCCGGGGGTCGCGATGTTGCCGCCCCGCTTGTTGGTGGCGATTCTCATGTCGGAGGCCATCCGATTCTTGTTGTCGGTCATCCCTTCCACAATCAGCCCCACGCCGCCGTGGCCATAAAGCTCATATGTCACATCGTTATAGTCCGCCTGATCGCTCGAAGACGCTTTTTTAACGTTTCTGTCGATAATGTCGTTCGGAACGTTATTTTCCTTCGCTTTTTCAATGGCCAGTCTCAAACGGGGATTTCCGCTCTTGTCTGGACCGCCCATTTTAACCGCGCTGATGATCTCTTTGGCGCATCGGGAAAAGATTTTCCCTTTTTTTGCATCGGCACGCTCTTTTTTATGCTTGATATTGGCCCATTTACTATGTCCTGCCATAAACTCCTAAGATTCGCTGAAAAGGTTTATCTCGTTTCGTTTAATCCAACTTTCGGCAAGTTTGAAGTGTTTAAACTTTTTCTCCAAGGCTTTAAATTCCTTGCTATGGATGTGATGCCGCCCGTTATCGTCGTAGTAAGAGGGGCAGACATGGTGGAGCATTTCGTGATAGACCACAAAAGCGACCACATAATCGGGAAATGTGGGGGAGTCCATTATCCGATTGATCTTAATCAGACGCATCTGGTCGTGGTAAAGCCCAAAGGTGACTCTCGATTTATTTTTTTGCCCTTTTTTGCCGAACCAGGTGATTAAAAGATTAAGCGCGCCTTTAAAATATTCTTGGTTTAGCTGATCGTAGATCGCCTTCAAGTTATAGACGCTCCCTTTGACCTCGAGCTTTTTCCGGTCAAGCTGCCAGGAGTAGTCCATTTTTTG
>JAGROB010000168.1 GCA_020440465.1 Chlamydiia bacterium
TTTTGCGTTGAAAATTTTTAACGAGATTGGGTTTTCAGCTGGCTAAAGCGAGTAGGCTCGACCGCTTGGATTTCTCCTGGTAAAGCTCCGTGTGGCGCACCGAGCGCTCCTTGACAAGCAAGTCGGCTTTATTGAGCGCGTCTTTCAGCCGCCGTTGGCCCGACGCCAGAAGGCGATTGAGCTGATCGATGTTTAGTAAGACCACGTTCGGATCCTTTGCCAGGATCGGATCGACGTTTCTTGGGACGCTTAAATCCATGATGAGCTTTTTTTCATTGAGCTTCTTCGGCTTGACTAAGTATCTATCCGTTTTCGTTCCGGAGATCACCCAGTCATACTCTTGCCAAGCTTCCGGATTCCACATCACGGGTTTGACCCCATATTTTTTCTGGAATTGCTCTCCCCGTTCAAAAGAACGGGTCATTAAAAACGCCCCTTCCATACGCTTTTTAGCCAAGATTTTTTCATTAATAGAGGAGCTGCCGATAAACAAAATTTTCGGTTTTTCTTTTTTTTCGAAAAAGTGGTCTCCCGTAGATAAAACGGCGCTGTCAAGCCCCCGAATACCCACTCCCAGATTAAACTCCGTGCGGATCTGTTTGCCGATTTTAAGGGATTTTTGGAAAAGGTAGTGCATCTCGGGGGGCAGCTTTCGGTAGGAAAGGGTGTTTTCGTACGCGTTTTTAACCTGTCCCTGTATTTCGGTTTCGGCGAGTAAAGCGGAGTCCAAGCCCACGGTAACTCGACATAAGTGGTAAAAACACTCCTGTCCGAAAAAGGAGTAGAGTTTTTGATCAAAATCTTCTTGGAGCTCTTCTCTTAAAATTGAGAGGATATAAGTATGCGTCTCTCCCAAGTCGTCACTGGAAAAATAGATTTCCGTGCGGTTGCAGGTCGAAAGCAGAATAAAGGATGATTTAAGGTGAAGAGAAAGCGCCGGATGAAATCTTTTTTCGCATACTTTCGCAAAAGCATCTCTTAGTCCTAAGCGAGCGAGTTTATGATTGATACCCAAACAGCCAATTAACATCTATTTTGCTCCAAGATAGGATTTTAGCTCTTCTGTAGAGAGCCATTCGGGGTTGTTTTCGGAGGTATAGGAAAAACCTTCTTCTAAAGCCTTGCCTGACGAAAGGCGGGAAAGTTTTTTGGAGTCTTGGGAATATTTTTCGGGATAAATTAAAAAGTGATCGTCGAACTCTAAAGTATGGCGTGCGTCATCAGATGAGATCATAAGCTCATGGAGCTTTTCTCCGGGACGAATGCCGATGATTTCGGGGGTAGATCCGGGAAGTAAAGCTTCTGCCAGGTCGGTCAATTTAATGCTGGGAATCTTCGGGACAAAAATTTCGCTGCCTTGAGAAAGCTCAAGTGCCTTAAACACAAGATCTACGGACTCATCCAGAGTAATCCAAAACCGGGTCATTCTGGGGTCGGTAAGGGGCAGGGTCTTGGCCCCGTTTTTTATGAGCTTTTTCCAATAGGGAAGTACTGATCCTCTTGATCCTACGACATTTCCATATCGGACAACAGAAAAGGTGGGGTAACTTCTGTGACCTACATAGCTTTCAGCCGCGACAAACAGCTTATCGGAACAAAGCTTGGTCGCCCCGTAAAGATTAACGGGGTTTACGGCTTTATCGGAAGAAAGCGCCACGACTTTTTCGACCCCTTGTGCTATTGCCGCATCGATGACATTGATTGCTCCCTGGACGTTCGTTTTGATAAATTCAGTCGGATTGTACTCAGCTGCAGGGACTTGTTTTAAAGCTGCAGCATGAACCACGTAATCGACTTCCGAAAAACTTCGTATCAGTCGCTCTTTATCTCTTACATCCCCCAGGAAATAGCGGATCTTGGGATGATTGAAGATCTCTTCCGAATCTTTCATCTCCCATTGCTTAAGCTCATCTCGGGAAAAGATGATAACTTTTTGAACCTGATCTTCTTGCAGCAAGCGACGGGCGAAGGTCTTGCCGAAACTTCCCGTTCCGCCCGTGATCAGAACCACTTTGCTTTTAAAAACTTGATTTGAATCCATAAACGACAATTCATATCACAACCCAAAAAAATTCGCCAACATGTTGTCATGCTTTACGACCTAGATTTTATAATAAGAGAAAAAAATTTGTATCTGCTGGCTATTCACTCTCTGTTGGTGTGACTTGTCTCTTTGTTTTAGATCTCATAATCAAACCAAAAGAAAACGCAAAGGAAGCAAAGTCGCAAAGACGCAGAGGGCGGCTTCGCCGTCAGAAATTTAATTGACGGCGAAGCC
>JAGROB010000169.1 GCA_020440465.1 Chlamydiia bacterium
CCTCCATCACGGCGACGCAGGAGTTAGTGGTTCCCAAGTCGATCCCGATGATTTTTCCTTTTTTTTCTGCCATTTTTTTACTCCTTATTCTCTTTTGGTAACTCTTTGGCGACCTTTACCCGTGCGGGCCTAATCACCTTTTCCCCCATTTTGAACCCTCTTAAACACTCTTCAACGATGGTTCCGGGGGCAAATTCGTCTGTTTCGATCACTTCGATCGCTTCATGAAGATGGGGGTCGAACATTTCGCCCATTGCATTCATCTGTTTAACCCCGTTTTCTTTAAGGACATCCTTAAACTGGGTCAGGATCATTTTAAAACCGACGCCCCAATGCTTTACTTCTTCCGACATATTGTCGGTGTGGCTTAAAGCCGATTCCATATGGTCGATCGGCCCTAAAAAGTCGGCGATGACATTTGAGATCGCATAGTCGGTAAGCTCTTGCTTTTCTTTTTGAAGTCGTTTTCTTGTATTTTCCGTTTCGGCCAACTGGCGAAGGTACTTATTTTTATAGTCTTGAATTTCAGCTTCCAAGTCTCTTTCTTCTACTATCTCTTCGGGCTGATCTTCAGGTTTTGGGTCACTCATGCTCTGTCTTATTCTCCAGTAGTTTGACCTCCGGCGCTTCTAACAAAAGCGAGGAGGGGCCCGGCTGACGGACCGATATTTTAAATTTGTAGATGTTTTTTGTTAATAGCTGGCTTAAGCTGTCGGCCGCTTGTCGTATCAGCCCGAATATGTGGGGATAGGATAAGCGCGTAGGACCCAATAAGGCGATTACCCCGCAAACTTGGTTGTGAATTTTGTAGGGCATAGCAACAAATGCCAAGTCTTCGGTGTTGTGGGCTAAGGGGGCGAGTTCTTCTCCGATCCAAACTTTGAGTGTGTCGTGGCTTATCGCGTCTCTTAATAAAAGTCTTAAGGTATGCTGGTTTTCAAATAGCGAAAGGGATCGCGATAAAACGGCAGGGTCGTGAAATTCTTGAAAGTTTAAAAGATTCGAAAACCCGGTTTTAAACACTTCTTCTTCTAAAAAGTGGGAGTAGCTCACCAAATAGCGGACCATGACCTCGTTATAAAAGCGTTTGGCGGCCTCTTCTTCCTCAGGCTCTAAATTATCGGGCTTTTCCAAGTTGAAAAGACGCGATCTAAAGTAAGATTCAATCCGTTTAGCCCCAAAGGAATGGATCGTCCCGTCGACGAAAAGCGTTTCGGTATGGATGGAGCCAAAATCGGTAATAAGCACCACCAAAAGTCGACCGGTATCAATTTGAACCACTTTAACGTCTAAAATGGTGTCTTGGTCAAAGCGGGGAGCCGATAAGAAGATCGCGCAAGAGCTTAAGCGTGAAAGCTCTTCTGCTAATTTTTGCATTTGGGCGACCACTTCTTTGGTCTCAATTTGGGCGTAGCGGGATAAAATTTCTTCTGCTTTGACCCCCAAAATGCCCTGATCGAGTTTCTCGTCGGCAAAAAGGCGCCATGCTTTTTGGGTGGGGATTCTGCCACCGGAGGTATGTTGCTGTTCTAAGTATCCCTCTTCTTCCAGGTGGGCAAAATAGTTTCGGATGGTGGCGGAAGAAAGTTCCTCAAACCCCGATTCTTGCAAAGTCTGCGATCCCACAGCCCGGCCCGTCTTGATGTACTGTTCGATCAGCCCGAAAAGGACTTTTCTCTCCCTTTCGCTCTTAGCGGACGGCTTGCCTTTGGATGACTCTACAGCTTTCATATACCTCCATAATAAAACTTAGCACTCTATAATGTCAAGTGCTGATAAGTAAAATTTTCCTATGCTCCAAACTTAGCAAATTCCCCAAAAAGTTGATAATTTTTTTGAAAAACTCTCCGTTTGGCCCGCTTTTTGCTGTGTAGTCTCATTAATTAAGGGGAAATTTATGACTCAACCATTAGATTATTTTACTTCAGATACCCTGGTCGCCTTTCATCTTGCTGCAGAAGCTAAAAGTGAGCTAGAGGCTCTAGAGCGCTTAAAACTCCAGTTTGCCAATGAGGTAGAAATTGCCGTTCTACGTGATATAGCGGATGAAGTCTTTCAAGTAAAATTAAGTGAAACACCGACAGTTCAAGAGCTTCATGAGCTAAGAATAAGATGTTTAGCAGAAAAAAAAAGAGGGGAGGGCTCATGGATTCATCGTTTACAACGCTCTTCTCGACAAAAGGCAGAAGACAAGGTAAGGGTTCAGAGGGTAAGCGATGCCGTCCAAGCGTTTTCTAGCATGGGAACCCATGCAAATTTTATTAAAGATTTTAAAATAAAAGAGGATCTTGTTGATTTAGTTGAAAGAATTAAAGTTGATTTAAATAAAACTATAGAGGATGTAAGTTTTAAAAAAAATAAACCCAAACCTTCTTTAACTTTGTATGAGTGGTTTCAGAAAGATCCCAGTCATGTAAATCGTGATTTTGTTGATCAGGACTATGTCCTGCAGATACGTCATCTTGTAAGAGAGCAGGGGATTGAGTTAACACCTGAAGAACAAGCTCTTTTAGATAGGGCTGAAAATAATCGACCCACAATCATGGATCTGTCTGAAGCAAGAATTGGAAGTATTTTGGGGTTTTACGAAAGTGATGTGGGAAATGAAGCCTTAAAACGCCTATCCGCTGATCTTAAACAAATATTTGTTCCTTCTCTTATAGTAAGAGTCGGATCTGTTTTTAGACGCGTGCATCGAAGTCCGAATGCCTTAGTCAAAAAGTTTAATGAAAACCGTAAAGGCTATATTCATGATGCTGAGATTAGGATTAAGAGACAAGAAGGCAGGCTAAATGCCCTCCAAAATCCCAAAAAAAAGGCCGATCAAATTCGAGCTCATGTGGAGTATTTTAAAGATTTACATGAAGATAAGGCGGCTCTTTCTAATCATCCCTTATCAAAGCTTAATTTAGATAATGAAGACGAGGATTTACTTCAGAGCTTTTACAAAATCGTTCCTGAGCTACTAGAAGGTTTTCAAAGCGAGGTATCTCAGGAAGAATGGAAAGAGTGGCTTCGTGTGGATGCAAATGAATTGAAAAAAATAGATCTCAATCTTGAAAACGCTTACAAAAGATATATGGAAGAGCCAAATGAACATTTGGCTCTTCTTCAGCTTAGCAAAGATATATCTGCCATAATCCCCGGTGAAGGGGGAGCCGATGAAATGACAGCTGTAGTCGAACGCGCATTATTTCTTCTTAAGAATAAGCCGGAGGTATTGCAAAGACTTATGACGTTCTATATTCCTAAAGGTTCGGATTATCAGTATGAAAGCAGTATGGTCAGACGACTGATAGAACAGCTTTTTTACAGGAAGTTTGAAAGAGATCCCGTTTAAATTTTTAGTACGCTAAAAGCGCTCTTCAACCCGCTTCTCGTAAAATGAGCGGCAGGATGTCCACGATGCTGGGGAACCAGTCGAGCCCCTTTTTGTAGACTAAGGAGGCGGAAAGATGGCAGGCGATAACTGCTTTTTTGTGAGAGGAGGGGATGTTTTGAAGTAGCTCTTTTTGAAACTTATCCCTCAACGTTGGAAGACAATAATCTAAAAAGGCTCGGATCAACGGATCATCCGGATCGTCCGGAAGCGTAATCGGCTCAAGGTATTCGCTGATCTGATCGTTGAACAAATTGATTCTTTCGGAAATTTTGTCAGAGATCACGGTTAGGGGAATCCCCGTCTCTTTGTGGGTTTTTAACATGAGGTTCGCTTCCGCTTCCGCGCAAGACGACAGCCTCTCTAAAATCTCTTTCACAAGCGTGGGTTTATTTTCGACGAACTTCTCATCGCCCAATGTCAGTCCCGATAACACCTCGAAGGAAGAGCAAATTACGCCCGTTTTATTAGCGGAGGAGTCTTTAATGATAAGGACGCCCAAAATTTCAAGTTCATCTCTTGCTTTTTGCGTCATGTAAAGGTTGGCACCCTCAACCACCAAAAAGGAAGTCGGCTTGCCCGTTTCATCTAAAAACTCATCGACGTTGTTTTCATTCAGCGTTCTTGGGCGGCCGCCGGCAGGGATAAAGATATCGGCATGGATGCTATTCAGATTATTCTTGTATAGCGTGTTCATCTCGCTTCCCGAAAGCCATTCTTCGACCGTTTTGCCGTCTTCTTTTCTCCAAAGAAGCGTCTGGAAGGATAAAGCTGTTTCTTGACGGCGGGAATCTTTGTCTAACAAAAATCCATCGTCGTGAAGTTTCTCGGGAGGGTAGTGGCGGATCGGTTTGTTTTCTTTAAAGAAAGTGCTTAAAAGCTTTAAATCCAACCCTTCAGGATCGTAAATCGTCCCTGAAACATCGGTAAGGGCAATAAGTTTGGCTGTTTTAGGGTAATATTTATGCAGATTTAAAATCTCATTGCCGGCAACGTCTCCATCGGGTCCGCCGGAGATTTTTACCGTGAAAGGCTCTTTTTCAGGGTCGATTCCTTGATATTTTAAGAGCGCTTCACAGTAGACATTGACCCCGTGTGAGGTGACACCGTATTCTTTGTGGTTGATACCGGTTTTCGGCTTGCCCGAAATAAAGCTGGAGCCCGGCTTGTAGTCGTATTTTTTGCTAAGAGACGCAATCCAGTCAATCATTTGATCGTGCATGTTCTCGTCGGGGCCAAGATAAAGATATTCGGGTTTCTTCCAGTAGTCGACAACATCTTTTACTCGAAGTGTACCGTCAGGGTCGCAATTGACCAGCATAATGAGTGTCTCAACAAATGAGCGCTGTGTCTGGTGAAGGTACTCAAGTTTTTGTTCCTCTTCGAAGCGCTCAACTTCTTCTCTTTGCTTAGACGGCTCTATCCCGGAGGCTGCAAGCTCTTTTCTTAAAATATCGATCTCGTTGATAAGCCTTTCATACGGCTTTAAGAAAATAATCCCTTTAGCTCCCCCTTCGGGGATATCTTTGTTTTTCTTTTGCTGGGTTAAAGCCAGATTGTAGCATTCGGTAAAGATCTGGTTTCTTTCCGTAATCATTCGCTCAGGCTTTTTTAAGTAAACCGTCCTTAGTCCACCTCTTGACAAGTTTCTAAAGCGGATATGAAAGCCGAAGTAATGCATGCCCTTGATAAAGAAGATAGCGTAAGGCAAAACGGGAAACTTTTCCGTTCGGTCAAATGGAATCTCGTCCAAATATTTCGGATCCATTCGAAAGCTTAATGCTGTATAATTCTTTCGGAAGAGATTGGTCTTTAAACAAAAGTGGATCATGTTTACAGACTGTATAAGAACATTCTTCCGGCGGTTATCCACTTCTTCGTTGCCGGTATCCAAGCGGATGATATCGGATAATAAAGCCTCTCTTTCTTCTAAATATTGTTCAAAATCATGTTTTTTCGGATGGAATTTAAGCTCTACAAGATGTCCTATCCGCTCCGATAGCTCGGGATGACTCACAAGCGCTTCTTCAACATGTTCATGGGTATAAAGGTTCATGTCGACATGGACGAGCGTTTGATGGACAAAATCATTCATGGCACGGAAAAAGTTTCCCATTGTACCCGTGATAAGTCCTTTTGAGATGAGTCGTTTTTCAAAGATATCAAACGTGGCAAAGTACTTGACCGTCGCAAACTCCCGTAAAAATTCGGGGATATCGGCCGCATCCCAAGCAGCTTGTCCGTTGGCTCCATGAAGCGCTAAGGACATGACAAGGATGCTTTCTTTAGAATAGGGGTTGATATAGGTCGCGTTAACTCCTTTCATCACCAGCCCGTTGCGATAAATCGTGTGGGCCAATCGGTATAAGAAGTTGTACTTCGGGGTGTTTTTCCAGGCCAAGACGATTTGAAGGGAGGGCTTTCCTGTCTCTTTCCAATCTTCTTGAGTGCGCACTTCGTATTGGCAGCGGTCTCTTGTGGTGGCCCTAAAGTACATGTCAAGGGCTAGGATAAGCCGCTCATGAGACAAAGTTTTTAAAAAGCTGGGGTTGAAACCCGCAATCAGATGTTCGATGGCTGATTCGGTGATTTGGGGGTTTCTTGCTTTTAGCTCTTTTTTTAAGACGTCGACTGATTCGGGTGGATGGTGGTGTTCCTCGAAGCCCGGCATATCTGTAAAGTAGATGAAGCCAATTCTCATATTGGCTTCAATACCCATGAACGGGGGAGGGATGGAGGAGACAAAGGTAATGTAGTTCTTAATACCGAACTCTTGAAAGTTCTCTAAGATTCTTAAGTCAGCATCTGGAGAGTCTAAGCACATCACAATGGCCAATTTTTTTAAGTGGATCGTGCAAAAGTAATTTTGCAGATCAAAGGCCATCAGATTATGGGTGGTTAAAATCAGATTTTCTTCGGAGATTTCGTTAAAGAAATGAACGGAAAAAGCTTTTTTAAACCATAGATAACACTCTTCGAACTTTTTAGTTTCGTTTTCAAGCGCTAAGGCTAAGTTTTCTCCCGTCTCGTTCATCTTCTTAGTTTTGCCACATTTCCCCTATTTCCTCAACG
>JAGROB010000170.1 GCA_020440465.1 Chlamydiia bacterium
GCGAGCGATCCTGCCTATCCTGTTATTTTTTTGTCTTGTGCCAGACGACCTTGAACAGGTCATGGCGGCGGTCGGCAAAGTTGATCACCGTGCCCGAAAGGCGTGATTCATACAGGTTTTCCAGTCTTAAGTCGGCAAAGATCACCGTTTCGACGTTAGGGGTGGAGTCGGCGGCGATGCCGTCTCTGGAAAAGACAAAGTCGCACGGGGTTAAGATACAGCTTTGGCCATACTGGATGTCCATATTTCGTACTTGGGGCAAGTTGCCGACATTTCCGGCCAAGACGACATAGCACTGGTTTTCGACGGCTCTTGCATGGCTGCAATAGCGGACTCTTAAGTAGGCTTGCCTTTCGTCCGTACAGAAGGGGACAAATAAAATATTGGCACCCTGATCGACCAAGTGGCGGGCGAGCTCCGGAAATTCCGAGTCGTAGCAAATTAATACCCCGATTGTGCCGCAGTCGGTTTCAATCGGAACCAGATCATTTCCGCCGCTTACGTTCCACCAGTACTTTTCATCCGGGGTAGGGTGGATCTTTGGCTGCTCGTGCACTTCTCCGTTTCTTAAAAAGATGTAGCTGACGTTGTTGATCTTATCGTCTTTGACTTTAACAGGGGTGGATCCGGCAATGATATTGACGTTGTACTCGATCGCAAGCTTTTTAAAGAACGTTTTTAAGCGGGCGGTATATTCCGTAAGCTTTAGAATAGAGTCTTCGGGCGAAAGCTTTTCACTTTCGATCGACAAAAGCTGAAGCGTAAACATTTCGGGGAACAGAACAAAGTCGCTTTGGTAATCGGAAACCACGTTTACGAAGTAGGTAATCATTTTTTTGAACTCTTCAAACGAGTGAATCTGACGCTGCATATACTGGACGGCCGCGACACGGATATTGTTCTCTTTATGATGCGGTTTTTTTGCTTTGGACTCGTCGGTTGACTCTTCCGGGTTTCGCCAGACCATCTGGATGGCATGCCCCATCGAGTCTCTGTCAGTGGGAAGATAGTCTTTTAAAATGCGGACGACCTCGAAGCCCTGGCGTCTTTGAAAGTTTACGACGGGGTCGTTGATCTTTTTCTCCAAGACCTCTTCCAGATATTTTTCGGGAGAGCGGACTTTTTTGATCTTCTTTCTTAGCAGGGGCATTCTTCCGGCAAAAACGATTCCTTTAAGCCTATAGAACTTACATAATTTTTTTCGGGACTGATAGAATCTTTCCCCGATTCTCATTCTTCGGCAGTCGGGATCGACAAAGACTTCCAGCCCGTATAAAAAATCGCCGTTGGGATTGTGGGTCGTACCGTAGCCACCGCCGGAGATCGATATCCAGGTGTGATCGGAAAGGGCTTGCGCTTCTTGAACGATGATCGAAGAGCAGTAGCCGACAATCTTGTCTTGATAGACCGCAACAAACTGCCCTTCGGGAAAGTGGTTGATCTGCCCCCGAATTTCAGAGGGGTGATAAGCGTCCTCTTCTCCGTAAACCTTTCTAGATAAAGCTCTTATCTGTGGAATATCGGAGATTTTCGCGTTGCGAATCACCAAAGAGGGTTTGGGGGTCTTCTTTTTTGTCATACCCTATGGGTAGACGATAGGGGGTTTTGTGTTCAAGGGGATTATGGACTGATGGACGGGAATGGGCAGCGGCAAAATAGACAACAGCAGAATGGACTTAAGTTGTGAAAACAATTAACAGTTAAACGAATGTCTCTCGTCTTGAACAACGAGGCTTATCCCATGTCCACTCTGGTGTTATCCATTTTGTCGCTGTCCATTCCCGTCCATTATTCCGTCAGCTCTTTTCTGAGCAAGTACATCACGCTATCTTTCTCATACCCTGTGCGCTCGTACTCCACGTGAAAGCCCAGCGATTCATAAAAAGGGCGCGCTTCAAAATCCATGGTGTGGACCGTACTGAACGTGCAACCGTGATCTTTAGCTTGCGAAAGCGCTTTGTCGACCAGCTTTCGTCCCAGTCCCTGACCTCTTAGATCCGGCTTCAACCACAGGGTATCGATGTGACAGCATCCATAAAGTCTTACCCCCGTAATACCCCCTAAAAGCTTATCGTCATCGTCTTTGATAAAGATTCCAAAGCTTTCTAACGGCTTTAACCCCTTTTTGGCTTTAGACTGTTCATAAAGTCCCGTGTAAAGAATCAGCTCTTCTTCTCTTGTAGGGGGATCGGACTGGACAAACTTCATTTCATCGAGCGGATAATGGCATCGAATTCAATGTCTTCTGTAGCTAAAAACAGGCCGGCCATTTTTTTTCGTCCTGTTTTTTGTAGGACCGCTTTTAAGTAGGACAGATAAGTTTCTGCCGTTTCGTCCTCCGCTTGGGGGCGTATGGGCATGAAGACCATTCCGCTTTCATCGGAAAACTCCGTAATCAAAGCGCCTTCGGATGTCTTGTCGGAAACGTAGACATTTTTTCTAATATCCAAGCGGTTTTTAGCTAAGAGACTTTGAAGATGTTCTTGACGGTTTTTTCGCGAGATTTCATCTTTTACAATGCTGTTTAAATTGATCTGGATTCGGCGTTTTTTCGATGATTTTCCATACATCAAAGCCATGATAATCATTAAATCATTGCTCTCTCTTAGCTCATCATCCCACCAAATATCGATGTGCTTGCAAAGGGGCGGGTTGGAATTCTCCGGCTCGACAAGTAAAACCATGTTTTTTCGGGAGTCGTAGGTTGCTTTCGCGATTTCAGCGATCCAGGTTTCATCCAGGGTTTCTTCTTCGATTTTTAAAACCACAGTGTTGGGTCTTAAAGGATTAAGGCCATAAGTCTCCACCATGTTTCTGAAGCCGCTCGCCATATCGGGCTCTTTGATCACTTCGACAAGCGACTCGATATTTTGGTTTTTAAGCGTCTGCTTGATCATAGCTTTCATCTTACCTACGGAGGCGACGTCTTGCTCCCCCTGATAGCAGTGAGCCAGGGTCAAAAACCCTTTTCCCCCGGTAACCTGAGAGGTGAAATCGAGTAAAGCAGGCTGAGGCGTTAAGGTTTTCGAAAACGCCAGTACATGCGGTCTCCAAGAGCGGGGAGAGACGGTGGCGTCCGCTAAGCGGTAGATCACTTTTCTCATGAAGTAAATCATCACGCCTTGCCGGATGTCGTCAAGCTCTCTTGTCTCTCGCCTTTGCACCACAAAGTAAAGCGCTATTACGGCAAAGCCGGCCATCATCGTGTAACTTGCGTCAATCAAGAGCATCGTCATGATGCAAAGGCTTGCTCCGATTAACGAAATGGAGGCGGGAATAGCAATCGTCGGGCGCCAGCTGGGGTTGTTCATTAAGCTCTCAAGACCCGCGGCCAGATTTAACATGCCGTAGCAGATCAAGAAGAACATCGTTAAAATCGGCGCAATGAAGTTTAAATCCCCGAGATAAAGGCACGTTGCGGCGATCACCATCGTGATTGCGCTGGCAATTCGCGGTTCTTGGCTTTTACCGAACTCTCTTCCGACAAGCCTGGGAACGACGCCGTCCATGGCGATGGCTTGAAGGGTTCTGGGAGCTGCGATGATGGCACTAAGTGCGCTGGATAAGATCGCGCCAAAAAGTCCCATAATGATCAACGGAAAGCTCCACGCTAACGTAACCATAATCATCGAGTCTTCTACAAGCACGCTACGGGGGACTTTTGACCATAGTAAGTAAGCGGCCGAAAGATAGATTCCCAGTGCGCAAAAAACTGCCGAAATGGTGCCGAGCGGAAGTGATTTTCTGGGGTTTTTAAGCTCCCCCGACATCGAAATTCCCGACTCTAAGCCGGTAACGGCAGGGAAGAAAAGAGCAAACGCCGCCCAGTAGCCCATGCGGGGGATTTCCGAAAGAGTTGGGGCGGGGATTTGAGAGGTGTCCATTCCCAGGTAAAAAGATATCAGGGAAGCAATAACGATCAAAAAGATTAAAAACTGTGCTCTTAAAACCATCGTGGTAGAAAGCATGGAGATTACTCCCAAGCATCCCAAAACGGAAAATTCGAGCACATTTAAATCGATTGTGGGAGCTAAATACTGAATTGCTTCGGCCAAACCCATAGTGTAAAAAGCGATTCCGACAGCTTGCGCGCAATAAAGGGGGAGTCCCACCGCCGAGCCGATCACTTTTCCGAAAGAGCGGGAAATAATATAGTATGCGCCCCCGTTTTCGACCTTCATGTTGGTTGATGTGGCGGAGATCGAAAAGGCGGTGATCAGAGTAATTAGCGTCGCAAGGCAGATGATCGAGGCGGTCACAAAAATACCGACTTCCCCGATGATGAAGCCAAGTCTCAAATAAAGAATAACTCCGACGATTGACAAAAAACTGGGTAAAAAGACGCCGTGAAACGTTCGATAGCCTTCCGCGCCTTTCTGTACGAAGAAGAAGCGTAAAAGAAACTGTAAAAATTTTTTTAGTCCGGAAGTTGGACGTACAGCTAAACTTTCAGGAATCATACGTTCCTATCATAGCAACTTCTAAACATAAAGTCCAATTTCTGGTAAATTCAAAATTAATTTATGAAACTTAAATTTTTAGGGGCAGCCGGCACTGTGACCGGCTCCAAATATTTACTTGAAACAGCGCATAAGCGGATCTTGATCGACTGCGGACTGTTTCAGGGGCTGAAAGCACTTAGGCTTTTGAACTGGGAAAAGCCCCCTGTAGACCCGGAGACGATCGACGCGATTTTACTGACGCATGGTCATTTGGATCATGTGGGGTATTTGCCCCGTCTTGTGAAACTGGGGTTCAAGGGAAAGATTTACGGCACGCGGCCAACGCTTGAGATCGCAGGGATTATTTTAAAAGACTCGGCGGAAATTCAAGAGGAGGAGGCTGAAAGAGCTAATCGGGAAGGGTATTCCAAACACAAGCCCGCCAAGCCGCTCTACGATCTGGATGACGCAAAAGCCACGATTCGGCTGTTTAAGGGGGTCGAAGCAGAAGAGGAGCTTGAGCTAGACCGCGGACTTAAAGCTAACTTTTTTTACAATGGCCATATTTTAGGCTCTTGTTTTATCGAAATCAAAACGCCCCAAAAGACGCTCGTTTTTTCGGGCGATATCGGACGGGAAGAAGATTATTTGCTCTACCCCCCGAAAAAGCCGAAACAAGCTGATTTGATGCTTATCGAAACGACCTACGGCGGAAGAAAGCATCTGGATGAAGCGTCCGTTTTTCCCGAACTTGAAAGGATCGTCAAAGAGACTTACGAAAAGAAAGGGTCGGTGTTTATCGCAAGCTTTGCCGTCGAAAGGGCGCAGCTTTTGATGTACGTCTTGTGGCAGCTTTATAAACAGGGGAAAATCCCCAAGTTGCCGATGGTGCTTGACAGTCCCATGGGGGCAAGTGTCGTTCGACTTTTTAAAGAGGCGCATGCCTGGCACAAGCTTTCCGACGAAGAGTGCAAGGAAATGTGCGGGCTGTTTCATATCGTCTCCAGCTACAAAGAGACCCTTCAAATCAGAGAGAACCCCACCCCAAGGATCGTGATCGCGGGCGCCGGGATGCTCACAGGGGGGCGGATTTTGAACTATCTGGAAGAAAGGGGCCCGAACGAGGCTGACTCGCTGGTTTTGGCCGGCTATCAGGCAGAGGGGACACGGGGAAGGGATCTTTTACACGGTGCGAAAGAGCTTAAAATTTACGGGCGGATGATCCCGATCAACATGCGCTTAGAGCAGCTGGAGGGACTTTCCGCCCACGCCGATCAGGAGGGGCTTTTATCATGGCTTGACGATCTTACAGATGCACCGGAGCATCTATATCTGGTTCACGGAGAGCCGTCTCAGTCAGAAGCCTTTCAGGAAAAGCTTAAAAGTTTGAAAGGGTGGAATTCCAAAATCCCGAGTCTGGGGGAAGAAGTGGATGTCTAAAGCTTTTCTTGTTTTTCCCCACCAGCTTTTTGAAGCGGTTTTGGAGCAAGATAAAGAGACCGAAATTTATTTGGTTGAAGAGCCCCTTTTTTTTACGCAGTTTTCCTTTCACAAGAAAAAGCTGATCTTTCACCGCGCGTCTATGAAAGCGTTTCAAAAGCGAATTGAAACCAAAGGGTTTAAAGTTAAGTACTTAGACTTTATGGACGCCGACTTGAAAAAGCAGGTTAAGGCTGATGAGATTCTTTATTTCGATGTCGTAGACGACTGGCTCGAGAAGAAAATTAAGCAGCTTAAAGGGAAGCTAAAAGCTTTGCCCAGCCCCGGATTTTATCTGGAGAAGGGGGAGTTTCAAGAAGATAAGCTTTTCATGGCAAGCTTCTATCAAAAGCAAAGAAAGCACTTCGATATCCTGATGGACGGGGATAAGCCGAAGGGGGGCAAGTACAGCTTCGACACGGAAAATCGAAAGAAGTTGCCGAAGGGGCTCGATCTCCCCGATCTTCCGATGCCGAACCAAAAGGCAGAAGTAAAGGAAGCCAAAGAGTATGTGGAGAAACACTTCTCAAAAAACTGGGGAAGCGACAAGAACTTTTTCTATCCCATCGATCATGAGCAGGCTCAAAAGTGGTTTGAGAAGTTCTTAGAGGAGCGTTTTTCACAATATGGCCCCTATCAGGATGCGATCACGAAAAAGCAGTCGTTTCTATTTCACTCTCTTTTGAGCCCGCTGATCAACGCGGGGCTTTTATTGCCGCAAGATGTGGTGGAAAAAGCGTGTCGATACGCCGCCCGCCATAAAATCCCGATGAACAGCCTGGAAGGTTTTGTCCGGCAGATTTTAGGGTGGAGAGAGTTTGTCCGGGGTGTATACGAAAAGGTAGGGGGAGAGGAGCGGACGAAGAATTTCTGGGGCTTTAAACGTGCTCTTCCCAAAAGTTTTTGGACGGGGCAGACGGGGATTGTCCCGATCGATAATATCGTTCAGAAGGTGATGGATACGTCTTACTTGAACCATATCGAGCGGCTGATGGTCGCTGCCAACTTCATGCTACTGTGTGAAATCAACCCCGATGATGTCTACAAGTGGTTTATGGAGCTTTTTATCGACGCCTACGACTGGGTAATGGTCCCCAATGTCTACGGCATGGGGGAGTATGCCGACGGGGGGATGATCGTAACCAAGCCGTATATCTCCGGCTCAAACTACCTTAAGAAAATGACCGATTTTGAGACGGGGGAGTGGTGCGACATCTGGGATGGCCTTTACTGGCGGTTTGTGTATGAGCATAATAAAGTTTTTAAAGAAAACCCCCGTTCCGGCTTCATGGTTAATATGCTTGCCAAAATGGATGAAAAAAAACTGAAGTCCCACCTTAAAACGGCTGACAAGTTTTTAGCTAATCTGGCATAGTCTTTTGCATGATTTCAACGAAAAGGCTGATTTTAAGACTCTGGAAAGAGGGAGACAAGCTCTCTTATGCCCAAATGAATGCTGATCCCAAGGTGATGGAGTTTTTTCCGGGCCTGATGACGAAAGAAGAAAGCAATGCACAGGCTGAAAGAATCCAAAAGGGAATTGAGGAGCGGGGATGGGGCTTTTTCGCGGCGGAGCTGAAGGAGAAGGGGGAGTTTATCGGAATCATCGGGATTAACCCCGTTAATTTTTTGGATCGTCCGACGACCGAGATCGGCTGGCGTCTTGCAAGCG
>JAGROB010000171.1 GCA_020440465.1 Chlamydiia bacterium
AGGTGATTTAGTTGGATAGGTTCGTATACGTTATTTCTTATGATTGTCTGAGAAAACACGTTTTTAATGTAGCAGGTGATAGGCAACCTGCCCCCGGCCCTTATGCACTGACGGGACATTTTTCTAAAGAAGCGGCTTTTGAGTTGCCCTGCAAACTTATAAAGAAAGGGGATGATGGGGTCTTTTTTCTCCCAAGCATTTTGCCAAAAACTCACCCTGCTCCCAACGGGGCGTCCTCATTAAGCTGGAATCCATCTCAAAGTGCCGAATCACTAGCTAAACAGCTCTTGGCAGGCGGGCCTTCATTGGTAAGGGGGGCTTTTGGGCCAAAAGCTTATCTTGATGCCCCGATTGAGGTAATAGATGATTTTGCCCAGGAGAAAGTGTGGGCGTGGAAGGTGGGTGCTAAAAGGGCGGAAAATCTCTCAGTGGTTTACGGCGTGTATCTGATCGGCGTTAAAATCTTAAAGGATAAAGCGCAAGTATTCCTGTTCGATGCAGCCGATTTAGGCTCCCGGAAAATTTACAAAATCTCTTTTGAGAATTTACAAAAACATATCCATATGGATGGGCGAGTCACGTGTTAATGAAGACCCTTTCGGAAAATACAACAAGGTGATTATGAGTTTACTTCCTTTAAATGTGTTTAAAAGCAACGACGAGGGGTTTTTTGCCCTTCCTTTCCCTGGAAAGCCCGATCCTAAGGTGCCAAAGCCCGAAGGGCTCGACACAAGAGAGCGCGTATTTCAAACAGCCTACCGTGAAAATACCTGTTGGTTTTACGCGTTGAATAGGATTCGACCCAGAGTCGGAAAAGCGGGTCCCGATAGCGAGCTAAGGGATTTGGAAAATAGGGTTTCGGAGCTTAGAAAAGCAAAAATTCGTCACGAATCCACTTTGCCGGCTATATGCGGTCAGCTGGGAACGGAGGTCGGACGTCAAGCATTAGAGTCTTTTGATAAAACTTTGGTTGAGCAATTTTCCCGGAATGATTTTCAAGTCCTCAAGTTAACAGAGTCTCCGGAGATGCTTGAGGGGAAGCCGAGTTTGATCCCCTTTTTGAGAAAGTTTTTAAACGATCCCACCTCTTCGAATATGTACGGGTTTATGCTTAAAGAGCAGTACGGAAAAAGAGTAGAGCTCACAGCGCAGTTTTTAAGTTCGCAAGGCCAAGATATCAAAGCGCTCTATGAAGCCAGAGAATTTGACCGTGACTCCCCAACATCGGATAGGCTGGAAGCGAATCTAAAGGCAAGCTATGGAGAGGGTTTTTTTAGACGTTTTGTTGCCGATAAGTACGGGCTTAAAAAAGCGACCTGGCGACCCAAAGATGGGGGAGAGGCCTTAATTCGGACGCTCAAAGAAAATGGCCCGATGCTTGTCGGAGGGCAATTAGGTCGGGAGGTTTATGTGGACTCGCCGATCGAAGTGGTGGACGATTTTGCCGGTCGAAAGGTGTGGGCTTGGAAAGTTGGAGCCAAAAGGATCGAAAACGTCATCGTGGGTCACAATGTAGTGATTGTGGGGGCAAAAAAGGTACAGGATAAAGTGAACGTCTTTTTTATCGACCCGGTCGATCCAAGCGACCCTCAAGATCTTTCAAAACAAAAAGTCTACAAGATTTCTTTCGATAATTTGAAGAAGTATCTTGCCGATGTTCAAGGGAGGCTTGACCCTGACTCCCCATTTCCCTATGGACATCACGGCCCCTTCAAGATAGCTTAAAAAACTTGAGCCTCCTATTTCGGCTCTTATAGATCGGGGAAAAAACGCACGGCATTTCTGCCGTGCGAAGGTTTAAGTTACAGATCGTACTGAATTCCAAAGACGAAGGCGTTGGAATGGAGGTTTTGCACCTTAACATTCCATGGGCTTGTGGGAGCGTGGTCATCATAGACTGTCGATCCGAAGATGTAGTTGCTGGAGTCGATGAATAAGTAGCGATACTCGCCGAAAACATGGAAGGACTGGCAAATATTGTACCTAATCCCAACTTTAGCTTGTGCTGCGAACGCCCAAGAAGAGTCGTTTCTTAATGAATTAAAGTGGTTTACATCCTCTTCAGGAGGATCGGTTTGAAGCGAGTCAGCATTTTTGATAGAGATGCGGGCGGCTCCTATCCCCCCACCGATATACGGAGTAAATCCTCCCATGCAATCTGTGTTGAAAGAAAGGACGACATTCGCAAGATAAACCCCTGTATGCATAGGGAAGGTGTCTAAAAAATCGTGTTCGGGGAGTCGATCGGTAGTGTTTATCAGGTGTCCCTTTTTAGTGTGCTTATACCAGAAAGCTTCCACTTCAAAAGCTGGGCTAATCGAAAAGTTAGAGCATCCAAGGTTCATGGGGCACTGTGACAGTTCATATCCCACCTGGACGCCGCCAAATCCCGCTGAAGTGGACTTAGTATCCCCATGAGCATAAACGGCAAGAGGGCCGCCATTAGCTTCTGTAAAAAAAGCTGTCCCCATTTGGTAGGCGTGTGTTGAATCGGAATAAATCCCCCCTCCAAATGCTCCGATATAAAGCCGGCTGCTATTACAAGGGTCGCAGCACTCTTGTGCTGACAATGAGGAGTTCGTGACTCCCAAGGATAAAAGAGCCAAGAGGCTTAAAAGTGCCCCCTTTTTTGATAAACGTATCATTTTGATCTCCATTTGTGTTTTTAAAAAAATCTTTCTTAACATAGTTCTATAAATCAATTGCCAATTTTAAAGTCTATTTTTTTAGAGATAGTGTTTTTATAATTGTTGAAAGGTATGACTTATTCCCATAAAATAGAATCTATCCAACTAAAATATTGA
>JAGROB010000172.1 GCA_020440465.1 Chlamydiia bacterium
CAGACTGAACAGACCTTGCTTATCGCATTAGAGGATACACAGCAAGGGGAAGCTTCCGCCAAGCGGGAGAATCGGGTTTGGGGAGCTCACGCGGCCTTAAACTATGATTTAGGCTGCAATCGGGGCGTTAACTTCATCTGTCTTTTGGGGTATCAACATTTTTGTGTCGATGATTTTGTTGAGTTAAACGCTTCCAGCAGCGGGCTTATTCAAGAAGAGTCAATAAGTATTAAAAACCGCTTTTCTTGTGATAATCTGTTTGACGGGGGGTTGATTGGACTCGGGGGAAGATGGGGTTGTGGACCTTACGGAGCCTCGATAATCGGAAAATTCAGCTTTGGCGCGATGCGCTCTAAAGTTTCCATAGAAGGATTTGGGGATACCGGAGAAGCGGTTGATTTTGTTGGATTTGTGCAAGACTCAAACAGAGGGACATGCCAAAAGGACTTTTTCACCACCGTTTTGGAATTGGATGCCAAATTTAGCTATCAAATCTGCAAGAACTTGGAAGTCTCTGTCGGCTATGCCATTCTTTACTGGCCACGTGTTTATTTAGCCGGTAAGCAAATCGATCGCAATTTGAACGAACTCGATGACTCGATTTACCCCAGACGCTTTAATAGAAAAAGTTCTTTCTGGATGCAGGGAATTACAGTGGGCTTAAGCGGCTACTTTTAATTGAAAGCAAAATCGGTGTTTGTAATCAACACAGAGTTTTCGAAAAAATTGAGTGTGCTCATAAAAAATCGAGTCAAATTCCTTTTTTTATTTGATATAATAATTTGTTCTTGTTAATCCTTTGGGGGATTTGCGGTAACTTTCAACGAAATAAGGAGAAACGAGATGCGAAAGCACATTCTAACATTGACTTTAGCTCTAACGGGACTACTCACAGGTAATTTAAATGCCGGCGGATACGATGATTGCTGCCAACCTCAGAGTTGTTTTGACGGGATGTATGCCGGTGCCAATTTGGGTGTAATCAGCCACACGGCCCACAGAAACGATTTAGACGGGTTTTTGACAGATAATTCCGGTTGGACCAACATCGACACAGCTTTTACGGGCGGTCTTCAAGTGGGTTATAACAAGGTTTGCGATAGTGCCATTTTTGGCTTTATTGCTGACTTCGACGGTGCGACCATTAGTCACAAAATGAGAGATGAGCCGAACGATGAGGGAGACGATAACTATATTAAACATGATGTCAGATGGTATTCTACCATGAGAGCTAAAGCAGGTCTTACCCTTTGCAACGCTCAACTATACATCACAGGGGGAGCTGCCGTCGCAAAATTCAAGACTTCTTGGAGAGACGATGAAGAGGGCAAATCTTTCAATAAATGCCGTTGGGGCTGGGTTGTCGGGATGGGCGCTGAATACTGCCTTTGCGATAACATCACGATGGGTGCTGAAGCGCTATATTTAACCTTCGACAGAACCAACCGTAGCCTTGTAAGCGATTCAGAATCTCGCTACACGTTCGCACACAGCGACTCTCTTTTGACAGCACGTTTCTTCGTCAACTACTACTTTGACGATCTTTTCTCTTGCTGCCGTTAATCTTTAATGATCTCCCGCAAGGGAGATCATTTTTATTTTATGGATCAAATCAATAGGGAGTTATGAGATCTTTAAAAGCCCTGTTTCAAATAAGTTTATTTATTCCCATTTTTTTATATTCGGATGCTCCTTATGTGGGGCTGTACATGGGAATGAACTTCCGGGGGGAAAAAGAGTTTTGCCAAAGAGTGAAAATTGCATCCGAAAGGCTGGGTTGGAAAACGGAGGAGTATAACGCATCTAAGAGTAATGAACCTTTTGACTGGATTTTGAGTTTTGTACCCGGACAGGAAGGAGAAGCACGGAAGAAATCGTACTTAATGCTTTTCGATCCGGAGCACCACTATTTTAATAAAAGCGGCCATTTGTCAAAAAGTTATTACGGATTTGCCGGGTATCTTACCACATATGAAAATACCCAGTCGTTGATCCGAGATCTTAAGGGGGACTCAAATCGAGTCTACCCCCGGGGTTGGTTCGCCACGGTGCAGTATGTGCCGTATCGACAAGTTGAGCCTAAGGCACTTTTTTACTTCATTTGTCACTGGGGAAATCGTCTGAAGGATCAAAAGTATATACTCCTTCAAAATTTGCTGGCGGAAAAGCCTTATGCCCGTCTCTACGGCAGTCCTAATGTGGGAAGCCGTTATGGCAGTGCTTTTCAGGGGACGATTCCCTTTGACGGAGAGAGTGTTATTCAAAAGATTTCGGACGCCGGGGTCTGTTTAGTTCTCCACTCAGACTCTCATAATAAGCATAAAATACCCTCAGGGAGAATTTTTGAGGCCGCTTCTGCCTCGGCAGTGATTATCTCCGACCGCAATCCCTTTGTAGTGAAAACCTTTAAAGATACGGTTTTATACGTAGATGAGCAGCTTAAAGGGAATGAGCTTTTTAGACAGATCGATAACCACATGAAATGGATTCAAGAACACCCGGAAAAAGCTTTGGAAATGGCAAAACAGGCTCATGAAATATTTGAAAAGCAGTTTTTGTTGGAAGAGCAGCTTTTAGGGCTTTATGAGTTTATTGAATCTTGTAGAGAATAAGCCCCTCTTCTCTTTTCTCATCCCAAGACTCGATGTAGCCGTTTTTTGAAAAAGCAACATTCCCAAACTGCGAGATCACAAGCGATTGCCCATCGGGAGAAAAGCCAAGTCCGTGGGGGATTTTTAAGTTGTCTATGACATGTTTGAGATCAAAGGTTTCCCAATTATAAAAAGAGACCGTGTTATTGCCGCTGTTTGTTACCGCAAAATAAGTTCCGTCTGCTGAAAATCGAACATCTTCGGGTCGAGACAGTCCTTGAAGCACTTTCTTGGGTTCATTAAGGTTATTGAGATCATATACAACTAGACAATGAGTATCTGCAATAGTGACTAATAGCGACTTTCCATCCGGAGAAAAAGTCACCCCTTTCGGGATTCCCTCTTTAAGTTCCGGGCGTTTTAAATAATAGTCGGGTTTAAATCCTTTTTTTTCCTCAAACGTGTAAAATCCAATACCCTTAGCATCCATGGTAGAGGCGCCGAAAGCTAAAGCAAGCCGCTTGCCGTCAGGAGAAAAAGCCATGCCATGGGGGCGTAATCGTTTGGTTTTGAACCCAAAGGAAGTGCTGAAACTGGGAGTCGATGAAAACTGGCTTCCTTTTTTGGAGTAGCCGTTAAGTGTTTGACCTTCCCAGTTGGCGACGATGAGCCATTTGCCATCTTTGGAAATTAAAGCGTGCTGGGGGTATTTGAGCTCCCCCTTGGGGTTTTGAATCACTTGTTGAAGGGCTATTTTCCCCTCAAGAATCCGATAAATTCGAACCTCTTGATTGTGTGTAAACGTGGCCGCAAAAACCTCTGAGGTAGGATCAAAGTCGACGCTATTGATCAAGCTTGGTTCTTCATGGTCATTAAACACCACATCAAGAAGGGTAAAACTTAAAGCTTGAGCGAGAAGAAAAAAATGAAAAACCAATTTTTGATTACCCTTAAATTGTGTTTTTGTTTAGATGTATTCTCTAACTTTAAGGAGAAAAATTGCGATGAAAAAGTTTTTTCAAATAACTCTGATTTCATGCTTCGTGATCACTTCAGAAGGTTTTGCAGAAGACATTTGTTGTGACTCCTTACAAGAGGGATTTTTTCTTGGGCTCGGCGCAAGTTATAACACCGTCCGAATCAAACAGCATTATAGTGCCTCAGGAATTGGGGAAGTCTTTGATGAAAACGATACCCTCATCGCTTCGGGAGAAGCAGGCGGTCCTGCGGCTCCCTCAACCGAAACCTTGAACACTTTGGCACCGGTCATACAGGCGGGATATTTAAACCGCATGAACGGCTCGAATTGTTTTTGGGGTTTGAAGGCAAGCTATCAATATTTAGGCGTCACCTCTATCAACAGACTGACTGACACCCCTCAGTCGGGTTTTTTAGATCCTGAGAATTCGTCGCCTTTAGCATTCACCGGAAACGTGATCACCAAGTCGGCTCAAAGTGAAATCACTCATATGATTAATTTTTTAGCCTTTATGGGAATGTCTCTTTGTGATTTTGATTTTTATGTCGGGGTTGGCCCATCTGTCTTTAAAACCAAAACGAATATTTACCAGGCTTTCGGATTTGCCAATTTAAGCGGCCTACCACGTGATGCGACGGGTACTCCGGTCAGTTTTTCGGCTTCCAAGTGGGTATGGGCAGGTTCCTTACAATTGGGTTTAAGTTATTCGCTTCCGTCCTGCTGGTTTGTGGACTTTAACTACACAGCAACCCTTTCCGGCAACTACCGCCACAACTTTTCAGCCCCCTTTAGAGCGGATCTTGTGGGGGAGTACTCCGACATCGGCATCCTTTATGTTAACACCAAAACCCGCATCTGGACCCAGAATCTCTGCTTGACGATCAATAAGTACTTTTAGATAGGTAAGATTATAATCTAGTTTGTTTGCGGGTGTTATACATTCTTTCTGTAAAACCCCCGTAAACTTCAAACGATTTTGCTTGGGCATCGATTTGTCTTTTAAGGAGCACACAAGTTACGGCAATTAGGGATAAGGTTGCATTTGCGGCGATTTCCTGAACTGGAATCTGAGTTTTTTGATGTAGTTCTTTGACCCACATAGATACTTCATCAGCGGTTTGGAATCGTTGTTGGATTAAATTGTCTCTGTTTGGATTATTTCGATCCCAAAGGTTAAGATTGTGATGTCGGATATAATCTTCATAGTCGCACAAGAGCTCTTCAAGACTTGCACGAGCGACATTTGTAAGTTTAATCTCTGTTTTTTTGGAGGTGGCGGAGGCTTTACTTCCTTCAGCGATATTTTGGACCCCCGATCTTGCAGCTTGGACCATTTGGTCATGGGTACGGCTATAGGGGCTTACAAATCGTTTGCAAAAGCGGACGGTAAGGTCGTATGTCAGTCTTGCAAGTTGAAAGGTCTTGAGTTTTCTGTAACATCCATGGGGTTGAATTAACTTGCTCATGAGGTGGACCTGGTGGACCTGGTGGAC
>JAGROB010000173.1 GCA_020440465.1 Chlamydiia bacterium
CCTATGTGGGTAAACCGGACCCTCTCTGTGTTCTCTGTGCGCTCGGTGGTAAAACCTTAAATCGAGATTTAAGACAACGAGATATATGCAAATATCTCGTTAATTAAAGGAGATGCCGTTTTTTTCCTTAATCTCGGCAAGAAGCGACTTCATAAAACTTCTCTCGGTTTCGTTTCCAATCAGTTGGCGCAAGTTGATAATGGCCTCATCTACCCTTTTCATATCGGGAGCGGATGACTTTTTCTCCACTTCAACAAATTGAATGTCGCCATTTGCAGGCGTCAAAAGATCGGAGACCTCTCCTTCATTTAGGGAAAAGAGCTTCTCCGTCTTAAGGGTGCTATCCCCCCCATTTTTTCGGGGAAAGACACGCTCAGTCACTCGCCATTTAAACTGATTGCTCCAGCTATTTTTAGGTGGAAGTTTTGTAGCATCTTCTTGCGGAGGGATTGCCTCTGCAATATAGAGACTTTTGTCTTTTGCATTTTTGGCTTCCGACGCCCAGCTGATAAATCGATAACCGGGAAGCGTCTCTGAAATTAACAGGGGTCCCGAGGAGCTTTGAAGCTCTTTTTCCACCGCTTGTTTAATTTGATCCAGCTTGGGTTGGAGCCAAAGTTCAGCCACTTCACGCTTCACTTCCGATAGGGGCTTATAAGCACCGGAAGCATTTTTGAACTTCTTGGCATCTTTTTCTTTCGCTTCGGGGTAAAAAGCATCTAGTTTTTTGGTTAAAAGCTCGTCCAGGCTGCCGTTTTCTCTAGCATCTTCAAAGGTCACAAGCTCCCAGTCAGGACTTAAGTCCAAAACTTCGATTTGATAAAGCACATTCTCACCCACGAACGTAAAGGGTGAGCTAACTTTGGCGCTCTCAAGTGCTTTCATAAAGGCAATACGGTCTTTAACCCCCATCAAAGGGTCTTTGCCCCCTTTCATTCTGACGGAAATGACGGACTCTTTTTCGGGGGAAGCCTCTAGAGCGCTTTTGGCCCAATCCCTATTCGCGGCTACGATCTGGGATCGCGCATACTGATCGACTTTTAAACGCTGTCTGTCAGCAAGCTTATCAAGAGCACTCATTCTTTCTTCCGCAGTATTAGCGTCGGAAACACCCACATCGGGAAATTCTTTTTTCAACTTGGCAAAGTTTTCCTCTTTTTCTTGCCACTGAAGAATGTCTCTTAAGGGAACTTTTGCCTCTAACTCCTTTTTGTCGGCAAGCTTGTACTTCACACGCGCTCTTTTCTCCACAAGCTCCGGAGTCGATTTTTGTACGTCGGAAGTACTTTTCGGTTTATCGGCAAGCTTGATTCCCTGATTAGAAGCCGCAGTCGCATTCAAATAAACTTCTAACTCGGCTAAATCTAAAAGGCCCGAGAAACGAAGGGGAAGGGGTAAATTATACGTTTTTCCGGTCACCGACTCCGATGCCCATCGGCTATAGTCTTTGAAAATATCCGGGGCCACTAACGTACCGTTTGCGATATCGTGGAACATCCGTCTAAACAAAAGAACTTTTTGCCACACATCAACGGCGCGCATTTTATCGAAACCCATTCTTTTGAGCTGTTCGCCGATGTACTTCCCTTCCGACATCACTTCAACCTCGGGATACTTTGACATCTCTTGATAACTTTCAGCGCCATTAACCAAAAGATCGGCCCACGCCTCTTCACGGCTGACTTTGTACCCTTTAGCTTGAGCCACTTCAGCCGCGTTAAAGATAAACTCTGCAACTGCACGTGTGAATCGGGGTCCAAACCATTCGTCGATGGTCTGGTAGCCGAAAAGCTGAAGCTCTCTTGGGTTAATGGAGGGGTCTTTTTTTACCCACTCGTATTGGGCTTCTTGCTGCCGTAAAACTTGCGCAAGATATGGGGAAGGAAACGCTTTTTGATTCAGGTATAAAGCCATTCTTGCTCCGAGCATATCGTTGGATAGAGGCTCTCCCCCCTGCTGAAGCCGATCTAAAGCCCCTTTTAAACCGGGTGCGAAATAGCGCCATGCGCCCTCCGCTGAAATATAAGGCGCTTGAGGATGGGTGTAAGGGGTATAAAACGCCTCTTTTTGCGCTTTATTCTTTAAATCTTCTTCGAAGTATTCAGGGTATGCCTGCATCAGCATGAGTCCCAGCCCGTTTTCCAGAAAATCTTTTCGGATTACGCCATCGTTTAAAAAATTGGGTCCCCAAACGGGTCCGTAAAAGCGTTTATCATCCGAATCGGTTTGAATAAAGGAGGCCATTTGCTCAAGCTCGCTCCGAGTGATCGCCTCTCCCCCGGCGGTAACAAACGCGGTTACTTCTCTATCGGATGGCCCTGTGAAGCTGCCATACGTTCCGAAAAATGAAAAAGAGATAGTTATCACAACGGCGACAACGCCAAAGATGTATCTTTGATACTTTTGAAAAAACTTGAGCATGGCAAACCTTCATCCAGTTAGGGGAAAATCACTTCCAAACAGCCTACCACATCGCACTTTTTTTCTCATAATGGACAATGCTCACCGTCTAATTCACCTTTCAAAATTAAAGAGCGTCTCGGCGTTTTTGGCGGTGGCCTGGGCGAGTTCTTGGAAAGAGATGCCGCGAAAGTCGGCCAAGATTTCTGCCGTGGCTTTTAAAAAAGCGGGCTCGTTGGTTCTACCCCGATAGGGCTGGGGCGCTAAATAGGGCGCGTCGGTTTCGATGAGCAAGCGGTCTAAAGGGACATATTTTGCCACCTCGTGAAGCTCGAAGCTTTTCTTAAAGGTAGCGATTCCCGACAAAGAAAGATAGAAGCCTCGATCAATCACTTGTTTGGCTTCATCTATAGTCCCCGTAAAGCAATGTAATACACCGCCTGAGTGGCCCGTTTCATCAAGAATAGAGAAAAAATCTTTAAAAGCGTCTCGACAATGAATCACCACCGGCAAGTGATTTGCCTTCGCAAGCTCTAAATACTTTACTAAATACTCTTGCTGGAGCTTCTTCGGGCTGTGTTCATAGTAATAATCTAATCCCGTTTCTCCAACGGCTTTTAACTGCCCCACATGCTTGGCTATCTCGTCAAAATAAAGTGCTCCCTCTTTCTCTACATCGTGGGGGGTGGTGGAAGCGGCGTTAAAGACCCAAGGATATTTATGAGAAAGTAAAAGCCCCCGCTTAAGACTTTCGGGGTCGGTGGCGATATTTAAGATTTTCTCAACGCCCGCCCCTTTGGCTTTTAACAAAATAGCGTCGACTTCCTCGTAAAGATCCGAGGAAGTCAAATGGGCATGAGAATCAATGAGCATGTCTACTTTACATTTTGTTCCAAAGTCGAGATCACAAGCTCCGGAGTGAGCGTTTGCGGCAAGATTTGGGAGTCTTCTTTTTCGTAAAGAACATACAACGGCACACTATTTCGGCCAAACTTTTTCATCTCTGCCGTGATTTCAGGGCTCTTTTGAGTCCAATCGGCTTTCATCTTGACGACGCCTTTATCCTTGAACTTCGCTTCTACCGGCTTTGTGGAAAGAGCCATGTGGTTAAACTGGCACGTTAAGCACCACTTTGCAGTAAAGTCAACAAAAACTGGCGTTCCTTGAGCTTTTAGCTCCGCTAAACGGGTAGGAGAAAACGGCTCCCAATCCCCCTCTGCGATCTCTTCTGTCATCGGTCGGCCGCTTAAACTTGAAGCAAATCTTACCGTTTTAACCGATGCTATAGCGAGTACGAGTGCCATACTCCATGAAATGATTCTCGCTTTCTTAGACGAAAACGGTGTTGCCCATTTACCCAAAATCCAAGCGATGAGTCCAATAGCAACAAATACAGCCAAAAGCATCATGGTTGCGGGATCTTGCGTTTGACCGGCAAATACCCAAGTAAGCCATAAAGCAGCCATAAGCATCATAAAGCCCATAGCCTGGCGGAAAGTCTCCATCCATTTTCCAGGCTTAGGAACAAACTTCAAAAGCCGCGGGAAAGCAGTCAAGAGCAGATAAGGAAGCGCCATACCAAGACCAAGCGAGGTAAAAATCATAAGCGATTTAAACGGCGGAAGCGTTACCGCATACCCAATCGCAGAACCCAAAAATGGCCCGGTACAAGGCGTTGCCACCGCTGTCGCCAAAGCGCCGCTAAAGAAGGCAGCAACCATTGAGCTTTTTGCTTTTTTCTGTTTGTGATTCACCTCTTTTTGTCCCGCCCAGGAGGCGACCAATACGCCCATTTCAAAGACGCCGAACAAGCTCATGGCAAAAAAGACCATTAAGATCGCAAGAGCAGCTACGAAGGCGGGCTCTTGAAGCTGGAACCCCCAGCCAACAGACTCTCCCAACGATTGCAAGACTAGCAAAACTCCCGCAAGCGCCCAGAAGGAGACTAAAACGCCGCCGGCAAAAGCCAATCCATGCTTAAGCGTCTCGATTCTTTTTTGTCCGGCAAGCTTCACAAAGTCTAAAATTTTGATGGCCACAACAGGGAGCACACAAGGCATCAGGTTTAAAATCATTCCCCCTAAAAAGGCAAATAGAAGAGCCACCCACAAACTATCGAGCTCTAAATGGGGGGCCTCAGCCATTTCATCAAGAAAAGCGATGTCGTTATCTTTTGAAAAAGAAACCTCTACCGCTTTATCACCCACGGCAAAAATTCCCCCTTCCGGAATATCTTTTCCCTCGAAGGATAATAAGACGTGGCCCGCATCGGTCGGATGCGCTTCTGCCTTAACAGAGACTTTTCCGCTCACAGGGAAAAAATCGGCATTTTTCAAAGATTCATTTGATACAGTGTCGATTTTAACCGCCGCTTTATGGGCTCCCCCCT
>JAGROB010000174.1 GCA_020440465.1 Chlamydiia bacterium
AAGCGGGCGCATCATTAATACCATCCCCAACGAAAGCAAGCGGCTCTTTCCCTGTAATTTCCACGACGGCTTTTAACTTTTCTTCCGGTTTAAGCTCCGCCCGAAAGTCGTCGATTCCCATTTCATGGGCAATTTTTTTTGCCGACTCGGGATGATCTCCCGTCAGCATGATAAGCTTTAGCTTTCTATGATCGTGAAGCGATTTTAAAACTTGCTTTGCTCCCTCTCTGGGGGTGTCTTGAAAGCGGAATAAGTAGATGGCATTGCCCCAGGTCATCACGGCAATCAGATCACCCGCTTTTTTGATAGCTTCGATCTTCGTTTTTTCTTTTTCCAAGTCTTGTTTGGAAAGTCCTTCCGTATTACCGACATAAATCCGCTTGCCATCAGGGGTTTTCGCTTCGACCCCATAGCCCGGAAGGGTTTTAAAGTCGGTAATCCGTGCCGGCTTTAAATGCTTTTCTTCTGCGTATTTTTGGATTGCTTTTGCGATAGGATGGTTAGCATTGACTTCAAGCGCGTAAGCCAAAGAGAGCGCCTCTTCATCCCCCTCGAACCCGGTACACTCCAATACCCCGGTTGTTAAGGTTCCTGTTTTGTCGAATGCGATTTGCTTAATGGTGGCAAGGGTGTCAAAAAGGTTTCCCCCTTTTAGTAAAATGCCATTTTTCGCAGAGACGCCCAGAGCAGAAAGGTACGCGATCGGAATGGCGATAATCAGTGCACAAGGGGAGGCGGCGATTAAGAACGCAAGAGCACGGTAAAGGCCCCCAGATTCTCCTAGAAAGGGGATATTCAAAAGATAGGGAAGAAAAACGGCAAAAAACGCGGCACAAGCGATGATAGTAGTTGCATAGCGTTGGCTTAGCTTATCGAACCATTGTGCCAAGGCGGGCTTGGTTTCTTCCGCCTCTGTAACGAGCTTGATGATTTTGGCAAGGGTGGAGTCAGAGCTCGTATGAGTGACCCGAACTCTTAAGGCCCCTTCTAAGTTTCTGGCGCCCGCTGCAACTTTATCCCCTTCTTTTTTTGT
The DNA here is from genome assembly GCA_020440465.1 of Chlamydiia bacterium. Taxonomy (GTDB): domain Bacteria; phylum Chlamydiota; class Chlamydiia; order Chlamydiales; family Parachlamydiaceae; genus JAGROB01. Next base: position 1,034 of record JAGROB010000174.1, read on the forward strand.
TACAGGTAGATTTTCTCCTGTAAGATGCACCATGTTGATGGAAGAGACTCCCTCTTCTACTATTCCGTCGAGCGGAATCATCTCTCCCGACTTGATCAGGATAAGATTTCCTACTTTGACTTCATTAATTGAACGCTCAAAGTAGCTTCCATCGTCATCAATTACCCACGCTTTGGTTGGCGCCATCTTGTTAAGCGAACGAAGAGAGTCCTTAGCTTTAGAGGACACGAGTTCTTCCATGGCTCCCGAAAGAGAAAATAGGACCAGCAATAAGGCCCCTTCCGTAGGGCTTCCAATTAAGACCGAACCGAAGGCTGCAAGTGTCATCAAAACATCGATGTTGATATTGAGATTAAAAAGATCCTCTATCGACTCAATCAATGAAGGAATCCCGGCTAAGAAATAGACCGCGACAAGTAAGATCAAAGAAAGGGGTTCAAATTGTGGCCAGAATGAGAGAATAAAACTTAAGGTTAAAAGAAGTGCGGAAAAAAGAGCGGCCTTTAAAGGAAGCGACTTGGCCCAGNNNNTTCTTGTGTCTGGGGTTAAAAAAGGGGAATTAACTTCCTCTTCCCCTTCAAAGTACGTTTCGAAAAGCTCAGGTTGTGTCATATCAATTTGATTCCGAAGTAAAGGGTGCCCCAAGCCAAAACAGCAAGCCCCAGGTTCCAAATGATAGCATCAAGGGAGCGGTTATGGGCTTTAATGGCTACCATAGCCCCACAAGCGGCAATGGAGGTGAGCGCCGCAATGGGAAGCCCCCATTCTGGGTAAATCCACAGGCCAAAAAGACATAGCACTCCTGACACGATACTGCCAATCAAGGCTCCAAGCCCCTGTTTCAGGGGGTGTTCGGTTTGTTGAAGCTGAACGCCCATTTCCTCTTCAATCATCACTCTTAAAAGCCTGGATTCATCGGCCATTAAAACATCGACCACTTTTTCTAATAACTTCCCTTCAAAACCCTTCGCGCCATAAAGCACTTCAAGCTCTTCTCTTTCCTGCGGTCGGTTGTGTTGGATTTCCCATCTTTCTTGCTGAAGCATCCTGTGAAGGCGCTCTAAGCGGCCCCACCCAAGCCAGGCGGATCGCCCCATCTTCCAAAGTCCGTAGCCTAAAACAAAGAGTCCAAGTTCCTCTATCAGAGCGACTTTATTGGAGACAATAGGGGTAAGCAGGGTAAAAACCAAGAGGAGCGTAACTGCTGTGTCCCTTGCGGCATCGCATCCGGCGTGGATATGGCCGGGGATTTCTAAACCGTGCGCTTCTTTAGAAGAAATTAATCCAAATGCTTGTTTTTCAGCGACATGCGCTAAAGGTTCTTTGCCCTTGAAGTGATCAGATTCCATAAGTGTC
>JAGROB010000175.1 GCA_020440465.1 Chlamydiia bacterium
TTTTTAGACACTTATTGATTTCCTCTGGTTTTTTGGAGGAATCATACCAAATTAAATATTTAATGAGATAGGTTCAAGAGTCTTTCATAATCTTTTTCCCGAGGCAAATTTCTTAATTACAGAGAATGAAAAGTTTTTAAGGGTCTCGAAACTTCTTTTAATGGAAAAGTCCCCTTGGTTCAGAAGCTATTTTATAGGGGGGTATAAAGAACAAGCAGCTTCGAGCACCCCCATCGATCGATTTTCAACACATCTGAGTTTGCAACTTTTTAAAAGACTATATGACTTTTTAAAATATGAAAACGCGGCAATTTTTCAAGAGCTGAACGAATCTGACATCTTTAATCTCATACAACAGTGTCATATGTGGGAGCTTTTTTTCGCCTTAAACCAGCTGGAAAAAGTGGCAAAAAAACATGTAACGAACCCCGTAAAGGCTTTAGAAACACTTGAGGGAGCAAGACTCTTTCAACTTAGGGGGCTGGAAGCCCACTGCCTTAATATGATCGGAAGAGCCTCTGTTCATTTTAGTGTTTCATCGGATCAACGTCTATCCGCTACTCTACACAGTTTTACCGATGACTCGGAAGAGGTTATGAAGTCTGTGTCCGATTCGTTAAATGCACTGAGCACAAGTGAAAAAGCTCTAGAAAGCCCCCGAGCGGCTCAAACATTAACAAGTCTTTCACGACTTGAAAGACTTACCTTAACGCTTACATCGCAAGATATCCCCGATACGGCTAAAAATGCCCTTAATCAGTGTACGCATTTGCGCACGCTTAGATTACAAATACGCGGTGGTTCCTTTATTGCTCCTCCCGCGTCATCCGGAGGAAACCCAATTCAGTTCAGTCATATCGAGCAACTCGACTTAAGAAAACTTCCCGGGAGTGTCCAGGCAAGACGAGTTGCCTTGGGGGCTTTACCCCTAATGGACAATTTAAAAGACATACGGCTTGCCGGTTGCGGATTTGTCGACGATAAGTTTTTGGATGACTTAATCCGAAAAAAGCCAGACCTAGAGCTTATTGACTTAGGCAGCTGCCACAAAGTATCTGACTCAAAGGTTTCGGAGCTTCTACAAGTCTTTCTAAATCTAAAAGTTATAAACTTTAAAGACTTAAAAGTAACAAACCAGACTCTATCCTGGGCCTTGACAAACTTAACTCAGTTAGAACGCTTAAACTTGTCCGCTTGCTCAAATCTAAGAAGAGGACTTTTTCAGACCAATATAGCCCACCTTG
>JAGROB010000176.1:0-1339 GCA_020440465.1 Chlamydiia bacterium
CAAATAAATTAACACATTTTTAAATACATTTGCAATTATAATAAGGAGCTGATCATTATATAAAATTTTATTTTTCTCGATAGATTGAGTAGGTTTCAATAGCTCATCTATTTTTGATAATTAGGGCTTTTAGATCTAGGGAGCCTTATTTTTCAAGCACTTGTTTGCAATTCTTGCCGCTTTCTTGACCTATTCTGAGAATTAATAACTCTCGGGGATGGTTTTGGGACGTTTGAAAATGACCCCGGACGGGTGTTGTTTTTTGAAATCGGCAAGGGATATTTGCTCTGCCTTTACGGTGTAACTCTCTTCCATGCCCCAAAAACCGGTGAATTTTTTGGGAGACCAAAGTATTATATCTTCCGGCATCAGGATGCCGAAGTATTTAAAACCCTCTGCACAGCCTATCACAAGATGGCCCGGTTTTTTTTGGTCTTCCGGAACCTCTTCAAACATATCGAATGTGGAAGCTAAATAAGGGTTCGTGGGAACGTAGACCAAAAATCGCCTATAGACATCTTTGACTAACTTCAATGTTGCATCCACACTATTCAACGTTGAATCATAGAATTCATTTCCAAACGAAGGGGCATACTCCACTAAAAAAGGGATGTCTCTTTTTAATCTTTTAAACTCAAGTATCGTAAAACCCAGAGCTAAAAGCTGCTCAAGACTTTTCTCTTCCACTTGGGAATGTGCTTCCATCTTAAAGGGGGCAATGACCTTGCCGTCCCCTAAGTATAGAGCTACCCATTCGGCGTTTAGATTCGTCTTTAAAAAGACCAAATCTCCAGGTTTTGCTTCGGTTTGTAAGATGGGTTTCAAATCCGGAGCACTTTTTAGGTCGGAAAGACGCTTTGGAAGCTTAACTTCTATGCAGTCGAAAAGCGTGCGAATAAAGTGGGGGCTGTCGAAGCCTGTGATACTGCTGTTTCCATCGGGAGCATAGGGCACACCGATAAATTTTCTGCTTAAATCGGGCAGATCTTCAAAATTGAAGCGGGGCTGCAAAAAGTCGGGAACAACCTGTTTATCCGGAGGGACATTAAAATAATATTCAGCGCTCCACATGAATTTATAGAAATCTAATTCATTATTTGAGCCCGGTCGGAGGGAGTCTAGTTTAACCCTATCGTTGAAGGAGAGTTGTGTAAAAGGGTTTGCAACTTCTTTGCGGGGAAAAATGTCGAGGCAAAGTACATTGATGCGATAAATACGCTCGTCTCCATAGTCATCGGTGCGTGGGGTCGAGCCCCTTGGCAAATATAAACTATCGGCTACATACATTTTAAGCTCTCTCTTTTCAATTCCAGAATTAATAACTCTCGGGGATGGTTTT
>JAGROB010000176.1:1421-2545 GCA_020440465.1 Chlamydiia bacterium
TTTTCTTTCGGGACGCCAGACAATTTGATCTTCTGACACCAGGATACCAAGAAGCTTTAAATGGCATTCACCTAAACCGATCACAAGATCCCCCGGTTTTCTTTCTGATTCAGAGACTTCGTTAAAAAAATGGCTCATTCCGGCTTCATTCATATCGCAGGGAATATGAACCCGAAATCGCCAATAGACATCTCTGACTGAATATAATGTGGAATAGGATATAGTTTGGCCGACTAATGAAGTGGCATACTCAACTAAGGAAGGGATGTCCCTTTTTAATCTTTTAAACTCAAGTATCGTAAACCCCTCTTTAGCAAGGGACTCAAGACTTTCTTCTTCCACTTGGGGATGCGCTCCCCTTTTAAAGGGGACGATAACCTTACCGTATCTCCCTGTTTTGCCTCGGTATTTGAGACGGACTTAAATAGGTCAGAATTTTTCAAATCTGAGAGTGTAGTAGGAAGCTTAATGGACAAGCAGCCGAAAAGCGTACAAATGAAGTTAGGGCTGTCAAAGCCTTTTATACTGTCGCTTCCTCTCGGAGCATATAGTACCCCGACAAATTTTCGACTTAACTTGGGTAGATCTTCAAAGTAATAAAAGGGCTGGAAAAGCTCGGGAACCAATTTTACATTGGGAAGGACCTCAATGTAATAATGTTCACCGGTAGTGTCTATCTTGACGGATAAAACTTTGTTATTCTTGTATATATCGTTGTATACTATAACCCTCGTGTTGAAGGGGATTGTGAGATCAGAGTCTTCGCAATCTTTTCTTTCAAAAACCCTAAGACTAACTACGTTGATGTGCTAACCAAGAATTCCATGTTCGGCGTCATAGGCCCTTGGGATTAAAGGTCTTTCTCCACTAACTCTGTCGGTTGCCTGCATGATAAGCTCTCATTTTTTTCCGAAGATTTTACTCTGAAGTACGGTAATTTCACAATCTTGAATTTTTCCCGAAGGCTTATACAATGGGTATGATGACTTAATTATTTTTTAATAACAGGATAGGCAGGATCGCTCGCATGATCAATCAAGCGAGCGGCAGGATATTTGCGAATATTTAATTCCGATAAGTTCAAGTGATTTGTAAAGTTATAACGATAAGAACGATATAACGAT
>JAGROB010000177.1 GCA_020440465.1 Chlamydiia bacterium
TTTAGATTAACGGAAAGCCGTCTGGTGTTGGAGATGCTTACACAGTGGAATGACAATATTAAAGAGCAAGCCGCCGAAGAAAGACGACGTATGTCGCAGGCGAGCGAGATTAGAAAGCAAGAAGAGAGTTTGCCGACATCGTCTGTGTTAAATGCGATTATCGATGCCGCAAGCCACCCCGAAAAAGCGGAGTTAAGAGGCGATATCGTCCCGTTATTGACCGTGGGCTTGATTTTTGCGGGAACGAGCGGCGTCTCCGACGCCATGATGATTGATTCGGCCTCCACCCGAATGGTGGGAGTCAATCCGGCGATGAATCAGGTGCCAGAGATTGGACTGATGTACGCGTCCGATATGAGAGCGGAGTTGGGGCTTTTGGGCGCCGCGATGCTGCAGGGTGCTGCCTACGCCGCAAATGCCGAGTCCATTTTTAAGGCGGGCGGTGCTGCCGCGCCGGAAATAACCGCCAAAGCATACGCCGATCAAATTATTGGATTGGTTTCTTCGAATCAGCTGACGGTCATTGTTGAAAATTTGGTGGCTCAAGAAGCTGCCAGAACCGGTAAGCCTGCCGATCCGGCGCTTTCGAAACAACTGGAGAGCCAGCTGAAAGTGATTTTACTCTCCACCGCGCTTGCCGCGCTTTATACCTCCGCTAAAGAGGGGGGAACCGGCAAAATCACGGGAGAGGAGTTTTTGGGCTTGCTTAACGGCACCAACGAGACCTTCGGAAATAATAAAAAGCTGATGGACGACATTGTGGCTTTGATTAACGCCCAGCTCGGTGGCTTGCCCAAACAGGGAGCTGACATCAAAGGGGTTTTAGCAGGCTACTTCGATCAGAATCCATCCCTTAAAACACTTACGAATCCCACCAAGGTCTTCGCCCAGCTGATCCCCCACATCCGCCGCTCCGACGAGCACGGTGTCTAAAAATTAACGCTTTGAGCTATAGAACTGGTTTCTATAGCTCATGTCTTGGAACTGGGAATTAAAAGATTGACCGAAAGAGCTTGCAGTTTTCCATCCGGAAGCAGTTTGGACTGAATGGAGAGCTGGGGTCGGCGAAAAATTATATCGCAATGACCAAAGTATCTTGGGCGACAGCCACCCGGGATCTTCAAGAGTTTGTAGATATCGGCGCCCTCAAAAGAACAGGCGAGCTTCGCTACCATCTTGCGATAAAGTTGTTTGAATTATAAATTTATTGGCATGAGAACGAAGCTTTTGTGCTTGGAAGACCCTTATTTAAGGGATATGAACGCCGAAATTGTGGAGGTCATTCCCGATGAGGGGGCCTTTATCGGGTTATTTTGGACCGGACCGTGCTTTATCCCTTTGGCGCCGTAGACGATGGCGATACAATTGTAAGATACAAGGTTGAAAAATATGGAAACGATTGAGTGGAAAGAC
>JAGROB010000178.1 GCA_020440465.1 Chlamydiia bacterium
GTAGATACGTTATTTTAAATTTCAGAGGCTTTTCGTCAAACTTTTTTTCCAATTTTGAATTGTTAACAGTTTGTTAAGAGTTATTGACTTAGATATTTAAAATTTGGTATAAATAGGGCATATATGGATATAAATCCTGATAATATAAAGACTTCTAGTTGGGCAGCGGCAAAACCGACACAAGCGGGGAATTCCGGGTGGGTTCGGACTCCGCCGAATCGATCTAAAGAGCGTATCGAAAGAAATCCCGCTATCGTACAGGTTGCGGCCGTCGCTATTATTCGCCCGGCACCGGAAGCAAAGCCGATTTCCGATCATAAAGCCTCTGTTTATATTGGTGTCCACAAATCAGAATCTTTAAAGTCCTTCATTGAAGTGGCACGGAACCGAGAAGAGATCCGCGAGATCATCGACCAGGCTAACCGCTTGTCTCCCGGAGAAAAAGCGATCAGCGCCGACGAGTTTGAGCGCCGTTTACAAGAGATTAAAGAAAAGAAGGAAGAAGCTAAAGAAAAAGCTAAAGTAGCTGCCGATAATTATCGGAATGACCCTGTTATCCTTCGCTTTAAAAGAGCTTTTTCCGATATCAGGTCGGATGTCGTTAGAATCTTTGCCGATGATAATCAGGAACTTCGCCATATCTTAAGTGAAACGGCAGAGGTGCAGTCTCAAAAAGATCAAGCAAATGAAAAACTGGAGCAAAAGCAAGCCTCGAAAAAAGAGAAGATGAAAGAGCGAAAAAAATGGGATGACCGTCTTCTTCAGACAGGAATTACCCGGCCGCTCCGATCATTCGTGCTAGCTCCTCATCGCGCGCCCTCTTCGGTAGCTCCTCTATAATCGATTTAACGCCCGATTCTGACTCCACTTTCTGAACCCTTAAATGGTGGTCGGCAAATCCGGCGACTTGCGGGAAGTGGGTGATTGTGATGACTTGGGTGTTTTCCCCTAAACTTTTAAGTTTTTGCCCCAAAAGCTTAGCTGTCGTTCCCCCGATATTGGCGTCTACTTCATCAAAAATTAAAACCGCTTGACCCTCTTTTTTTCTAAGAAGCGTCTTTAACGACAAAAAGATCCGGGCCAGCTCTCCGCCCGATGCCGCTTCTTTAACGGAAAGGACTTTCGAGCCGGGATTCGGAAGGAAGCAAAAGACAATTTCATCTTGTCCATATCTTCCGGGGGCTTTTTTCTTTAGTTGAATTTCGAAGCGGGCGTTTTTCATGTTGAGCGACTGAAGCTCTTGGGTCATAAGCTCGCTTAATAAATCGGCGGAAGCTTTTCTTTTTTCTGTCAGCTCATCCATTTTAGCGGCTCTCTCGGCTGATACCTTGGGAAGTAAGTCTGTTAAGGCCTCTATTCTATCGTCGCTTGAGGAGAGGGTTTTTAATCTTTCTTCCTGTTCGCCCTTAAAAGCTAAGATCTCTTCAATCGTGCTGCCGTATTTCTTTTTAAGACGATTAATCAGTTTTAAACGATCGTCTAAATCAGTCATTTTTTCGGGGGAGAAGCTAATGCCTTCTTGATAACGACTAAGCTCCCAGTGAATTTCTTGAAGCTCAACGGCAGCTTGCGAGGCCAGCTCTTTAATAGAGACAAGCTTCGGGTCTAAATCAGACAGGGTTTTAAGCTCTTTTTCTAACGGGCTAAGACTGACGTTTTCTAAAAATTTTAAGGCATGATCCAAGTGTCCCGAACGCTCTTCGAAGGTGGCAAGCGTGCTATACTCTTGAAAGAGGGCCTCCTCTTCTTCGGGATCAAGCTCTGCCGCCTCGATCTCTTGAACTTCTCGTTGGATCGTCTCGATTTGCCTTAAACGTTCGCTTTCGGAGCTTTGAAGCCCTTCTAACTCCTCTTTCAGGGAAACTTCTTGTAGCCAAAGCGCCTCGTATTGGCTTGCAAGGGGACACAAGTCGAAGAATCGATCAAGCGACTCTCTTTGAAACGATTCGAGACCCAATTTAATGCTGGCGTTTTGGCTTGCGATATCAAAAAGATGCTCTCCTATTTCATTTAAAAAGGGGAGTGAGGCGAGCTTTTGGTTGATAAAGACACGGCTTTTACCTTTTACGGGAAGGTCTCGTCGAATGATTAACGGCTCTTTTGGATCGGGATCGAAGCCGGCATCTTTGAGCATTTGCCAGATTTGAGAGTTTTCCGGAAGATCGAACTCCGCTTCGATAACGGCTTTTTCGGTGTGGTGTCGGACCCATTTAGGATCGCCCTTTTCACCGGCGATCAGCTTAATGGCTTGCATGACGGCGGTTTTGCCGGCGCCCGTTTCTCCCGACAGGATATTGAGTCCCTTTCGGAATGGAATTTGGGCTGATTCAATCAGAATCAGGTTTTGAATTTGAAGGAGTGTAATCACACTCTATAATTTACTCTTGAGTCGCTTTTCGAATCAACTCCTGAAGTTCGCCGCCGCTCATAGAGAGCAAGTAAGAGTTGGTGTCGAGGACTGGAACATCGAATACAATGTCTTTGTCTGCCCGGGCGACAGGGACAATCGATACATCCGGCAAGTTAAAACGGGAGACAACAATACGGGAAAAGTCAAAGGTCTCTTTTTTAGGATAGTCTTTTTTATCTACCGGCACCATGGTGTTTAAAAATGACAATGCTTTGACTTGTTGTTCTTGGTTCAGGGTAAAGCGCTTACCCGCTTTTTCAATCGCAATCCCTTTCACCTTTGCGGGATTTAATCCCAAGTTGCCGAAAGAAGCGAGTTCCTTGTTCTCCATCTCAGATTTTGCGGTGGATAGATAATTTACACCAAAGAGCACCAATACGCCGGCTAAGGCCAAAAATAAAAGGGTGTAAGTGTTGTTTTTCATAGCTTACCTTGGGTTAGATGAAAAACTTTTTGTAAGCGATCCCTTTAAAGTGTGTCAAGCGTTTTAAAGTGCATTTTGACAAATTGGGGCAGGATATCTTTTCCTTTTTCTTCGATCAGTTTTCTTGCCGCGGCTTTAACCTGGGCTGAGGCCCCTTTTGGAAGCGTTAATCCCGCTTCTTCCGAAAGTCGATCCATTTCCTGTACGAAGGCATCTCTTGCTAAAATAGAGGCCGCAGCCACGATGGGATCGGCTTCTCCACGTACTTTTTGCGTAAGATCCAGTTTAAGCTTTTTTCGCTTAAGGGCGTTTATGACAACGGCTTCATTTGCGAACTGATCGATAACCGCCGAGGTACATCCCGTTTTTTGGCTTAAGGACTCGAGGACTGTGGCATGGCCCCAGGCGAGCATGGCGTTTAAGTTTTTGAAACTCAAGTAAAGCTCGTTGTACTTTTTGGGGGATAAAATTACGATCTGAAAGGAGAACTCTTTTTTTATGGCTTGAGCTAGCTTGTGAATCGATTTATCGGTAACGGTTTTTGAGTCTTTAACTCCAAGCGATAAAAGCTTTTTCGCCCCGTTTTCATCGGCATAAACGCCGGCAATAACCAAAGGGCCAAAAAAATCCCCCTTGCCCGATTCGTCAACTCCGATATGCTCGTTTAGCTCTAAATCGGGCTCTTGTGAAAATGATTCCAAAATTTCCGGCTCCAGGTAAAATTCGATAAATGCTTTCATGTTTTTTCCCTGCACGACCAACTTTTGAGAAGTGAACAAAGTCACGGAAATACCCGGTTTTTTCCCGGAAAAATGGGTGTGGGGGGGTGTCGATAGGGTAAAGCCCTGATCGAGTAGATCGCTTTTAAGCTTTTGATTCTTATTGATGTCTATTAGGTGGACAAAAGTTTCCATTCGATTAAATTAAGCTATCCTGTATAAGTAACTCGTAAAACCATAGGACATTAAACATAAGGTTGTCAAGATGACGTCTCAATTGAACGAGATTAGTGAAACGCTGAAAAGCCGAAGAAAGGAGTTAAACATCTCCTTAAAAGAAGTTGAGACGGCAACCTCGATCCGTATGAACTATCTACAAGCGATCGAAGATGGAGAGATGACAAAGTTGATCTCTCCCGTATACGCCCAGGGTTTTGTCAAACAATACGCCGCTTTCTTGGGATTTGACGGAGAGCAGCTGATTCGAGAACACATAGAGATGTTTCAAAAGCCTGCCGCAAGCGAATTTGACTACGGTATCGGGACGCTGGAAAAGCGGGGAGGCCACATTGGCTCCGTTAAGGGCGTGCCCAATATTGTTTGGATTGGTGCGTTTTTGTTACTGTTCGCTCTGGCCTACTTCACCGCCAAAATGCTCGACTTAGTTTAGAAAGATTCTTTTGATGTGCGGCGTCAAGCCGCGAGATTCTTTTGGAGTGCGGAGCCAGGGCTTCGCACTCCAAAGTTAAGGTGTTACATGGCCAAGAACATCTTGACGCCGTCCATGAAGCGCTGAATTCCAATCAGAACCAGAATCATCCCCATTAGCTTTTCGCAAGCGATTAAGCCATTCGTACCTACAAGACGATAAATCTTTGGCGCGCCAAGCATGATCAAAGAAGTGACCACCCAAGCTCCCAAAATTCCGAACAGCATGGAAGCATGATCGGGGACGATTTTAGCAAATAGCATTACGGTTCCCATAAGGGCGGGACCCGCAAGTAAAGGGATCGCGACAGGCGTGATATACGGCTCGCCCTTAGGCAGGTTGGATCGGGGGCTATCATTTGTGGGGAATAAAATGTGAAGCGCGCCTAAAAAGATAACCAGTCCGGAGGCTAAGCGAGCCGCGGTATCGGAGATGTCTAAAACCCTAAGGACATATTCTCCCATCAAGTAAAAGAAAAGCATAATGGCAAGCACGATCAGCATTTCTCTTGCGGCCAAGAAAACTTGCCTTTTCTGGGGGTAGTCTTTTACCAGCTTCATGAAGGAGCTGACGTTCCCTACCGGGTCCATGATTAAGAAAAATGTGAAAGCGATATAAATCCAACTCATTTAAGGGTCCTTTTAATTTATTAAAGTTTCTTTGAACATTAAGATGCCGCGGATCAACATCTCGATCCCAAGAAGGGCCAAAACAAGACCCATAACCTTTTCAAATGCATCCATGATTCTTGGGTTGAGGTACTTGGGTAAGTAGGGGCTCATGGTCATAATCAGCACAACACACAAGAAGGTCAAAAGAATGGAAATCGAAATTTCAAAAGAGCTGTCTGCAAGCTTAGAGTTTACCATGATAAACGTCATCAAGCCGGGCCCGGTAATAAGGGGGGTGGCAATAGGAACAATATAGGGCTCTTGCTTCAAGGGAGCTGACGTGTCGAGCTCTTGGGACTTCGGGAACATCATCATCACGGAGACAATGACCAGTAGAACCCCGCCGGTAAGGGTTAAAGTGTAATCGGATGCACCTAAAAGAGAGATAAATTTTTCTCCGAAAAACTGGAAAAACAGGGCGATAACCAAAGCGATTATGCTCTCTCTAAATAAAATGCGCTGCTGGGTCT
>JAGROB010000179.1 GCA_020440465.1 Chlamydiia bacterium
CTGCTAAAAGTGAAGAGCTCGATGTAATTTTGGGCTTAGAGCTGGGCGCGGATGACTATGTAACCAAGCCCTTTTCTCCGAAAGTTTTATTCTCCCGTGTCAAAACGGTCTTAAGAAGAAATCAAGAGCCCGAAAGACAGCCCGCCTCCCTTGTTTTCGATGGCTACCGTGTGGAAATGGATAGCTTTCAGGTGCAAAAGCAAGGTCGTCAGATCCCCCTTACCCTGTCCGAGTTCGGTATTCTGAAAAGGCTTCTCCAAAACAACGGCAAGGTGCTTACCCGTAACCAACTTTTGGACGATCTATCGACCGATGACTCTTTTGTGGTCGATCGGAACATCGACGTTCACATCGCCGCGCTTCGTAAGAAGCTGGGCCCCAACTTCGATTACATCGAAACGGTCCGCGGTGTCGGTTATCGCTTCAAAGACCTTTCGGAAGATTAGTAAAATCCTTTACTATGGCTCATAACTAACGAAAGGATTTCTTATGGATGCTGCCAGAGCGGTTTACAATACGGTTTGTAACAGTTTTTCTAATCCAAAACCAGAGCAAGTTTTAGATCCTATTTGTACTCTTTTTTGGTTGGCCATGTTGGATTGGCAAGATGACGGTGTAAAAATAGGGGTGAAAGACAACAAGGTAAACTACTATCCTCCCGGAGAGGATCAGGCAAACAAAAGACGCGCGGATGGGGTAGGCCGGGGAGATATAGGTTATTTATTGCCTGCCCTGGAAAAAGTACGAAAATTTTGGGGATCCGACAAGAACTCTCATATCTTAGAAGTTGCCTCAAAAGCTAACAGAATGCTTGATCGCCTTAAGTATCCCTATACCCCAGATAAGACAATTATTTCTTGTGTGGGAAATTATCGAAGAATTCTTCAGGATGTGTTGGACGGTAAAGGGGGACAGCCCTTAACGGAAGACGAGAAGTTGAAAAAACAACTCTGTGAAGGAACTTTAGCCGAGGCACGCGGTTTGCTTGACAAGAGGAGAATGAAATCCTTAGAAACTCTCATAGACGAGAATCAGGATATATACCTTGCCTATTTGTTTCAGCAGGCTCAGCCTTCTCGAATGACATCGTCTTACCCATCGAGATCTTTACCAAGAGTTATTCCCATGGCCCCTCCCGCAGCAACATCTTCTACGGGGTCGGTGAACTCCTCCAGCCCGCAAAGCTCGGTTTCTTCATCGTATGCGCTGTCGGACATTGCGAATCAGTTGCACCCGGGCACGTCGCCACCAAGAACTGATCGCGTGTGGGCTCAACATGATGCTGACGGCAATGTGGTTGGATATCACAATCATCCCCCGGGAGACGACGCCGAGTTTTAGTTTTTTCCAAACACGTGTAAAAATTTCAACGCAAAAA
>JAGROB010000180.1 GCA_020440465.1 Chlamydiia bacterium
TTGCGCCTTTGCTTTCTTTGCGTTTACCCTTTTTTAAGTAGCGAAATTGTGAGAACTCCCTTGTTCTATTAGGAATTTTTGGTGGGGGGTAGTGAGAGAATAGACGGTGACATCTTGTTTTATGGGAGGGCCTTTTACATTGGTTTTTAGGGACAGACGCTTTCTTGAACGCGCGGATTCGCAATTAAGACTCTTTAATTCCCTTAGAAAATCCTTAAAAAAGGCATTAAAAACCTCGTAAGAGACTTTGGAGGCTTGATTCGTTTCTTTCGAAATATCTAAGTCATTGTCATCCAAAAAGTAGACCTGATTTTGTCTTTTATACACCACAAGCTCCTTAGCGAGCCCCCGAAAAATTCGAAGCAAAATGATTTGAAGCTTTAAAGCCGTGTTTAAAAGCTTGGGATCCGTAAGATTAAAAGCGGTTATAAAAAGATGTGAGTCTTCTAATACCGCTTGGATGGGGGGCTTGGGGGCTTCATAATCGCAAAAAAAGCGTCCTGTATTCATCCAAATGCTGGGTCCCAAACTCATAAAGTCTCCTTACTAGAGGTCGTTTTTACCAAACCCCTGGTTTTGTGGCAACTAGGCAAATCTTTGCTTTAAAACCGGATTGTAGGGTTTAATACTACGAAAAAAAGGAGTAGTTATGGCTTTAAAATTCGAACTTCCCGATCTACCATATGACTTTAACGCCTTGGAACCGGTGATTTCCGCTGAAATCATGCAACTTCACTGGGATAAGCACCATAGAGCATATGTCAACAATCTAAATGCCGCTTTGGAAAAATACGCCGACGCGGAAGGGAAAAAAGACTTAGCTGCCATGCTGGCCCTTCAATCCGCCATCAATTTCAACGGCGGCGGCAACGTCAACCACACGATTTTCTGGACAAACCTCGCTCCCCAAAACAAAGGCGGCGGAGAGCCCCCTTCGGGCAAGCTTGCCGACGCGATCAACGCCGAGTTTGGCTCCTTAGACAAGTTCAAGGAAGTTTTTAACGCCAAAACAGCAGCTATCCAAGGATCCGGCTGGGGTTGGCTCGGTTATAACAAAGAAAAAGGGCGCATCGAAATTGCCACCTGCGCCAACCAAGACCCGCTTGCCTCGAAGGGGCTCGTACCTCTTCTTGGTGTGGACGTCTGGGAGCACGCGTACTACATCGACTACAAAAACGTACGTCCCGAATACCTTAAAAAGATATGGGACGTCGTTAATTGGAAGAATGTGGCCGAGCGCTACGAAAATGCGGTTTAATCAAACCACCTCGAACTGAAGCGGAAGGTCGCTAATTTCGCCGTAAAGCACATTAGACCACGTATTAACCAGCTTGCTGCCTTCTTGAGGAGCTAAAAGATAGGCGGCAAGCGACAGTTCTAAGGCAAAGAATGCAGGAACAGCAACAGCTAAAAGTAAACACTCTTTTTTCCATGCAGTAAAACACTTTTGCCAGGTGTCGAGAGGGGGAGTATTCGTCCGAACTCGTATCGTGCAGAAAAATGTGATATTTACCAAGCGACAAACAATTAAAAATGGAAGAGAGATAGTATTTAAAATTGTGTGTCCAATCACCGTCACGACTCGTTTACCAAAAGCCCAAACGCCCCGCTCGGGTTCGAGATAATATTTTCCGGTGCGATTATCTTTTACAATATCAACGCTCACAGCCGGTTTTTTTTCTTCAAACTTGACATTTTGGCGTGGCGAGTAGTCCCAGTCAAAGCTGGGGATAAAGTCCTTGATTGTTAGCCCATCAAGGGAGGCCCATTTTTGTATTTCCATAAACAGTATTATAGCCTATATTAGGCATTATATTATTATTTATTAATGAGATCTTAATACTATGAGACTTTTCTCTAGGTCCAAGCCTAAAATCAAGGTCGAATCGACCAAGCGGGACGGATTTTCCGGGTGGCTGAAGTGCACCCACTGCCAGGAGATGATCCACGCCAACGAGCTACAGGAAAACCTGAACTGCTGCCCCAAGTGCGACTATCACTACAGACTGACAACCGAGGAGCGGATCGAGCTTCTGGCGGATGAGGGCTCCTTTGAGCCGATGTGGGACGGTTTAAAAGCGGGCGACCCGTTAAGCTTTGTCGATACGGAGGCTTATCCCAAGCGTTTAGAAGACGCGGAGGCCAAATCGGGAGCAAAAGAGGCTATCACCGTTGGGATTTGTACGATCGACGGGCAAAAAACAGCTTTAGGAGTCTTTAACTTCAATTTTATGGGGGGCTCGATGGGTTCCGTGGTGGGGGAAAAGCTCACCCGGCTCATGGAGCTTGCTTTGGAAAAAAAAC
>JAGROB010000181.1 GCA_020440465.1 Chlamydiia bacterium
TGTGATTCCCGCCCGTTTTGCTGTGAAGTTCACAGCCGGAAAGAAAATGCGCAAGCGCATCGAGTCTAAAGCTCCCTAACCTTTTTGGAGCGCGGCGATTAGGAAGACGCTCTTAGACGACGAGCCTAAGGCTCGTCGTCTAAGAGCGTCTTCCTAATCGCCGCGCTCCAAAAAGGTTAGGGAGCTTTAGACTCGATGCGCTTGCGCATTTTCTTTCCGGCTGTGAACTTCACAGCAAAACGGGCGGGAATCACAATCGGGACAGAAGCATTTTTGGGGTTTCTTCCGATTTTCTGTTTACGCTCTACCACCTCAAATACGCCAAAATCACGAAACTCCAATCTTTCGCCTTCGGAAAGCGCATCCGTCATTCTATCAAGAAAGGCTTGAATTACCTGTCTTACATCGTTAGGATGGATACTTTTTTCAGCGGAAATCGCGTTGATAAGCTTCTTTTTCGTCATAGTATTTTGTTTGGTCAAGGTTGACATAACCTGCAACTCCTCCTCGAGTTTTTGAGTCTGGCTTTATTGTCATCACCTACTCAATTACAATCAAGCAGTTTATGACTTCTTTGTTCTACCGCTTCCAATCAAAAGACGGTGTATCTTGTCTCATGATATTGAACGGATAATTGTGATCAAGTTTATTTTTTAATTCTTACCAAAGTTTTGTTCTTTTTCCCTGTAGCAATCAGAAGATATTTTTCACCGATTAAATCATTTACATCCACCTGCTTATCCTCTGAATCAACCTTTTGGTTATTCAGAAACAGTCCTCCGTTTTTAATCAAACGGCGCACCTCCCCTTTACTGGAAAGAATTCCCAACGAGGCGATAACATCAACCAGTTTTTGATCGATAAGCTCGCTTAAACTCCCCTCTTTTAAAGGAAGTTCGCTTGCGATTGCCTCGATCGCCTCCAACGTAAGTTCCGCCTCTCCCCCCGGTTTTGCTGCAAGAGTGGCTTGAAGAGCGGCATTCAATCCCCCTTCTCCGTGAACGAGCTTGGTAACTTCTTCTGCAAGTATTTTTTGAGCGGTATTGGGAACATAACCCTCCGCTTTCATTTTAGCTTCTATCTTTTGAATCTCCTGAAGATCCATAAACGTCAGCATTTTCATAAGACGAATCACATCGCGATCGTCCACACGAAATAAATATTGGTAAAATTCATAGGGAGAAAGCTTCTCTTTTGAAAGCCAAATCGCCCCTTTTTCCGACTTGCCGAACTTTTGGCCGTCAGCCCGTGTAAGCAAGGGGAAAGTAACGGCAAACGCGTCTTTTCCGGTAGACTTTCTGATAAGGTCGGTTCCGGCAATAATATTCCCCCATTGGTCGGAGCCCCCAATCTGAACGGTTACGCCGTGATTTTCGAAAAGGTATAAAAAGTCGTAGCCCTGAAGCGTCTGGTAGCAAAATTCGGTAAAGCTCATTCCCTCTTCAGAATCAAGACGCGATTTGACGCTGTCTTTAGACAACATAGGCCCCATTCTGAAAAGCTTGCCGACGTCTCTTAGGAATGTCAAAAAGGAGAAGTTTTTAAACCAATCGTAATTATTCAGTACCACAGGAGCCGGGGTCTTCTGAGCCAAGATCTGCTCCAAATTGACCCTTATCCCCTTTAGGTTCTTTTGGATAGTTGCCTCATCCAACAAGTTTCTTTCTTTACTTTTACCGGAGGGGTCTCCGATCATACCGGTAGCCCCGCCGACGATTGCAACCGGCGTGTGGCCGCAGCGCTGGAACCAAGCTAGTCCCATGATCGCCACCATATTCCCCAGGTGCAAGCTATCTGCCGACGGATCGAAGCCGCAGTAGACTTTTAGGGGCTTTTCGACGAGTTTTTCAAGATCCTCGGAGCTTGTCTGATCGATGAAGCCCCGTTCCTTTAAAAGCTGAATAACATTTTCCATAACAATTGGAATTTTAGCGATTTAGACATTGATACGCAAGCAATCTAAAATGAGAAAGGGAAGAGAGTGAACCCTCTTCCCGCATTAGAACAACCTAAACAAAGTAAAAGGACAACACAACTAACGTCTAGACGAAGTTTCTTCCGATTTCGACTCTTGAGACTCAGTGTCGGAAGAAAGGCTTAAAGAGTCTAAGAAACGTCTTAACTCTTTTTCGGCGCGATCTCGCGCAATGCCATATTTTGTCTGAATTTTACCCAGAAGTTGCTCTTTCTTGCCGCTGATTTGAGTAAGCTCGTCATCGGTAAGACGTCCCCATCTTTCCTTAACTTTGCCTTTAAGCTCATTCCAACGACCTTTTAGTTGATCTTCGTTCATGATGAACTCCTTGGTTATTTTTTATTAAAACATCTAAATTTAAGTAGTTTAATACAATAATAGTTCTTATCTGTAATTTTCACATTAGAACTCAACTCAAACCACGTCAAGAAAAACTTTTTTCTAACTAACTTTCAATGGGTTAAGGAAAATTCGACAGGAAAATCCCGATCGGGCTAAAGTCAGGTTATGAAAAGGAATAAAAAAGCCGAAAGCCAAGCAATCAAACGCTTACGCGTCCGTTTAGAAAAACATATTTCCGAACAAGACGAAAAAATATCTCCGGAAGCTCTTCAAGAGCAATCTAAAATGATCCGTGCCGTCTTGGCAAGAAACGCCCCCTCTCGGGTAGATCTTAAAGATAAAACCCTTCGACTTTTTGACAAAAACCGCCACCCGGCCAAAGAAGCAAAGGCTACCGAGCGGATTAGAGAACTTATTAAAATGGGTTATTTTCCCCTAAGAACGTCGTTTGAAGAGGAAACTTCTGTTGAAGATGCTCCATTAGAGCCTTAGGCCCCACTTTTTCCGTGGCATCGTGTCCCAAAGCAAAGAAGTTAATTCCCTCTTCTTTGGCTAAATGGTAAGCCGGCTCATCTACATTGCCCGTGATATACGCATCCACTCCAACAGCTGATGCATCGGCAATCTGACGGTAAGCTCCCCCCGAGATCAAAGCCGCCGAAGAAACCGTCTCCTTGCCACCGAAAACCGTATGAGCCTCTCTTCCGTAGTACAATTCAAGTTGCTTTTGAAAAGCCTTTCGATCCATCGGAGAAAAAGTCCCCCTGACCCCGATGTCATAAAACGGCTCCAAATTTTGCCATCCCATATCTTTGGCAGCTTTAAAGTTATTTCCTACCTCCGGGTGGGCGTCTAAAGGCAGATGATAAGCGATTAAAGAGATATCGTGATCTAAGAGGAGCTTTAATTTCTTTCGCTTGGACCCCACAATCGGATAGGGGTCTTTATTCCAAAACAGGCCATGGTGCACAACCAGAAAATCAGCGCCCCTCTTAACCGCGTCTTCGATTACTTTTAAAGA
>JAGROB010000182.1 GCA_020440465.1 Chlamydiia bacterium
GCGTTTTTTGCGTTGAAATTTTACATGAGACTTTCGGCTAAGAGCTTGCCGAAGTAGGCATGATATAAAAGCCCCTTCGACCCCAACCCGGTAAAAACCCACGTCCTCTCGTCCACTTGCTTCACCATGGGCATCCTATCGGGTGTATTGGCTCTATATCCTTCTTTAACCTCAAACACTTCCCCCACTTCAAAATCGGGCAACAGCCTATTCAACTTCGGTAAAAGCTCCTCTTTTGCGTCGAGCTTCTCTCCGCGCTCATACGTCGATCCCACAATAAGCTTACCCTGATGGGGTATGGCATAAATTTGACTGGAGACGGGACACTTTGGCATAGGCCCTCCCGAAACGATTAAAAGCTGCCCACGAACTGATGACAGCTTCACCTCACATAAGTTCATAGAATGCACTCCTGCGGCAATAACCACCCTGTCAAACTCTTTAAGCTCATCGAGGGAGATAATTTCCTTATTGACGGTTTGAAGATCTGCCAAATACTTTGGACAGTCCACAACCCAGGCCTCGTCAATATAAATCGTATCAGAATCAATCAGCTCAATTTCGTCAGGATAGGTTTTGGCGGCCAATTGAAACCACTTGGCCTGCTCGGGGCTTTGAGCTTTTCTGATCAGCCCCGTTTTGACTTTGGGCTCGATTAACTCAAGAGATAGCTTTAGCGCCTCGTCGGCAAAACGGCATTTTCTGGAGTGCATCCCAATAAATTTATGCAAGAGCCCGGCAGCAACCGTTGAAGCGGAGCCTTTCCCTCCGTCAAAAATGACAACCTCATGGTTTTTAGATAGATAGTGAGCCGAAGCTTTGGCAGCAAACCCTGCGCCGATAATTGCGATTTTCATAAATTCTTCAAGTCATTATAAGGGATTCCTTATGAAAAAAGAAATACGCAATCTGCTTTTAGTCCTTGGTGTCTCAGTGGTTTCCGCAGTAGGGGTGGCCTCCTGGTTTTTATTTGTCTGGGGCCCAACGGGTCAATATCGGGCAAAAAATACGCTTATCGAGGCGGGGGAGTTAAGGGGGCTTAACTACAATGATATCGACCCCCGGACGAATCAGATGAATCGCTATCGCTTTGACGATATTATTTTTACCTATCCCCAGTCGAAAAAGACTGTCCAGATTTCAGAAGATACGTACAGGAAATTCTTTGAAATGGTCTCCGGCGACGACAGTTTGCTTAATCCCGCACCAGAAATCATGGGGCAGTTTCGAGCTTCTAATCCCGCAACTTTGCAAGTTCGGGTTAAAACGGAGAGCACCCAGCCGAACCTTGAAGATGTAAAGGATTTGATCCGTGTAGAGTTTTCGACAGGGGGAAATTACTACCGGGTGAAATTAGATGAGGATAATAATGGGGTCCATTGGGCATACTATTACCACGATGCGATCTTAAACAAAACGGTGAAGCTTATCGCCCCATGAAATCGTCTTTATTATTTTTAGGCTCCGGAGCCTCCTTAGGTGTCCCGATGATTGGCTGCGACTGCGCGGTCTGTAAGTCGAACACCCCCTTTAATAGAAGAACCCGATCTTCCGCTTATTTAAAAATTGGCGATAGACGGCTTGTAATCGATGTGGGACCCGAATTTAGAGAACAAGCTCTAACCCACCATATCAAGTGTGTGGATGGCATTATCTTGACCCATGCCCACCAGGATCATGTGGCAGGGCTCGATGATCTAAGGGCATTGTTCTTTAAGAAAAAAGCCCCGATCCCTCTTATAATGTCAAAAGAGACCCGAAAAGATGTCGAGGAGCGTTTTTATTATCTTTTCAAGAGGGACTCAAAGTCGGAGATCGGACCCCGGGTTGAAGCAGTGGAGCTTCCTTGCGAGGCAGGAGGAGAAAAGTTTTCCGATGTCTGCTTCAGGTATTTTACGTATGAGCAGCAAGGGATGAAAGTCACCGGCCTAAGATTTGGCGATTTGGCCTATGTCACCGATATCCGCGACTATGACGAGTCAGTTTTTGAAGAATTAGAAGGGGTTAAAACGCTTGTTTTATCAGCCCTGAGACACTCCAAGTCCGAAATGCATTTTACCGTAGACGAGGCCTGCCAATTCGCCGAAAAGGTGGGAGCTAAATCGACCTATTTAACCCATATTTCTCACGATATGGATCATTTTGAAACGGCCACTAAACTGCCACCGGGAGTCCATATGAGCTATGACGGCCTTGAGATCCCATTTACCGGCTATTAATATTTAATCATGTACGATACGATTCAAGAGCAACAAGAGAAAGCGTTTCTCATATCCGTTTATATGTACCCCCAAACCGAAGAAGTGGCTTCAGAGCACTTGGATGAGCTCGCTCTTTTATCGGAGACCTTTGGATTCAAGGTGGTGGGTAAAGAAACCGTTAGAATTCGAAAATATGATCCGGCTACATCGATTCCTGAGGGGAAGTTAGAAGAGCTTTTGGAACTGGTAAAACAGTCAAAAGCAACCCACGTCGTCTTTGACGATGAGCTGGCTCCCTCTCAACAAAGAAATCTTGAGGCATTTTTTGGTCGTCCCGTCGGCGATCGAACGGAAGTGATCTTGGGGGTCTTCGATCAAAGAGCCCAGACGAAAGAAGCGCGTCTTCAAGTGGAATTGGCTTCCGTCAGATATCAAGCTCCCCGATTAAAACGTCTATGGCGCCACTTGTCCCGCCAGTCCGGGGGCGGAGCTTCCGCCGGCTCCGGAGCGACTAAGGGGGAAGGGGAGAAGCAGATTGAGCTGGATCGCCGAATTTTAAAAGACAAAATCGACGATCTTAAAAAACAGCTAAAAGACGTCCGAGCCAAAAGGGAAACCCAGCGGGGTCTCAGGAAAAAAAGCGGCATTCCGACTTTGGCTATCATCGGCTACACAAACGCGGGTAAATCGACGTTGATGAACGCGCTCACCGAAGCGGGGGTTTTAATGGAGGACAAGCTCTTTGCGACGCTCGACACGACAACCCGAAAACTGACGCTTAAAAATAATCAAGACATTCTTTTAATCGACACGGTGGGCTTTATTCGAAAATTACCCCACTTGCTTGTCGAAGCATTTAAGAGTACGTTAGAAGAGGCGACAAAGGCCGATATCTTAGTGCATTTGATTGACGCCTCTCATCCGATGGCCTTAGAACAGGCGGAAACGACGTTTGAGGTGTTAAAAGAGCTTGGGGCGGAGAAAAAGCCGATGCTAACGCTCTTGAATAAAGTTGATAAGCCCGAATGTGAAAAAAACTTAATGCGCTTAAGACTTTCTTATCCCCACACCACGCCCATATCGGCTTTGACGAAAGAGGGGTTCGAAGATATGGAAGAGGCGTTAATTGACGCGCTTTCGAAACTTCGTCATAGAATTTCTTTAAGGGTGCCCCAAAGCGACTATCACATCGTCTCCGAAATTCAAAAACATGGACAAGTCTTGAGCTTGGACTACGAAGAGAACGATGTGATTATCGAAGCGGAGGTTCCGGGTTGGCTTGCGGGTAAGCTTTTGCCCAAAGAGCCCGATGATGATTTCTAATATATTTCACCACAAAGACACAAAGACACTAAGGGCGTCTTCGCCGTCAAGAAATTCGACGGCGAAGACGCCCTTAGTGTCT
>JAGROB010000183.1 GCA_020440465.1 Chlamydiia bacterium
AGACTTAAACACTTGCCGACGGGCCTGATCGTCACCTCCCAAACCCACCGAAGTCA
This sequence comes from Chlamydiia bacterium, assembly GCA_020440465.1. GTDB lineage: Bacteria > Chlamydiota > Chlamydiia > Chlamydiales > Parachlamydiaceae > JAGROB01. The sequence goes on from JAGROB010000183.1 coordinate 57, forward strand.
GCATCAAAACAAGCTCGAGTGCCTAAAAAAACTCCGCAAACGGGTCGAAAAACTCAACTACCGCCCCAAGAAAAGAATTCCCACAAAGCCCTCCCAAGCTGCCAAAGCCCGCACCACCGAGGCGAAAAAACAGCGCTCCCGCACAAAATCCCTCCGCCAAAAGCCAAATTTAGAATGAATCTTCTGTTGTAAGAACAGTGTATTGACCATATATTCTGCTTTGAATTACAATAAGGGTATGGGGGAAGGTATGATTATCAAACAGTTGACTCAAAGCGGTAACAGCAAAGCGCTTGTTATTGACAAAGCTCTTTTGGTCGCTGCTGGTCTAGATGAAGGCGCCCTCTTTCAAATTGTGATTCATCCGAACGGGGGAATGCTGATTCAATCTGTCGAGCCTTCAGACAAGAATCGGGCTAAAAAGGCATTTAAAAAAGTTGTTAAAAGAAATCACGAAACTTTGAAGCGGCTCTCCGATCGATGAATTTTTTAAGTCTGGAAGACGTGCTGGAGTTTCACGATGAAATCGTAAAAGAGTATGGCGGTGTTTTTGGAGTTCGAGACATAGGCCTCCTTATTTCTGCTCTAGAAATGCCCAAAGCGGCTTTTGGGGGCAAGCTATTACATAGCGATCCATTTCAGATGGGGGCAGCTTATCTCTATCACATTATTTCCAACCATCCTTTCTTAGACGGAAATAAACGTACCGGGTTAGTTGCGGCATTAGTTTTCTTTGAGCTTAATGAAATTCATTTAAAGTATGACGAAAGAGTGCTAGAAGATCTTGTTGTCGATGTTGCTGCAGGAAAAGCAAGCAAGTCCGATGTCGCCGACTTTTTCAAAAAGAGCTCAAGGTGAAAAAAGTTTAAGGCGCGTCGGCCCAAGCGCCTTCTTGTTTAAGGAGCGCGATCAGGCGGTCGTCGGCGTTAGCGAAGGGGATGTTTTTCTCTACACAGTTTTTTCCGACGTAAAGGTCGATCATGCCGGGACGTGAGCCGACATAGCCGAAGTCGGCGTCCGCCATCTCACCCGGGCCGTTCACGATGCAGCCCATGATGGCTATCTTAACGCCGGGTAGATGTGCCGTTTTTGATTTGATGCGGCGGGTTACTTCCTGCAAGTCGAAAAGGGTTCTGCCACAACTGGGACAAGAGATAAAGTCCGTTTTGATCATCCGCCGTCTTGCCGCTTGCAGGATGCCGAAGCTAAGGGATCGCAAGGTTTCAAGTGGATAGTCCCCCTGAAGCCATAAACCGTCTCCCAGACCATCCACAAGGAGCGACCCCGCTTCCGCTGCCGCATGAATCGGCAAATCCTCTAAGGAAACATCGTATTCAAAGGCTAAAAGGACAGGGGTTTTTAATCCCTTTTCCTGAAGCCAGTTGAAAAACTCTCGCGAGCGATGAAGCTTATCTTTTGAAGGGGAAAGCGCAATGAAAAGGGGTTTCGCTTGTTTTAAGATCTCCCATTTTTCTTTGGGTTCATCCTTGATCTGAACGGCATAGCTTTCAGCGGGAAGGGGTTTAAAAACTCCTTTCTGTAGCCTGTCTGAAAGCTCTTTTAAATTAAATAGGGGAGTGGTCTCGGGGGAAATATGCCCCACGCCGATCGCTTCCAACTCTTTTCGGGGGGCGTGAGAGAAAATGATGTCTGCACATTTATTGGTAAGCTTCGGCTGTCTCAATGCTGCATCGAACCCCAGCGCTTGATAGATCTCTGTCTTTGAAGGGGCTTCTGTTGACAGCATGACCGAGCCATCTTTATGCATCCCAAAGTGTTTGGGGAAAGTGACTTCTCTTCTTTCGATCGCCTCGAACTTTCGATATCGCTCCTCAAAGGGGGCGCCGTTATAGCCTTCATACTGCTTAGCCAAAGCGATTAAGCGCTGGCACGGATCGATTTCTTTCCAAGCGTCTTCGGTCAAAGAGACTCGAATTGTGTCGCCTAAGCCATCCAAAAGCAAGGAGCCGATCCCGATGGCCGACTTGATTCGGCCATCTTCTCCCTCTCCCGCTTCCGTCACCCCCAAATGGAGGGGATAGTCCCAGCCTAAGGCATACATCTCAGCGGCGAGCAGGCGGTAAGCTAAGATCATCACCTGCGGGTTGGACGCTTTCATGGAGAAAACAAAGTTATGGAAGTCGTACTTGCGGCACACTCTGGCAAACTCCAGCGCCGATTCCACCATCCCTTGTGGGGTGTCGCCGTAGCGGTTCATGATTCGGTCGGAAAGGGAGCCGTGGTTCGTGCCGATTCTCATTGCGCGATTAAGTTTTTTACACTTTTCGATCAGGGGAAAGAGTTTCTCTTCAATCTTGATGAGCTCAAGCTCGTAGGCGGCGTCATCGTACTCGATCACTTTAAAGCTGGCTCGCTTATCGACAAAGTTGCCGGGATTGATGCGGATCTTTTCGACAAAGTCGGCGGCTCTTAAGGCGGCGGGGGGGTAAAAGTGGATGTCGGCGACCAGGGGAATATCGAGCCCTTTTTGGATCAGGCCGTTTTTGATCTTTTCGCACGCTTCGGCTTCTTTAATCCCTTGGACCGTGACTCTTGCGATCTCGCAGCCGGCGTCGGCAAGCTTGACAATTTGCTCAACGGTGGCATCGACATCCCGGGTGTCGCTTGTCGTCATCGATTGGATCCGGACGGGATTATTTCCCCCAATACCGATTTTCCCCACGGTCACTTCGCGGGTCTTTCGCCGCCGGGTCTCGTAAATGCTGTCAGCGTATTCTTTCATAGGACGAAAGTGTAGCACAACTTACAAAATAATGTCTTTCTCCCATTCTCTTAATCTCGGTGGTAAAAAATAGAAAAATCTCTATAGTCAAAACATTATGGATATCAAAAAAATTTTAGCGTGGGTGATCCCCGTTCTGATCCTGGTTGCTATCTACTATCACTTTAGCTCCGGCGATACCGGTGCAGGGAGGCCGCCCGGGAGATTTGCCACGCCTGTCACTGTGGCGACCGTGGTGAAAGACAAAATTTTGAACGAGGTCGAAGCCGTCGGAACGGCTTCCGCGAATGAATCGGTGGAGCTTTCGGCTAACGTCACAGAAACTATCGAGAAGATCAACTTTATCGAGGGGATTCGGGTTAAAAAGGGTGATATTTTAGTCGAGCTTTCGGCCGACTCCGAAAGAGCCGCCGTTGATGAGGCGCAAAAACAGTACGATCGAATTAAGACCTTAACCCAAACGTCCGCCGCCACCATTACCCGTCTCGATCAGCAGATTTTAGCCCTCGATCAGGCAAAAGCCGCACTTAACGATCGTATTTTAACAGCCCCTTTTTCCGGCATTGTGGGGATTCGGCAGGTAAGTGAAGGGGCGCTTGTCACCCCCGGCCAAGTGGTAACCACGATCGACGACTTAAGCCAGATCAAGCTCGACTTTTCGATCCCGGAAAAATACTTGGGTCAAGTGGCCATTGGTCAGCCCGTGAGAGCGACCTCCATCGCCTACCCCGGGGTTGTGTTTGAGGGACGGATTTACGCTCTTGGGACCCGTGTCGATCCCGCAACCCGCGCTTTTCAACTGCGTGCCTTAATACCCAACGATCAATTTAAACTGCGCCCCGGTATGCTTTTGAATGTCCTTCTTGAGCTGGGTAAAAGATCGGCGCTTGTCATTCCCGAAGAAGCCATAAATTATTCCGAAGAAGAAAAGTACGTCTTTGTGGTCGTTGACGGCAAGACGGAAAAAAGAGAAGTCAAGTTGGGCGAAAGATTCGCCGGCAGCGTAGAAGTTCTTTCGGGTGTTAAAGAGGGGGAGCAAGTGATTGTCGAGGGGGGACTTCGCTTTCAGGGGGGGGACCCTGTGAATGTCGTCGGCACCAAAACGATCGAAGACTCCCTAAACGAATATTTGCAGTACCACGAGTAAACAGCGATGTATCTATCGGAAATATCGGTTAAAAGACCTGTCTTAGCCTCCGTTTTTAGCCTGCTCCTTGTGATTTTCGGCATCATTTCCTTTTTCAAACTGCCTTTAAGAGAATATCCCGATGTCAACCCGCCGATCGTCTCCATCCAAACGACTTACACGGGAGCCTCCGCCGATATTATAGAGACGCGGGTCACTCAGCTGATCGAAGGGATTATCAGCGGCATCGAGGGAATTCGAACAATCGAGTCCGAGTCGGAGGACGGCAGATCGAACATCACCATCGAATTTAATATCGATCGGGACGTTGACGCCGCGGCAGCGGACGTAAGAGACCGCGTTGCCCGGATCGTAAACAATTTACCCGATGAAGCCGATCCGCCGGAGATCACTAAACTCGATAACAACACGCAAGAAGTCATGTGGCTTAGGCTCACGAGCGATATTTATAATCAGATGGAGCTGACCGATTATGCCGATCGCTTCTTAATCGACCGTCTAAGTACCGTTGACGGGGTTGCTCGGGTTAGAATCGGCGGCGAAAGACGTTATGCCATGAGAATTTGGCTTGATCGAAAGGCGCTTTCTGCAAGAGGTGTTACCGTCGACGACGTTGCCCAGGCGCTCAGACGGGAAAACATCGAGCTTCCGGCGGGGCGTTTAGAGTCGTATAAGCGTGAGTTTACGTTACGGGTCGAAAGGCTCTACGAATCGGCGGAGGACTTCGGCAAGCTCGTTATTAAAAGAGGGGACGATGGCTACTTGATCCGCCTTAGGGACGTTGCTGACGTGGAAGTCGCTCCGGAAGATAAGCGAACGGAGCTTAGGTCGGTGGGGCTTCCTGCCATCGGCCTTGGGATCGCGAAACAATCTCGCGCCAATACGCTCGTCGTTACCCGCGGCATACGAAAGGAAATGGAGGAGATCATCCCCTCTCTTCCCGACGGAATCACTTTGAAAGTCGCCTACGACTCCAGCTTGTTTGTCGAATCGGCGATTGACGAGGTCTATTCCACCCTGTTCATGACGATTGCTCTTGTTATCACGGTAATCTTTTTGTTTTTGGGCAACGTCCGAGCGACTTTAGTACCTGCCGTGACGATTCCGATCTCTTTAATCTCGGCGTTCATCGTCCTTTATCTCTTTGATTTCTCTGTAAACCTGTTAACTCTTTTGGCATTGGTCTTGTCGATCGGTCTTGTGGTGGACGACGCCATTGTCGTGCTCGAAAACATCTTTAAGAAAATCGAATCGGGGATGCCTCCTTTGGCCGCCGCGTTTAAAGGGTCAAATGAGGTTGGCTTTGCGGTTATCGCGACCACATTGGTTTTGCTGGCGGCCTTTATCCCGATTTCTTTCTTGGAAGGAGATGAGGGGCGCTTATTCACCGAGTTTGCGATCACAATGGCGGCGGCGGTGGCTTTTTCCAGCCTGGTTGCCTTGACCCTGTGCCCGATGCTATGTTCAAAAATCTTAAAGCAGGAGTCGGCGAAAAAAGGGTTTTCCCAAAAAGTCGAAGCGGTGATGGAGCGGGTCATGGTTCCTTATAAAAAGGCGCTCGATTTAGCTCTTGCTCATAAAAGCTACATCATCCTTTCAACCGTGATCGCTATACCCGCGATTTATTTTTTGTTCACGATTATTCCGGGAGAGTTCGAGCCGACGGAGGATAGAGGGGTCTTTTTCACGGTGATTCAGGGTCCTGAAGGGTCGAGCTTAGAGTACATGAAGCAAAAGACCCGGACGCTGGAAAAAGACTTAGGCGTTTTGATCGATAGCGGGGAGGCAAAT
>JAGROB010000184.1 GCA_020440465.1 Chlamydiia bacterium
CAAACCTTTTGGCGCTTTATAACCGAGCGACCAGGTCACATTCCAAAGCTGTCTTAAATTTTGAGCGTAGCTTCGTTTGTTATCATCTTCGATATGCTTAAACTTTCTTTCCTTATTCTCCGGCGTTGCGGTCGACCACGCAAGCTTTGTCAGCCCCACCACCGTGACGATACCGACCACTATCAGAAGCGGCACCACCACATTGACGCCTGGTATAAGAAGCGACACCCCCAGCAATATGTGCATCGCCAAAAGGGAGGTGTAAAAAGCGATGTTCAAGAACTGCTCGCCCTGCTTCATTCTAAAAGCAATGACTCTTCGCTGCCATTTTTCCGCTTTTGTATCGTCGTTTGTGGTATATTTGGTAACCTTTTCTTGCATGTGGCCAACATATTTACTACCCTGACCGCCGAACAAATAGCCCATCTTGAGTCCGGTTTCGGCAAAGTTTACGACTCTTTCGATAACGTCTAGGCCGGTTGAGACAAGGGCTAAGGGCTTAACCGCTTTGCCCAAGCTGGCAAAACCTAACGAATCAACCAGCATTAACGGGTTGATAACCAAGTTAGCTAAATTTATGACCTTCTTTACCAAAGCCAAGAAGCCGTCCGCTTTCCATTTTTTCCAGTTAAAGCCATTTTCGTAGATTTCCGGAATGACTTTAACGCTGGCAGCGGTTTTAATTCCCTTGTCTGCATCGCCGAAGAAAGCTGCAGCACGGGAATTGTTGGCAAGACCGGAGAAATATTTACCTGCCTTGAATTCGGTTCGCATCGTTTCCGGTTCTGTGGCGGTTTTTCTAGCAAAATTAGGGATAAAGCTTTTTAAAGTGTCTAAAGCAATCTTACTATTAATTCCTTTCATGTTATTCTCCTTATTAATTAACTATTTTAACACAAACTTAATATTAAGTAAATAATAAGATAAAATTAAGTTTGTATTAAAATTATAATTTTAATATGATATAGAATATGGCGGCTTTTAAGGACAGAATAGACGCGGGCAAAAGGCTGGCGAAAGAGCTTCGGTATCTGAAGGGAGAGCCTGCGGTTGTCTACGCTCTTCCCCGGGGCGGCGTCCCCCTGGCTAAAGAAGTGGCGGATGAGCTAAAGGCTCCTTTGGACCTTCTTTTTGCCCATAAGGTGGGGCACCCCTTCAGCCCCGAGTACGCCGTTGCCGCCATTTCCGAATCGGGCGATATTGTCGCTGCTCCCCATGAAGTCCAGGCTCTGGGCAAGGCCTTTATCGAAAAAGCCGCGGAAGAAGAGCGCCTGAAGATGAAAGCCAAGCGCAACCTTTATCTAAAAGGAAGGGGCCCGATCGACCCGGAGGGGAAAGTGGCCATTGTCGTTGACGACGGCATCGCCACGGGACTTACCTTAGAAGCGGCGCTAGTCGAGCTTAAAAACAAGCATCCGAAAAGGATCATTTTGGCCGTTCCGGCAGCTCCAGAGGACGCTTTGGATCGCCTTTCGAAATACACCGATGAAAATGTCTGTTTAATTATTGCCGGCCCGGGGGATTACCTGGGCAGCGTCGGCGCTTACTACGATCATTTCGGTCAAACGTCCGACGAAGAAGTAACCCGGGCACTCTTTACTTAACTGTCAATTCTTCGATCCATCTGGCTCTAAAGAGAAGCTATCCTCTCGTAAGGAAAGGAGTAACCACAGATTGTGGTTTCTGTTTTAAGAAGAAATTGTTGGTGTCACAAGAAAAAAACCCGGGAAGACCCGGGTCGGAAAGGTTTAAATTTTTTGACCTTCTTTCCTCAAATCGCGAACGATTGTGGAAAGACCGGCTTTGTCGATGTTTCTCATCGCGGAAGCTGAAAGCTTAAGGGTGATGAAGCGGTTTTCCTCTTCAAACCAAAAACGTTTTTTGAAAAGGTTTGGCTGAAAACGGCGCTTGGTTTTACCGGTCACTTTAAGACCGATCCCTTTTTTCTTCTTCGCGATACCACGGATGGCGTATTTGTACCCACGGACGGGTGTTTTTCCAGTAACTTGGCACTTTTTAGACATAATTCACTCCAAAATTGAAGTGAAAAGATATCATATTTAAGGATTTTAGTGCAACGGAAGCCACTTGTCGCGGACGTTAAAGCGCTTGTTAATATGCTTTTTGCGCTCTAGCTCGATAATCTCTTCGTTCGATAAGTGGGGGATTTTGTCCCAAAGCTCATTTTTGTAAGCCAAAAGACGCTCTCTTGCGGA
>JAGROB010000185.1 GCA_020440465.1 Chlamydiia bacterium
TTAGACACGTCGCGCCCTGATTTAACCATCTTCGGTTTTTCCAGCAAGGTCGACACTGCGCTACAAACCGATAAAGATGTCCGACAAGAATTTGATCTGATATCGGAAGTCTATAAAGACTACTACCGAAACTTATCCTCCACCGCAGAAGAACTTAAGCAAAAAATCCTTATTTTGTCTAACTTTAGAGATGTTTATAACGAGTATGTCGATAGACTTAACAGCTTTGTCGATGAGCTCAATAACAAAGTCGACACCCTTCAAAACCGATTCTTTGACATTCAAAATGGTCAAAACTTTCCGGGAGCTTACAACCAGGTCGTTTCAGCTATTGGCGCCGCCAACACCACGACAACCACGACACAAGCAGAAACTAACGCGCTTTTAAACGCCTACACCACCTGGAGAACCCGTTATAACAATCGGGCACAAGACCTAAATACCCGTATTAATGAAATCAATCAATTAATTGCGGACAACGTTCCCGGACTAGAGGCTGATAGACAAGTTATTCAAGACTTAATTACCGAATTGAATTTGCAAGACGTCGCAGACATACCGACGCTTGGGACTATCGAAACGTACGATACTTATCCTCTTATCCCCACCAACAATCCTCCACCCTACCCACCCAACCTTTACTTCGATTCATTGGATCCAAGAGCCGGTGATCCAAAGGGACCCATCCCGGCTTTGACATTTCCACAACCGACCGCTCCCGCGGACGTCAACTACGACGCCCCTTTAAGAATTAACGGAGAGCGCTACAAAGACCAATACATTAAACCCCTCCAAGAGCAGCTGGATAACCTTAAAAGAGCTTTTGAAAAAGTTCAAAACGAAGTCGCTTTCCAGGAAGTCATCCGAGTTCTTTTTGGTGAAATCACGATTGGTGAAGTGATCAACGAACCTAACGCCGAAGGGATTCAAACGGGTGGCGCCGGGGTCAGCCAGGCACTGACAACGGTTGGATCGCAAAAAGGGAAAAACACGCAACTAGAAGCCAAATTTAGAAACGGAGAACTTGAACAGCTCTACAACACTTTTGGTATTCCACAAGGCTCTCCCCTGATCGCAAACATCGACGGATTCGCCCAGGACATTTTACGAGCTTTACTTTTAAGCTCAGTAACGGAAGGAACCCAAATTTCTCAAAATGGGCTTGTCGGCGCTAACGCTGCAAGCTCGCCCGCTGTAAAAGCCGCAGTCGCTCTTGCCACCTTGGAAGGCGCGATCGGATTTGTGGCGGAAGGGGTTACCGGAAATGCTATTTTAGAAATTCTACTTGCCGATCCCGAATTTGCCGGAAGATCGGAAGCCGAGTTAAGAGAGCTTGCCAACGGCATTGCCGCAGGACTTAATCTCATCATTTTAAGAACGTTTATCTTGCAAGTTGAAAGCGCCATCGGACTATCCGGATTGGTTCCCCAACTACTCGCAAGCCTTGGAAGCTTAGACAAAGATGAAATCCTCAAACTAATTAACGGCCAGATCAGCTACAAAAATCTTTTCGACAGCCCGATTGATAGAGCACTTATCGCTGAAAGCTTAGCCAATCAGCTTGCCGGCCAAAACGCCGAAATCGCCATTGGACGAGCCATTGATCGACTTGCCGCGCTTGATCCTTTTGAAAGCGACGAGGCTGCAAGACTTCAGCTCCGAGAGCTGGTTTTAGATGAACTTGAAGCTCAAGGACTCGATAGAAAAACGCTCGCTTCCAGAGTCGATAATGCCCTTCCGGCCAATGGAGAGCTACCTTTAACCGAACAGCAAGTTTTAGAAGACGACTTGAAACGGATTGCTTTCGAGACCGATCTGAGAAACCGCCTGATTAAGGATGACTTGGAAACTAGCGAAATCAACCGCGCTATTCAAGAAGCTCAACGAGAAGCGTCCGAAAATAGCACCCTGGAACAAAGAGCCGCATTGGTAGAAGCTCGACTCCAAGAAGCGGGCGTTGATAACGCCGGCTCCATTGTAGCCGCGGCGCTTGAAAGAGCGAACGACCCTTTAAGATCCCCCTTCTTAACGAAAATCCCCAACAGAACCGATTTAATTGAAGGGGTTTCCGTTGCGGCAGCAGCCGTCTTTGCCGGACAAGGCATCCCCGCAGATGAAGCGGAAGCCTTGGGCAATAGAATCGGCGCTTTAGTATTCGCGGAAGGTCCCGGATCGCTTGGGAACTTGATTGAAATTAATAACGTGGAATTTTCAGATAGCGTGGCTCAAAGCCAAACAGAAACCGCCGAGACATTCTTTAAGGATTCAATAAGACCGACCCTATCGACTGCTGCCTACTTAGAAGAAATTACGAATCCCGCAAATGTTTTGGTCTATGCTTCGAACCCGATATTTTACGGTGATCAGGCACTGCCCAGAACCGGACCTGCCGGTGGCGCGCCTGTAAACCCCATAATAAGTGTATAGTATGCTTATTTGAAATTTTAATAAAATAAGTGTAAAATAATAATTAGAGAATTACAAAAAAAAAAAAAAAAAAATTCCTTTTAAAAGGAGAAAAACATGGAAAACACAAAAA
>JAGROB010000186.1 GCA_020440465.1 Chlamydiia bacterium
TCATGGAGCTTGCTTTGGAAAAAAAACTCCCCTTAGTGATCGTCTCCGCCTCCGGCGGGGCCCGAATGCAAGAGTCGATTCTATCGCTTATGCAGATGGCCAAAACATCTGCCGCCTTAGCCAGGCTACACGAAGCGGGGCTCCCCTATATTTCTGTTTTAACCAACCCGACCACGGGCGGAGTCACGGCTTCTTTCGCGACTTTGGGGGATATTCATATTGCAGAACCCAACGCGTTAATCTGCTTTGCCGGCCCCCGGGTTATTGAACAGACCATCGGAAGAAAATTGCCGCCGGGCGCACAAAAATCAGAATTTCTCTTGCAACATGGGATGATAGACTGTATCGTCAAACGTTCAGATTTAAAAAAGAAGCTCTCATCCTTAATCAGGCTACTACATGGAAAAAATTGACATCCCTACGATTCGTGACGAAAACGCTCAGTTCCCCAGCTACGGTTCCGAAGAGGCGGCAGGGGCCGATATTCGGGCCTATATTCAAGAGCCCATTGTTTTAAGAGCAAAAGAAAGAACACTTGTCCCCACCGGGATAAAAGTAGAAATCCCTCATGGATTTGAAATTCAAGTGCGACCTCGTTCGGGCCTTGCTTATAAACACGGTATCATGGTGCTAAACACCCCGGGAACGATCGATAGCGACTATCGCGGCGAAATCAAAGTGATTTTAATGAATTTGGGCGATGCCGATTTTGTAATCGAACCCAACATGCGGATTGCTCAGCTCGTACTTGCTCCCGTTACAAAAGCGCGGTTTATCCCCGCGGAAGCTTTGGCCACAAGCGCCCGCGGCGCCGGCGGCTTTGGACACACCGGCACCCACTAACTTTAGCTTAAACCTATGGATCTTACTCACTACACTTCGGATCAACTCATCTCTTTTTTTGATACGAAAGATCAAAAACAGGCCCTAAGACACCTTATCAGCATGGTAAAAGGGGCAGGAAAAATCAAAAACGAAGCCGATTTTTTAGAAAAAGTCGAGGCCAGAGAAGCCATTACTTCCACCGGGATTGGAATGGGAGTGGCACTTCCCCACGCAAAAGATAAAGAGCTCGAAAACTTCTTTATTTGCATTGGTGTCTCTGAGCACGGCATAGAGTGGCATAGTATCGATGGCAACCCTGTAAAGCTGATTTTCTTGATCGGCGGGCCTGATTATAAGCAAAATGAGTACCTTAATATTTTGTCGTCCCTTACGACAATGATCAAAGATGAAGAAAAAAGAAAAAAAATGTTAACGGTGAATTCGCCTGTCAGTATGATGAAACTCTTGAACTAGAAGTTTTAAAATGGGTGAGAGTCATGGATCTTAAGTTAAAAGATGTCGCGGAGATGCTTAATGTATCTGAAACTACGATTCGTCGTTGGCTTGCCGACAACAAAATACCTGCTTACAAGCTTCAACATCAGTATCGCTTTGACAGAGCGGAAATTGAAAATTGGGTGATGCAACATAAACTTAAAGACGAAACCGGCATTTCCCCGTTTTCACAAAACCCAAAAGCCGACTCTTTATCAGTAGCGACCGGAGGCCTCAAGCAATATGGACTGACCCGCGCGATTAAAAAAGGGGGCGTCTTCAATGATATTGCCGGAAAAACCAAAGAAGAAGTCATCCGAAATACCGCCCACCGTATCGCCCCAATCTTGGAAGCGGACGAAGAGGTTTTAGCGGAATTCTTACTTGATCGGGAAAAATTGCAGCCGACAGCCCTCGGTCACGGTATTGCCGTTCCCCACACGCGCGATTTGGAGCTTAATGGCGATCAAGAAATTGTCGCCGTTGTCTATCCCGAAAAGCCTGTCGACTGGAAAGCGCTCGATAATAAACCCGTCTCGACGCTATTTTTCTTATTTACCTCCGATAACAAGACGCACCTTCATTTATTGGCGAAGATTGCGTATCTATCGTCTCATCAACCGGCACTCGAGCTATTAAATAAAAAACCCTCTAAAGAGGAGCTTTTGGAGTTCATGACCGGCTGGGAGAGCGAAATCCGCAGCACTTTGTAAGGTGAAGTATCGCTTTAAATTTTCACCACCGAGAAAAAGAGAAAGGGAGGGGTCCGGTTTACCCACATAGGTAA
>JAGROB010000187.1 GCA_020440465.1 Chlamydiia bacterium
GTTACCTATGTGGGTAAACCGGACCGCCCTCTATTTCTCTTTGTCTCGGTGGTAAAAAAAAATTAAGAGAGAATGTCGAGGTTGGGTTTCTGCCGCATCAGACTCAAAATCCCCTTCTGAGAAACCGGCGCATTTCGAACGCTTAACGACTCTAACTGATTCAATCGAACGGAGATTTCCGATAAACACCGATCATCTGTGGAAGTGTTATCCAAAACAAGCCGGCGAAGGCGGGGCGCATTGCCCAAAAATTGTTGAATTGCCGTGGGGGTCAAAGCCTGACAGCCTGATAAATTGAGAGACTCTAACGGAAGCTCTTGGATCGTTAACATCGAAAACTGCTCGTCTTTAAGCCCCTTTTGCCCCGACAGATTCAACGAAATCAAATTTTCCAAAAGCGCAATTGCTCCCAAGCCCAATAACGATAGACGCGATTGATCGGCTAAACTTAAAATACTTATCGCCTTAAAACGGCCAAAGAGCTTATCCGCCCATTCGTCCGTAAGCCACCCGGCCCGATCAAGGTTTAAGTATTGCAGTGATGCCGGCACTAAATTATAGAGCTCAAGCGGGGCTTGAGTCTCCGTTAAATCAATCCCCCAAAGTCTTTGAACCCCCCGGATGGCAAGCTCACTATCGGGATCGGCCGGAAGCTCGTTGCTAAACTTTAAAATAGTGACTTCTTCTTTTAGCTTCTCGAGCGCCGAAAGCGTCGTCAGACGCTTAAAGTCTAAAAACTCCCCTACCAAACGGTTTTCCGGACCCAAAGAAAGCTTTAACCCGACCGGCTGATCGTTAAAAACGTCGCACGCCTTTTGGGAGATTTGAAACCAGCCATTTTTTAAAGCCTCTTTTAGCTTGGGGATAGCTTGATCGGACTCAACGTAGCGAGTTAAAAGTTTTTCTGCTTGCTTTTGCGCCTCTTCTATCTCCCACTTTGTAGACTGCTTCAAGAGGGCGTAAAGCTCTGATTCATTCAAGCGCCACAAATCGACATTCCCTTTCTCCGCAATGTCGATCAGCACTTCAGAGACCTCCGGAGATTCTAAAGATAGGTTAAGCGTTTTTTTCTTTTTAACCTCGTCTTGCCGTAAAAGCCGATTGAAATAGGGAGAAACAGCCGCTAAAAGCAGCGAATTCACCTTGTGCTTTT
>JAGROB010000188.1 GCA_020440465.1 Chlamydiia bacterium
GCTTTGCCATGCACTCCTATCGCCTTACGGACAGGAGCTTTTACGTTTATAGAATGTATAAAAAGGGGGTTGAAAAGGGCCAAAAGGGAATAGGCAAAGAAAAGCTTTTGACCGCACTCGACATGACTCGTCTGACCGGAGCTCTTTTGGAAGATGGAGCCATGCTGGTCGTCGGGATGAAGACCCTTGGCCTTGTGGGGGCAAAAGTTGCCGCAACGGCTTCGATCATCGGTTTTGCAGGTATGGCCATCCAGACCGTTTCGATCGCGATCGATACTTATAGAATCGTTCAGTCGGTAAAAGAGTACATCTCACTTAGAAATGGCGACCTTGACACCGGATGGCACCGACGCATTAGCTTCCAAGCTCTTTACGGACTTCATCGTCATGGAAAATGGAAGGATAGTGCAAGGACAAAATGGAGACCGGGTATTACTGATAAAAAAGTAAGTGAAGAGTTAATCTCTCATTTGAAAAAGCGTCTTCGTTGGGGGATAGCTTTTCGCGCTATGGCCATTGTTGCTGCATCAGTTGGAATTGTTGCCTTGGGTATCTTGCTTTTTGCTCCAACACCTGCAGCTCCCGTGGGCTGGGCACTGGTAGGGACAGCGGTGGCCGTATCGATTGTTGCTATCGCCGCAAAAGTCTTTATCAGATGGCGACAGGACAAAGAGTTTAAGAAGCTTGAAGATAATTATTGGGTTCCTTTAAATGGCACCCATGAAGCTGCCGTTGATTCTACCGCCCGACTTGGACTTTTGCAAAAAAGCGCAATCTGAAAACGAACTTTTTAGTCTGATCGCGGATAATTTATCCAAAGCGTTGGAATTTTTATCCTACGCTTTGGATGATGAAGATTGGTGTGATCAACACCCCGAATTTCTTGAGAGGGTAATCCGCTGGCTTACAGAGCTTTACTACAAAGATCTTTTGGGTTTAAGCGCGATCGAGAGAATCCGCGACATCATCCATCAGAATCCCCAAAATATCAAGAAGCAGCTTCTTCGCGATATCACCCTTCAAGTCGATGGAAAAAAGCACAAGGTGAATTCGCTGCTTTTAGCGGCTGTTTCTCCCTATTTCAATCGGCTTTTACGGCAAGACGAGGTTAAAAAGAAAAAAACGCTTCACCTATCTTTAGAATCTCCGGAGGTCTCTGAAGTGCTGATCGACATTGCGGAGA
>JAGROB010000189.1 GCA_020440465.1 Chlamydiia bacterium
GGTTCTCGCGCGTGTCAAAAAAAAGCTCATTATATCTGCTCTTGAACCCGAACCAAATAAACTTCTTAGTCTTAAAGATAGCAGGGAAGGGTTCCCGAAAGAAGGGATTACCGATTTTTGACTTAAAGCACCTTTATAAGGTTCAAACTCATCAGCGAAGGGCCATTTTGCGGAAGAGACCGAATTGACTTTTGCGGAAAACTTTGAAAAATCACTTGCTGACGGTTCGTTTAAACCTTGAAACAAAGCGCGCAAGCGATTAACGGATACCCACTCGTGATAACGAGATAGCCAGTCTAAAGCCTCGCTTAACAAGCGGGGATCATACTGAGCACCCATCGCGGTTAGCATAACCAGCTCTTCAATCTGAACTAAACAGTCTTTGTGATTACGGTTAACCCCACGAACCCCCAATTCAGTAAATAAACTCCAACAAAGCTCTGAAAGGACTTCATTGAACTCTTGACTAAGCTTACTCACCCTTTGCCCCCATGTGTGCTAAAGCAGCTTCAAGCGACACACGAAACATTTCCGAGACATCGTGAGTTTGACACCAGCCGGCTGCAATTTTTAATTCATCTGTCGACGGCTTTAATCTTTTTAAATCGTCAAAGTGTTTAGAGTCTGGGCCCTGATCCACTGAAGCGTAAAGCTTGAAACAAATTTGATCAAAACGGCTCGCGCAATAAAGAACTAGTCCTCCGAAACGGACTTTTTCAAGCCGGGATTTAAATCCATCGGGCAGACCCATTGCCATCAGATCGGCAGGGGCCGTATTAATCCAGTCCATCGGCAATTTTAGCGCAAGACCAACGTTTTCGATCGCGTCTTTTAAGGGTAAAGGCAATGGTTTGGCAGATACCAATTGGCTATTGTCTACCAAAGCTACCAAATCTAAGTCCTTAGTAGGTCTAACTAAAAGCCCAAGCATTAAAAGCGCCCCTCCGCCGATAGCTACGACCTCGTACTCTAATCCCTTATCCTTAAGATAGGATCCCAACATTTCTAAAGCTTTATTTAACGTCTCACTATTCATTATATCTACTCGTATCGTGAAGTTTATCTACATGAATCATATACTTTATTGTATCAAAAGATCTTTTTCAACTCAAGCTGACTTAAATGACTTCCCTGAATTTGTCTAAATATGTGAATATCCGTGGGTTATGAAAGCATCATTTAAGTTATTTAGCTCCCACTTGGACTTGGCCAAGGTGTGGTGGGAAAAGGTCGTGACCCCGGAGTCAACCGTGGTCGATTTAACAGCCGGCAATGGGCACGATACGGCGTTTTTAGCCGGGCTTGGATCCAAGCGGCTCATTGCCGTGGATATTCAAGAAGCAGCGATTCACTCCGCAAAAGAGCGCGTCAAAGGGAAAGTGGAATGGGTTTTGGCAGACCATAAGGAGTTCCCTTTAAGCCTGGATAACGAAAGTGTCAATCTGGCCGTCTATAATCTGGGATGGCTTCCCGGCAGCGACAAAAGCGTGACCACGCTTACAAATTCCACCTTAAAAAGCTTAGAAAACCTTCTGCCCAAAATCGCCCCCGGCGGATTGATCTCCCTCACCTGCTACCCGGGCCATTTAGAGGGGGAAAAAGAAGAAGGCGCCCTATTAGTGCGCCTTCAAACATTAGATCCAAAACTCTTCAGCATCTCTTACCACACCTGGCAAAACCGCCAAAAAGCGCCGTCCTTAATCCTTATCCAAAAGGCTTAAGCATTAGGTACCGCCGCTGCCGCGGCAGAATCGACGCCTTCTCTTGCCCGACGATCTGAAGCTACCTTATGATGCTCAACAACAGGTTGTCCAAATCCACTTGCAAGAGCGAGATAAACTTTATTAAAACCATCTGTGATTTGAGAAAGTGTTTTCATGTCTTCAAGAGGTCGTTCAATACGCTCGTGAAGAATGTTTCTTTTTCTTGTCCAATAAGCCCTCGTAAAGAAAGTGGTCATGAGTTTTTCTTCAGTCCCCTTGTCCTCTTGGCGACCGCTCATAAACTCGATCATCATAATAAACCACGCTAAGCTTCCCATGCCGCGGTCAATACCGTCTTTACAGGTAAAGTTAACAAAATCTACCTTCCGATCTTTAAGAATTTTCAACGTCAAAACGTTATAATGAAGCTCAATTAATAACTTTTCTTCGGCCTCTGTAAGCTCTTTTCTATTTCCGAATAGCGTCTCATGAAAAAGATTAAGCATATTTGTTGAAAATGCTTGCAACTCGGGATTCTCTTTAAGATCACTTGAAAGCCCGCAGCCCGACTTTGAGATATCGGTTACAAAGAAGTTGTTATGCAGTCTTGTTTTTATGCTTAGAGCGTATCTTACTTCGCCATCTCTTGCCTTTGCATGATATGCTTTTGTGTTCTTGCTCTGAGTCATAGCAATGAAAGTGCCTTTGAACTCGGGGTCTTCCGCAAGTGCCATAATGACTTTGTTACGGGCATTTTCTTCGTTTAACGTATTCTGGTTGGAAACGTAAAGGTGTACTTTGTTTTGATCTTTTAACTCTCTTAAGTAGCCGATAAAAAGCGGATCGATTTTTGCTTCAAGATTAGAGTTCTGCATTGTGGGCGATCCAAATCCAAGGATAGAAATATCTCTATTTCTCATACGAAAATTGAAGAGTTTCTGCGGCGGATTCCCGGCACCAATGGGACTGAAGTTAAAGCCCAGCTTATCTTTTAAACTTCTTGCCCAACGATTTACAGGATTCGTAGTTTTAGAAGCCTCCACTTTATCAACCTTTTGATTAGCTGCTTCTAGTCGATCTAAAATCCCAGGGCCAACACCAGTGCCGCCAGTCGGTGCATCAAGACCAAATAAACCAAAAAGAGCCTGATTTGCACTGTCCAAATCATTTTCAGTATAAAGCTTGAAGCATACAGCATTGTAGCCTGGGTTGTTTGCTTCAACGCCATCTCTCAATGTTTTCAAGACTTCCAATTCAAATAGATCTCTTACCGCATTGAGGTAATTCAAGTCGTAGCCCTTGTTTTCAGGCATTTTCAAAGGCTCTTTCGCTTCAGCTTTCCGTAGCTCGTTAACATCATTCAAAATGAGTCCAAGTAAAGCTTCGTATTTCATCGCCTTAACCTTAAGCGCTTGGGGATCATGTATTGTCGCATCTATGCCGCGGAACCATGCAATCACTCCTCCCGCCGCATTAATAATTGTCTGACCCCACCCCATATTTTCAGGGAAGGCAAGCATTTCATCAGGATCGGCTTCGGCGTCCGTCTTTTCTCCAACCATTTCCCATTCCTGACTTTCCCTATCAACCGCTATCGACTGAGAAAAATCCAAAGATGGGGAGTCTGTGTGTGAAATTTTCATTGCGGCCGATGCTCGTGAAATTTCAGTAGTCAGATCCGTGTAATTACGCGCTAATTCACTCTCGTCTATAGCCGGAGATGCTGAACGGGAGTCTGTAGGCTGGGGTGAGCTAGTAGAAGGTGCAGGAGAGGCTTGATTTGCTAATGGCTGATCGGCTGCGGCCGCTGCGGCTGCAGACGCCAGCGGGGGTGGGGATCGACGTTCTTCGGCAGGGGCAGGGGCAGAGGCAGAGGCAGGGGCAGGGGCAGGGGCAGGT
>JAGROB010000190.1 GCA_020440465.1 Chlamydiia bacterium
TCCGGGATGCCAAAGCGGGCTATTTTAGTCGACTTGGTTGATGGTGACGATCTGGGTAAAAAACTCGCTCAAGGGATTACTCTTCCCAGACGATCCCTTGTTCCCGGCCACCAACACAAGAAAGTTCTTCATGAAATCGCTTTCGGCGTCAATAACATGCATCTTAACGGGTTCATGCATCTTGACTTAAGGCCGGATAATATTCTTATCGGAAAAGACGGCACCGTTAAAATCGTTGACTTTTCGTTTTCGCGTCCCGAAACAACTCTGGATAAACGGGCGGGCAATGTTTGTTATGTCGCCCCGGAGATATGTTGGGAAAATGATTTATCCAGAGTGACGTCTAAAGCGGACGTTTGGTCATTCGGGATGATTATGTATGATCTATCAAAGGGAGAATGGGGGAGAGCCGCTAAGGAAATGGATTATAAGCCGAATCAACCCAACCCCCCGGGTAAAGAGGCGGGTTTAAATTCGTGGAAAATGAGCTACCTGCCCCAAAGATTTGATGTTAACACCTTAGACTACTGGATTGATCGATGCATGCAATTCAACCCCGCAGATCGCCCCACCATGCAGGATCTTGTCAATTTCTTAAAACCTGCTTGACTATGGGGCCTTTCATTTAGGATAGTGAAGAGATGGCAGAGGAAGAGGACACCTTAGCGCCGGAGGTAAAAGCGGCAGCACGGAAGCTTCAGAAAGTTAAGGACGAAATCGGAGAGGTGATCGTCGGTCAGAAAAATCTGGTCGAAAGCCTGTTGATCGCCCTTTTAGCTGACGGACATATCTTGTTGGAAGGGCTTCCGGGGCTTGCAAAGACCCTTGCGGTCACAACGCTCTCAAAAACGGTCAACTGCGACTTCAGCCGCATTCAATTTACCCCAGACTTGCTTCCGGCCGACTTGGTTGGAACCATGATCTATAACCCGAAAGAGGGGACTTTTTCTGTTAGCAAGGGCCCTGTTTTTACCCAAATCCTTTTAGCCGACGAGATCAACCGCGCTCCGG
>JAGROB010000191.1:0-526 GCA_020440465.1 Chlamydiia bacterium
GATGGTATTAATGATGCGCCCGCTTTAGCCAGAGCCAGCATCGGCATCAGTATGGGTCGGGGCGGCTCAAGAGCGGCGATCGACGCGGCTGACGTAATTTTATTGCATGACGATTTGAAAAAGCTCGACTGGCTCTTCGGAAAGGCAATGGAAACCGAAAGAGTGGTCAAACAAAACTTAACGATTGCTACGCTCGCCATTTTTGTGGCGGCGATCCCCGCCCTTTTGGGTTATGTCCCCTTGTGGCTTGCGGTGGTCATGCATGAAGGAGGAACAGTAATTGTTGGACTAAATGGGCTTAGACTGTTAAGAAAATAGTATGCTAAAAAAATGCGTACTATTATCCCTTCTTTTTTGCTTTTGCTCCTTTACCCGTGTATTAGTCACCGGGGGAGCGGGATTCGTCGGGTCCAATTTAATCGAAAGACTTCTTGAAAATGGGACTGAAGTCATCTGCCTTGATGATCTATCCACCGGCTCCAAAGAAAATATTGACCCCTTTCTAACCCACCCCAACTTTTGCTTT
>JAGROB010000191.1:535-1651 GCA_020440465.1 Chlamydiia bacterium
TAGAGCAAGATGTAAGAGATTCGTTTGTTTCCGAAAAGCCATTGGACGCCATTTATAACTTAGCGTGCGCAGCTTCACCTAAACACTATCAAAAAGACCCCATCAAAACGCTGCTTACGAATGTTCAAGGAGCCTACAATATGGCGGAGCTTGCGCTTCGACATAATGCCGTCTTATTCCAGGCGTCAACAAGCGAAGTCTACGGCGATCCGTTAACCCATCCCCAGAAAGAAGACGATTGGGGTAATGTCAATCCCAATGGCATAAGAGCCTGTTATGACGAGGGAAAAAGAGCCGCCGAAGCGCTTTTATTCGATCACCATCGAACCTTTGGTACAAAAATCAAAATCGCTCGTTTTTTCAATACTTACGGCCCGAAAATGGCCCCCGACGACGGAAGAGTCGTCTCCAACTTTATTTTGCAAGCGCTTCAAGGAGTTCCCATTACCCTTTACGGCACGGGAGAGCAGACAAGATCATTTTGCTACATTGACGATCTTTTAGACGCGATCGACCGGTTCATGAAAACAGCCGACAAGCATCTCGGACCTATCAATATGGGTAATCCGGGAGAATTTACGATGTTAGAGCTTGCTCAATTGACGCTTAAGCTCACGGGATCGAAATCCGAACTTGTCTTTTTGCCGCTTCCTGAAGATGACCCTAAAAAAAGACAGCCCGATATCACAAAAGCGAAACAGCTTCTGAATTGGGCCCCTAAAACCCCTTTAGAAGAGGGTTTAAAAAAGACAATTTTATATTTTCAAAAATTGTAAGGGGGATTAAAGTCTCACTCTTATGAGACATTTTATTCTATTTTCAGCGTTTTTTACCCTGTTATTTCAAAATTTAAGCGGCTACGAGCGAGATCGTCGCGCCTCCTTGCCGTTTCTTACAGGGGATACCTTAAGGGCTTCATGCGATCATATTTATGACGAAGACAGCCAAAAGTTCTACCCCTTGAAAGTAAAAGAAAATCATACGATTTTTATTCGGGGATCAAGAACGCTTTTAGCTCGCTTTTTCGATAAGTACCACCCGAAAATTAAATACCCCTATCGGCTTGTGACGAATAATTCCGACCATATGGTGCCGGGGGGGTTTAAAGAGTATCTT
>JAGROB010000192.1 GCA_020440465.1 Chlamydiia bacterium
ATAGCAGTACTATTTGGTTAATACACAAAATGTACATAAAAATGTACAGAAAAGGAAAGCCTTCCTACATGAGGAGGGTTTTGATGGAGTGGAGCTAAAGGGATTCGAACGCTTGACCTCTACAATGCCATTGTAGCGCTCTACCAACTGAGCTAACGCCCCAAGAAAGGGAAAACAAAATCTTACCCCTTTCGTTATTTCTTTTCAAGCTTGACAAATCCAATTTGATCGATTAACAATTCAAATTTAAATTTATCAACATTAAGGATTGTTTTATGGCTTTAACCGTCTCGGGTCCTATTCCCTCATCCCCTGTTCAAAGCGCTTCGCTGTTAACCTGGAAAGTAAAAGGGCGACTGGTGCATAGCGATATCTGTGGAGGTGCTTTGCATCATATGACGGTCAGGCTGGGACAAGATATTCCGGGTTGGGTCGATCCAAAACCTGTTAAAGTCAAAACCGACATGAATGGCTTTTTTGAGTTCAATGTTCCTTACTGCCGAACGGACGGCAGGCTCTATATCGAGGTCATTGATCATCCCTGGGAACTTCAGGGAGGAGAAAGAGTTATTGGGAAGCGAATCTATTTAGAAGGTGATACCGATAATTTTGGCGATGTGAAGGTCAATTTCTGGGAGTATCAAAAAGGGCGTCCCGGTTTAGCCATGCCCGAAGAGCCCCTTCAAACCAAAACGACGGCCTATAACGTCGCCTTGCTGGCGGGCGCGGCGCCCTTTAAAGGGCTTCAAGAGGCCTTAAGACTTGCAGGGTACCCCCTTTCAGCGGAGGCTACGCAAAAGCTTTTTCCCGATAATTTAACGATTAAAAAAGAAGGGAAAAAAAAAGGAGTAACGCGTACTGCTGACTGGATGGGACAAAGGATTCTTCAAGGCTTTAGCCCCTCGCATCTCATCAAGGGGGAAAAGAAGGGGGAGTATTATCTCTTTTATAATTGGGATCGCTATGAATTAGATCGAGAGTATGTTCTGCCGAATGTCAAGGCGAAGCTCGTCATTGATGGAGAAAAAGCGAGAGTGGTTGAGGTACAATATCAGTGGCGAAAGGAAGTGCAGTCGGGAGAGGTTAATCCCCCGGTCTACAAGAAGAAACAGACCGATACCTCTCGATTAACAGAATGGACAACGGTAAAAGAAGGCTCGCCCGAATTTGAAAGGGCTTTATATATTTTCCGCGTGGCTTATTTAGCCTCAGGTGAAGTTGACGAGCATTTGGGCGCGGGACACTTGAACGTGGAGCAATACGCGGTTGCAGCCTTCAGAAATTTACGGGATAACCCTCTTAAAAAGCTATTATTCCCCCACTTAAGAGAGGTCGTGATGATTAACGATGCCGGTTCTGAAGTGATTTTCGGGCCGACGGGGGCGCTTACCACCACGACGGCGCTTACGGCCAAAGGGGTCGATCTTCGTTTGAAGCGGAAGTTGGGACATATGGATTGGCACAACTGGGCTCCCAGAAAACCCATCTCAGAGAGTCACCAATTTGCCCACGTGGAGAATCTCTATTGGAGCATCGTTCAAAGGTGGGTTCATATGTTCATCGACGAGAACAAAGAAGCTATTAAGGAAAATTGGGGAGAGGTGAAAGCAATGTCAGACGATCTTGTTACCCATAGCGT
>JAGROB010000193.1 GCA_020440465.1 Chlamydiia bacterium
ATCAATTAAATATTGCAAAATATCCATTGCTGCAACGGCGTAAGCTTGATGAAGTAGGGTTTCCCCAGAAGAACTCCTTAAAATCTTAAAATCAACTAAATTGTATTCATGCAAAAATTTAATCATCGTAAGATTTTTTGTTTGAAGAGAGCGTAAAACAATTTTATCTATCATCTCCCGGCTTATTTCAGGCCTTATGCCCAAAGCATATAAAAGTCGGGCAGTGTCAGCATGGCCACGATTTATAGCGCCATTAAAAGCTTGTATCGCACTCTTGTCCTCTGAGACAACTTCACTTCCTGAAGCTCCCTTCCAAGCGTTCACCAGTAATAAGATACACTCCAATACATCATAACTTTCATCTCGCTGTTCCCCTACAAGCTTTTCTAAAAAGGGGCGATCAAAACCATCTTGTTCTAATATCCAACTGGGACTGGCCCCCTTGTCTAACAAGAACCTTACCATTTCGATCCGACCTTTGTGGGCTGCCCAAAATAAGGCGCTATACCCTTTTACGCCATGACTTGAATTGTAATGTTTACCCCCCAACGCATCTTTTGCACCGTAACTAATAAGTATCTCTGCCATTTTAACGTGACCGTTAATTGCGGCCACTTCTAAAGCTGTCTTTCCAAAATACCTTGAATTCAGTTGATTAAGGTTTCCTTCCCGTTGCAGTTGTTGTAAGTTGCGATCTAAGGCTCCTTCATCATTTTTCCGAATCGCATCGAGCACAGCATTTAATACTGGTTTATCGCCCCATCCCGAATCTTCAACTCCTAACACACTCAAACTGCCTAAGGACGGCTGAAAAGGGCGACGGAAATCTAACAGAACCTCTCGCCAACTTGACCTTCTTTGCCTCATTTCTGTGGCTAAGGTAGCTCCAAGTAATTGTTTGACCTCTTTTTTATACCCTTCGCCGGAATTGTCAAGAAGATCTTTAGAGGTGACACCTAATCTTCTTAAGCTCTGATTATCTAAATTCCCAGCAATCAAGGTTAGAACTTCAGCTGGCAATGAACTTAAGCGATCTTCCGAGTCTGAGGGAGTCTCTGCGGGATGAAAAGGCCTTTTGCTATGCACAAGATCATCAACTTTATCCGCGCCCTGGCTATCTCCCGGCTTTAACCAAGTGACCATACCGCGAAAAGCCGCAACCCCTCCTACAAGAAAAGCGACTCCGCATAAAAGAGAGACGGCAACAACCAGAACTTGTTTCGGCCCATCAATTTTATCAAAGTCACTGACAGCAGCCCTGTAGTCACTCGAAAAAGGATTAAGCCAGGCATTTAAAGCGCTCATTTTACATAAACCCATTAAGTTATACTAAAAAGCATTATAGGATATATAAGTTTAAAAGATAAATAATCAATAAATTAAAATTAAAATTATATAAATTTCCGAG
>JAGROB010000194.1 GCA_020440465.1 Chlamydiia bacterium
TTTCCGTCGTGAACTGATCCAGCGATCCATCGGTCGTGATATTGCGGATTCTAAGAATATCCAATTGGGGACATTTTTCCAAAAGATGAAAGAAATCGATATCTCTTAGGGAAACCTCGTTCAGCTCAAGGATTCTTAAGGAAGGAAACTCGAATTCGGAAAGCTCTTTAATGAGCGTTTCATAAAATACGTTAAGGGCCATATTTTTATCTTCGGTGATTTCATTCAATCTCGGGTAGCAAAAATCGAGTCTTCTTAAAGTCGAAGCCGCTTTTACGATAAGTCTAGCACAATTCTTCGCTGCTATCTCGGCAGAAGCATGATTGAGTAAATCTGTGATGTTAAGGGGATTAAGCCAAATATCTTTTACGTTTTGCAGCCCTTCAACTTCAAAAGTGAAGGCTTCGACAGGGATTTGAAACGTCAGGGTTTCATTTGTGGGACCGATATAAACTGTTTTTTTTGGGGTGTCCGCCTTTGGATAATAGAATATGACGGCGCGAGCTTCTTGAACAGTGTCGGTGTCGTTTAAGCTTACCGGGACTTCGTTTGTCTGTACGCTATTGATCATTTTTCGGGGAGGCTCTAATTTTTCCAACGCTTCTCTAAGCGCTTTAAAGTCAGAGATGGTTTTTGCCAAACGAGACGCTTCCAAAAGATTTTTTTCCCCCTTCAACAGAATTCGAGATCTACGGTCAGATTTTAAAATCAAAAACTTAACTTTTTCGTGGGGCAGTTTTTCTAAAACTGTGGGGATAAGCTTAAACTGTTTCTCTGAGATAGTTAAAGAGGTATTTTCAGGCATCAGTCTGAAAAATAAGAGGACGTCGTCAAAGCTATCTTTGGCTAAGTGAATCTCGACATTTAAGCCCTGATTCTCTGAAAGCGATAAGGCAAAATTGGGGTTTTGAACAAGCTTTAAAGCGTCCTTTAATCTAAAGTTTCCGGAAGAAAAGGAGTCATAAAGGTTTGAATGACCCGAAAAAATATTCGGACGGCCCATATTTTGCAGATCTTCAAGGTTGTATAAAAGGTTTCGGATGTTAGACCAGTTAAGCCAATATATTTGCTCCCGGGACATCCTTAAAGAGGCTTCACTTACAAGCGTGTCGTACCTTGCCCATTGAAGCTGGGGAAGCCACAGTCTTAAGTCTTGTAAGTTTTTAATTTCATGAAGCTCTGTGTCGGAGTAGAAAAAAAGAGAGAATTTAGCTTGTAAAAGTCCAAGAAACAACCCTTCGAGAATATAGAAGTCTGCATAATCGGTTTTTGCATTTAGTCCCAGATAGCTCACCACAATTTTCTTTTTTTCCCAGCAGGCGATGTGGCGTACATCTAAAAATCTTAGCTCTCCTTGATCAAGTGCCTCCGGATCGATATCTAAAGTGGGAACATCCGAGGACTCAACCGTCGTTTTAACATCGTGATAAAGGAGGTCTAAAAACATTAATAAAGCGAAGTTATCTTCGTGAAAAGTATATCCGGGAAGAGGAAATTTTTCAGGTTTGGGAGTTTTAGGAATTCGGGCGGGATGAAGGTTGGTTTGGGACGTAATCCTGTCGCCACCGGGGGAACTTTCGGAAAGATCCATTGCAAGAACATCCGGCTGAGCCGAATCGGGTCTTGCCGCTGCGGCGGCAGGGATATAGGGTTCTCCAAAGGGAGTGTGAATAATAGTTCCAGATATTTCCATGTAATGATTATAATATTTTATTAATTAAAATCAAATTAAATTAACTAAATCTTAATATTTTTTTTAATTTGCTGGATTCAAGTTTCTAGCGC
>JAGROB010000007.1:0-3177 GCA_020440465.1 Chlamydiia bacterium
CGGGGTGTGCTTTTTCAATCTCGTCAAAAAGGACTACGGAGTAAGGTCTTTGCCGCACCTGTTCGGTCAGCTGTCCCCCCTCTTCATGCCCAACATATCCCGGAGGCGACCCCGTCATACGGCTGACCGCGTATTTCTCCATGTATTCCGACATGTCAACCTGAATAAGCGCATCCTCTCCCCCAAAAAGCTGGGTGGCAATTAGCCGCGCTAAAAGCGTTTTTCCCACCCCTGTTGGCCCTAAGAATAAAAAGGCTCCAATTGGGCGATTCGGATCTTTAATAAGAGCGCGGGAGCGTCTAATAGCTCTGGCAACGGCCGTAACGGCATCTTTTTGCCCGATGATATTCTTTCGAAGCTCTTCTTCCATGCGAAGCACTTTTTGGGTTTCCCCTTCCGTCAAACGCATTAAGGGAACACCCGTCTGTTTGGCGACAATCGCGGCGACTTCATCTTCGTCCACGATTACTTCGTGCTCCTCTTTATTCGTTTCCCACTCTTCTCTTAGCTTCTTAAGCTCTTCGGTAAGATTTTTTTCTTTATCGCGAAGCTTAGCAGCTTTTTCATACTCCTGCTTTCCGATCGACTCTTCTTTTTGCAGTCTTACAGCTTCGATCTCCGCTTCTTGTTTGGCTAAATCTTGCGGCTGATTCATCACGGCAATACGGCTTTTCGCACCCGCTTCGTCAACTAAGTCAATCGCCTTATCTGGTAAAAACCGTCCGCTGATATAGCGATCGGAAAGCTTTGCCGCAGCTTCCAGGGCTTGCTGGGTATAAATACACTTGTGGTGCTCTTCATATTTTTGCTTAAGCCCCTGCAAGATTTGGATCGTCTCGTCGACTGTTGAAGGATTTGCCACGATCTTTTGAAAACGTCTCGCAAGCGCATCATCTTTTTCGATCGTTCTAAATTCGTCAAGCGTGGTGGCGCCAATACATTGCACTTCGCCCCGGGAAAGCGCCGGTTTTAAGATATTTGAAGCATCAATCGCCCCTTCAGCCGCTCCCGCTCCGATCAATGTATGAAGCTCGTCAATGAAAAGAAGAATGTTGCCATTCTTTTTAATCTCATCCATTACGGCCTTTATCCGCTCTTCGAACTGTCCGCGGTATTTCGTTCCGGCGATCATGAGCGGAAGATCGAGCGTAATCAATCTCTTTTTGCGGAGATTATCGGGAACTTCTCCTTTTACAATGGCGTGAGCAAGTCCTTCTACAATTGCGGTTTTTCCGACACCCGCCTCTCCAATTAACACAGGGTTGTTTTTTCGGCGACGACACAAGATCAAAATTAGTCTTTCAATCTCTTCCGATCTTCCCACAACGGGGTCGAGTTTCCCTTCGCGGCACATTTCCGTAAGATCGTGACCATAAGCTTTTAGCGCAGGAGTCTTATCCCCGCCGATTGAAGAGCCTTTTTCATACGATTTAGAAGAGGCCATCGACTGCGATGTCGGCGGAGGAGAAGTCGTCGGTCCAATCGGTGGAAGCTGCAAGTTAAAGGTTTCAAGCTCTTTAAGAACGTCTTTTCTAACCTCTTTCAAATTGACGTTTAGATTTTCAAGCACTTGCGATGCCACGCCGTCAGGCTGTCTTAAAAGCCCCAGCAAAAGATGTTCTGTGCCGACATAATTGTGATTTAGGTTGGCGGCCTCTTCATTGGCAAACTCGAACACCTTTTTCACTTTTCCCGTAAGCGCCGGGTCGCCGTAAACCTGGATTTCAGGACCGAAACCAACGAGCTTTTCCACTTCGTCACGCACCGTTTCAAAGTCGATATTCAGACTGCGAAGCACATTGACGGCAACCCCTTGTCCCAGCTTTAGCAAGCCTAAAAGGACATGCTCTGTGCCAAGGTAATTGTGATTCATCCGCTGCGCTTCTTTTTTCGCCAGCTTGATGACCTGTTTCGCGCGATTCGTAAATTTGTCAAACATAGTGCTCTCTTATCGGTATAAATCCTATTCCCTTAGGATACTAAGCTATCCGCTAATTTGCAACTGCTCTCGATCGCGTGGTTGACACCCACTCCATTTAAGTCACTTCCGACAATGGGCTGGGGAATGGCGTCCCGCGCTTTATGAACCCGGATATAGTCCGGTAAAACATTTATATTTAAGTGCTTGGACAATGAGTCCAGAGCTATTTCCGATAGTTTTTCATCGGGAAAGTCAATCATTAAGGGATTATTCGCTCCCCCCATCATGACCGTGACCCGAGCTTCATCGGGGGACTGATTCTGGGATGGAAACGTGGCGGAGTCGAAGACTGCCCCTAAAATCGGCTCCTTTTCGCTTGTGGGAACCAAATATCCAAACCCTTTTACAGGAAGCTTAAGATCATGCCAGCCGATGGTGACGGCCACGATCGAAACCGATTCATACTTAGGATCTAAGGTACAATCAACATCAAAATTCTCAGGCGCTTGGTTCAACTTGACCTCGTGGTCAGCTTGAAACCGGTGGATCAACGTCTCCATTCCCCCCTTAAAGCTAATTAAGGGTGTCCTCGGCTGAGAGAGCATAGCGGCTAAGATCGACTTATTGCAAACCATCGAGGGAAAGCACTTTTTCGCGGAAAGCTTGTTAATATCGCCCGCGAAAATCCCTGAGACCATGGGATCGATTAAGGCGTTTGTCGCCCACTTCCCAAGACGCTTTTCGAAGTGGTCTTTAATCGTAAGCTCTTCTTTTTCAGCGGGCAAAAAAAGATCTTTCAACAAACCAAAAGACAAGAGGGGTAAAAGCGCTCCTAAGGGTCTGAGCTTGCCTTTGTAGTAAATAAAGCGCTTTTTAGCGGCAGGGTCGGGGTAAATGATCTGATCGGAAAGCTGAAGCTCCTCGATAAGACGCAAGGTAATGGGGTGGGGGCGAATCCCCCGGGGGCCAGCTTCGAACAAAAAACCGTTTTCCTTTACGGTTTTGATCCATCCGCCGGCGCGCGGGGCTTTGTCATACAGGATCGAGTCGACCCCTTTTTGTTTTAAAAAGTGGGCGAGGGAAAGCCCCCTAATTCCGGCTCCTCTAATCTTCACAGATTTTATTTTATCGTACATAAATCTAACTTTCCTCTGTCAAAATAAACCTGCCCTCTGATTTTCCCAAGGATCATTTATCGTTTATATCGTTATATCGTTTAAATCGTTAAAGACGAAGCGATCTTGTGTATACGATTT
>JAGROB010000007.1:3277-7962 GCA_020440465.1 Chlamydiia bacterium
CGAGCCACAAATTATCGAGTGAGGGTTTCAAAGATTTCCCCGTTTTCTTGCAGTACATCGATTTTGGCGCCCGTGTAAGAGAGCGTAACAAGAAATAGGTGGCGAATGGACGCTGTTCTTGCAAGGTACCAGCTTGTTTTCGCCATGCGGGGTTTATTCACTCCCCAAGCTCCGTCGCCCAGATAGAGAATGCCGTTGGGATCTTTGAGACCCTTTCTTAAAGGGTACGTCCTTTTGTACAAATGATCGTCGTGCTCAAAGACCGCTGTTACGCCGAAATCTTCGAATAAGGGAACCCAGTGATTTCGAATATCGACGGAGGTGGGACGGGTATATGTTCTATGGGAGGGGTAGGCCGGAACATGATAAATCGGAAAGCGATAGGTCGTATTTCCCTCTTTAAGACGTGCTTTCAACCACTCCTTTTGCTCTCCCCCCACGGCATTCGTATGGTTCGAATCGAGCAAAATTAAAGTAAGGTAATGACCGAATCGAATCGAGCGATACCCCTGATCTTCAGGCAGTGCAAATAAATGGTAGAAAAAAGGGGCCTGAGAGGGGCTTTTAAGTCCCCTTCCTTTTACCTCGTGATTGCCGATCACCGGCAACATCGGAATCACCCGACCCTCTTGGGTGAGCATCGTCTTCGACCAACAAACAAGCCATTCGATCCACCGCTCCGCTTTTTCCATATTCCGGTTAGAGCCCGAACAGCTGTAGGCCAAATCTCCCCCGCAGACGGCAAATAAAGGGTCACATGATGCCGCAATCCGGTTCATGGCGGCTACCACTTCAATATCCTCGTGATAAATATCCCCCCCTTCGATAAATCGAACGGGGTTTCTTAAGTTCTGGGGAGCTGTTTTAAATTTATAGACGCTTTCTTCCCACTTAATCTCGTACGTGTGATCGGGTTTTAAATCAATAAGTTCCAGGCTGTTAACGTAATAGGGCGCATCCTGGGGCAGGAGTCGATGATCTCCCTCTACCTTTTCAAAAGAAGCTTCCCCTTTTTCCCGAAAGTAAAGACGGCTGTTTGCCTCTTCTTTGGGAGTAAGCCAATGGATGACCATGGTTGTTTCGGGGCTATTTTGCCAAGTCAGCCAAAAAGCGATCGGCTCTTCGGCAAAAAGCCCAAATACAAGGAATAAAGCTCCTAAAAAGACTCTCATTGACTCACTTTTTCCGCCAATTTCTCAAGCACGGTATTCGTTCGATTAATAAAGTTAAACAAAGCGCTCTCATCCATCTCCCGCTGGTTTAATAAAGCCAGCTCATAGACCTCGTGAATCAGCTCTTTCGCAAGCTCGGGATCTTTTGACTCAAATTTTTTAATCGCCTGGATCAAGGGAGAGTTCGTGTTTACCACCATCTTGCGCTTAAACATGCCCCCCAAAGAGGCCCCGCCGCTATTATCCATCCGAGCCATATAGTCCCGCATCCTTCTTGAGCCCTCGTCCATTACTAGCATCGCGGGGATCGCTTTATTCTTCAGCCCCTTCGCTTCCACTTCGATTTGGTCATTTTCCATCTCCTTCGAGATATATTCCTGAAGGGCTTGATCCCCTTCGGATGCCTCTCCTTCCAGATGGTCCTCAACCGTCGCATCGAGACGCTGAAACCTTGTTCCCTCACGATTTTTTTCGATCGATTGCATCACATAAGGGTCAACCGGATGGTTTAAGATAACCACATCGCGATTTTGCGCTTTAAAACTTTCGTGAAGATGGTCTTGTCCCCCCTCACGCACCGTATAAACGATTTTTTCGCCCAAATCATTTAACGTCTTCCATTGTCCTTCTGTTGTTTTAAAGATCAAGGCCTCTTTCACTCTTTCGTAAAATTTATCGTCCTGAATCACGCCTAGCTTAATAAACGTAGAAAGATCGGGCCACATCTTCTCATATTTTTCCCGCTCATTTTTGAATAGCGTTGCTAAATTATCAGCTACTTTTTTCGCGATATGTCCCGATAGCTGACGAACCGTACGATCCATTTGAAGGTAGCTTCTGGAAACATTAAGCGGGATATCTGGGCTGTCGATCACCCCTTTAAGCGCGGCGAGATACTCCGGAATCAGCTCTTTACAATCGTCCGTTACAAACACCCGATTACAAAACAACTTTACCGTGGACTGGTTAAAGTCATAATCGCGGCGGACCTTCGGAAAGTATAAAATCCCCTTCAGACTAAACGGATAGTCCACATTTAAATGGATCCAAAAAAGCGGGTCTTCTCCGAACGGCTCGATTGCGCGGTAAAACTTTAAATAATCTTCTTCGGTACACTCGGAAGGGGCTTTTAACCACAAAGGCTCTTCGGTATTGATCTTTTCGCCATTCAAGAAAATAGGATAAGGGAAGAACTGGCAATAGCGGTTCAAGATATTCTTTAAGCGGACATCCTCTAAATACTCTTCGCTATCTTTATTAAGATAAAGGGTGATGGTGGTGCCGCGACCTTTTCTTGTCCCTTCTTGGATCTCGTACTCGGAAGAGCCGTCGCAGCTCCATAAAACGGGCTTAGCATCAGGCTTGTAAGAAAGAGTGTCGACCTCCACCTTATCGGAGACCATGTAAGAAGAATAAAACCCAAGGCCGAAATGGCCGATAAACTGATCTTTTTTATTACCCGACTCATACTTCGAAACAAAATCTTCAGCTCCAGAAAAAGCGATTTGAGCAATATATTTTACCACTTCTTCTTCGGTCATCCCGATGCCGTTGTCGGAAATTGAAAGCGTCTTTTTCTCTTTATCAACGGTAATATCGATCCGAAACTCCGACCCGGGCTTTACTTCCCCTTTTTCTTCCAGAAACTTCACCTTTTGAATTGCGTCGGAGGCGTTGGAAACAAGCTCCCTTAAAAAAATGTCGTGCTCCGAGTAGAGCCACTTCTTAATAATAGGTAATATGTTTTCGCTATGGATCTCTAGTTTCTGTTTCATTATTCTAACTCCTTTACACTTAACTGACAGTATTATGGCCAGTAAGAGAGTTGAAGTCAAATTTTTGATTGAGCTACACTTAAGAGATAAAACCAGCTGAGAGAGTTCTTCCATGCCCTTTGGTATAGATCCGCTTTTAACCCTCTATTCCGTGGGGGCATTTGTGACGATCGGCCTGATTTTGGCCGGCATTATTTTATTTACCAAGGCGAAACTCGTCTCTACCGCCCCTTGCGAAGTAGACATCAATGACGATCCCGACCTTTCTTTTTCCGCTGCAGGCGGAGGCACACTTTTAAACGTCCTTACCACCCACGGCATTCCCGTCCCCTCTCCTTGCGGGGGAAAAGCAACGTGTAAACAATGCCGCGTGCAAATTGTTGAAGGCGCAGACGAACCGCTTGAGACCGACAAGGGAACCTTCTCCCGAAAGCAACTCAATGAAGGGTGGAGACTTTCTTGTCAGACCAAGCTAAAGCACGACATCAAACTGCATGTTGATGAGCATAATCTAAGCGTAAAAACGTGGGAAGGGACTGTTTTAAGCAATGAAAACGTGGCCACCTTCATTAAAGAGCTTGTGGTAGAGCTGCCGGAAGGAGAAGAGATTCCTTACCGATCGGGGGGATACTTGCAGTTTCATGTCCCGCCGTTTAAGACGAATACTTCCGACTGGAAAGAAACCATCGACAAAGAGTATCTTCCCGACTGGGAAAACTATGGAATGATGGATAGGACCCTTGATTTCAGTCACTTACCCACCGGTGACAACGAAGTGATTCGGGCTTACTCCATGGCGTCTTATCCGGCGGAGGGAAGAAAGCTAAGATTTAACATCCGTATCGCCACCCCCCCTTTCGTGAAGGGAAAAATGGCCGATAATATCCCATGGGGTATCTGCTCCAGCTATACTTTCTCTTTAAAACCGGGTGATAAGGTAAAACTTTCGGGCCCTTATGGGGAGTCGTTCATGATTAACGACAATCGGGAGCTGATTTTCTTAATCGGCGGCGCCGGCTCCTCCTTCGGCCGAAGCCATATTCTACATCTTTTCAACACGGAAAATACGCCCAGAAAAGTGACAATGTGGTACGGCGCAAGATCGCTTAAAGAAAACATCTATCAAGATGAATACGAAGAGCTTGACAAATCCCATCCGAACTTCAGCTATCATTTAGTGTTATCCGAGCCGCTTCCCGAAGATTTCGAAAAGGGATGGCCGAAAGACGATCCCGTCAAAACAAACTTCTTATTCAGGGCGTTTAAAGAAGGACAGTTGAATAAGATGGAAGAGCCGGAAGAAAATCTCTATTATGTCTGCGGACCGCCGATGCACAACGTGAGCGTGCTCAAGCTTTTAGATGATTACGGCGTGCCGAGAGAGAATATCATCCTTGACGACTTCGGCAGCTGAGCTTATATTTTCACCACGAAGACACAAAGATATAACTAGGTATTATCTTTGTGTCTTTGTGTCTTCGTGGTGAAAACTTTTAACGAGATGTTCTATGAAGGTGTTTGTTGCCCAGGTAAACCCCACGGTGGGGGATTTCGAGGGGAATCTTGAAAAAATCCTAAAAAGTATCGACGCCGCTAAGCGTGCCGACGCAGACATCTGCCTTTTTTCGGAGATGATCATCACCGGCTACCCCGCCCAAGACTTTTTACACCACGACGAATTTATTCGATCCGCGGACAAGACGCTTGAAAAAATCGTTGATGCTTCTAAAGGGATCTC
>JAGROB010000008.1 GCA_020440465.1 Chlamydiia bacterium
CCACCATGGACTGGATGGCCCAGGAACAAGAGCGTGGAATTACGATTACCTCCGCCGCGACGGTCGTCTTCTGGAAAGGAACAAAGATCAACCTGATCGACACTCCCGGACACGTTGACTTTACCATTGAAGTGGAAAGATCGCTTCGCGTACTTGACGGCTCCGTTGCTGTCTTCTGCTCCGTATCGGGAGTAGAGCCCCAGTCTGAAACCGTTTGGAGACAAGCCGACAAATACGGCGTGCCAAGAATCTGCTTCGTCAACAAGATGGACAGAACGGGCGCCGATTTCTTCGACGCCGTTCGCACCATGAGAGAAAAACTTCATGCCAACGCCGTTCCCGTCCACTGCCCCATCGGCGCGGAAAACGACTTCAAAGGCATGGTTGACCTGATCTCCATGAAAGCTTTGATATTCAACGACGAGACCCTTGGCGCTTCTTGGGAAGAGACGGAAATTCCGGCAGACCTGAAAGAAAAATGCCACCAAATGAGGCAAGAACTTTTAGAAGAAATTGCCACCATCGACGAAGAGAACGAAATTTTCATGACGAAAGTATTGGAAGATCCCGATTCTTTAACTGTAGACGAAATCAATGCTGTGATCCGAAAAGGCGTTGTCGGCAATAAATTTAACCCGGTTCTCTGCGGTTCTGCCTTTAAAAATAAGGGTGTACAGCAGCTATTGGATGCGGTTGTTAACTGGATGCCCTCTCCGCTTGACAGAAAGCCGGTCAAAGCGATCGATCTTAAGACAGAAGAAGAGATCATCGTAAAACCTGCTGATGACGAGCCGCTTTCCGCGCTGGCGTTTAAGATCATGACCGACCCTTACGTCGGTAAGTTGACCTTTATCCGTATTTACAGCGGAACGCTCGAGAAGGGTATGACCCTTTTGAACAGCACGAAAGATCAAAAAGAAAGAGTTTCCCGTCTGATCGAGATGCACTCGAACAAAAGAGAGGAAAGAGACGCTTTCTTCGCCGGCGATATCGCGGCTTGTATCGGGCTTAAAAACTCGACAACCGGTGACTCGCTTTGCGCGCCGGATCGACCGATTCTTTTGGAAAAGATGGAGTTCCCCGAACCGGTGATCTCTATGGCGATTGAGCCGAAGTCCAAAGCCGACCGCGAGAAGCTTTCGACTGCTTTGTCCGCCCTTGCGACCGAAGACCCTACCTTCCGCGTCACTACCGACGAGGAAACGGGCCAGACGATTATCGCCGGGATGGGAGAGCTTCACTTGGACATTCTACACGACCGTATGAAGCGGGAGTTCAATGTCGAAGCGAACGTCGGAAAACCGCAAGTGTCCTATAAAGAGACAATCACTATTCCGGGCAATGCTAAGACGAAGTACGTCAAGCAGTCCGGTGGACGCGGTCAGTACGCTCACGTCGAGATCGAGATCGAGCCGAACGAAAAAGGGAAAGGGAACGAAGTGGTTTCCAAGATCGTCGGGGGGGTTATTCCGAAAGAATACATCCCGGCTGTTATCGCGGGGATCAACGAAGGGCTCTCAACCGGTGTTGTGGCAGGCTATAACATGGTCGACACCAAAGTTCGTATCGTCTTCGGATCGTACCACGACGTCGACTCGAACGAAATGGCGTTTAAGATCTGCGGTTCGATGGCGCTTAAGGAAGCGGCGAAAACATGTAAGCCGATTTTGCTTGAGCCTATCATGAAAGTGGACGTGACCACTCCCGAGACTTCCATCGGGGATGTGATCGGCGACTTGAACCGACGACGTGGCCAAATCCTTGGACAGGAAAACATTAAGGGAGCGGTCTTGGTACATGCCGAGGTGCCTCTTTCCGAGATGTTCGGCTACTCGACACAGCTTCGCTCGATCTCATCCGGTCGCGCGACGTACTCTATGGAACCGTCTCACTTTGAAAAGGTTCCTGCGAAGATTCAAGAAGAAATTATGAAGAAATAAGGTTAAGTATCCTATATGGCTAAAAAAGAGACCCCAGCTAAGAAGGAGCCACAAGTCAAGGCAGCGGAGCAAAAAATCCGTATTCGCCTGAAGGGCTTCGATCAGCGTCTTCTTGACCGCTCAACGCAAGATATCGTAGAGACGGCCAAAAGGACGGGCGCGAAGGTAGCGGGACCAATCCCCCTTCCGACACGCATTGAAAAATACACCGTATTGCGTTCCCCGAACGTCGATAAGAAAAGCCGCGAGCAGTTTGAAAGCCGCACGCACAAGCGTCTGATTGACATTCTGAACCCAACCGGTAAGACCATCGACGCATTGAAAGGGCTGACTTTGCCCGCAGGCGTCGATATTAAGATCAAAGCCGCTTAAGGCTTAAAGGGGGGCGGGCCTGAAAAGGGCCCGCCCTTTTTTTTTGGATCGGCTAATGGACAGGTGGACCTAGTGGACACCGTGGACCTAGTGGACACTGTGGACGCCGCGTAATAAATAACACGGTTCAAAACAGCCATGTCCCTAAAGTCCAATCGTCCACTGACCTGTCCACCAGGTCCACTAGGTCCACATTGTCCACTAGGTCCACCTGTCCACTGGCCTGTCCACCAAACCTAAGGAACAGGCAAAAAGGTATTGCCCATCAAGAAGCGATCGACGTTGTGCGCGACGCGTCTTCCGTCGGCGATTGCCCAGACAATCAATGATGCCCCCCTTTCCATATCCCCCGTAATAAACGCGTTTCGTCTCGGCTCTAAAAGCCCCGAACTATCGGTCCCCGAAAAGCCTGTTGCGATCAGTGCCAAGTCGCACGGAAGAATCTCTCCCTCCTTAAGCTCGAGCGCGGTAACATGGCCTTTCTCACCGATAAAACGCTCGGTATGCCTTGAAAAGAGTCTAATTCCCCCTTCCTCGTAGACAAACGCTTGGCTTAGCGTCTTTAGCGTCTCAGGCCAAGGATTTAAAAATGAATCCCTAACGAGAGGCGGAGCCGTATGATACTGTAATTGTAAAACCGACTTGGCTCCCTGTCGTATCGCCGTTCCCACACAATCAGCGCCGGTATCTCCCCCACCGATCACAATTACATGTTTGTCATAGGCCCAACTATTAGGATATTTTAGATATTCCATTGCCAAATGGATCCCTTTAAGCTCCCTTCCGGGAACTTTGAGCCCCTTTTCTTGAAGTGCTCCTGCTGCCATAACTACGGCATCAAATTCGTCGCAAATGGAAATATCGGCAGTGTAATTTAAGACAAATTGAATACCTTCTTCTTTGAGCTGCTTTAGCCGTTTATCTAATAGAGCTTTATCCATTTTAAAATCGGGAATGCCGTAGCGGATCAACCCCCCCGGCTTATCGTCTCTTTCAAATACCGTGACTTCATGTCCCGCCCGTCTAAGTTGCTGCGCAGCCGCAAGCCCCGCCGGACCCGATCCCACAATACCCACCGTCTTTCCCGTCAGCTTTTTCGGCGGCCTTGGCTCAAGCGTGTCATACTTGCTGATCGTTTTTTCAATTTCTTTAATGGTAACGGGTTTGTCGATTAGGGATAAAACACAGCTATCTTCACAAGGTGCGGGACAAAGCCAACCGGTAAGCTCCGGAAAGTTATTTGTCTCCTCAAGACTTTTCTGGGCCTTTTTCCAATCGTCATGATAGGCATGGTCTATCCACTCCGGAATGCGATTGCCCAATGGGCATCCAAAATGGCAAAACGGGATGCCGCAGTCCATACAACGGGCTGACTGCTCTTTAATAACTTTTAACGATGGAGTTTTATAAATCGGCTTAAAATCATGCAACCTCTCGAAAATTTCTCTTTGAGGCACGTCTTCTCGCCGAAATTCCATGAATCCTGTGATCTTACCCATAAAGCTTTTCTATGATCACCTCTTCCCAATTTTCTTCCGTCTCCATGATCGCTTTGGCTTTTTTGTAAGCTTCCGGAATGATTTTGACAAAATCACCGAGTGTTTTATCGCTTCCCGTAAGCTGTCGATGGGTTTGTAAAAGCGCCTTGATTTTTTCCCGATCCTTAGCATCCAGCTCTTCGACCAAAACTGTGCCGCGGTTGATCTTGTCGGCGTACTCTCTTAAGATATAGGCGACTCCCCCCGTCATACCGGCCGCGAAATTGCGCCGTATCGGCCCCGCGATGACGCATACCCCTTCCG
Organism: Chlamydiia bacterium; assembly: GCA_020440465.1. Classification (GTDB taxonomy): domain Bacteria; phylum Chlamydiota; class Chlamydiia; order Chlamydiales; family Parachlamydiaceae; genus JAGROB01. The sequence continues at coordinate 4,115 of JAGROB010000008.1, forward strand.
TCATGTACTCGCAACCGTGATCCCCCACGCCCTCCACCACCACTTCGGCGCCGCTATTTCGAACGCAAAAACGATCTCCCGCAATCCCGCGAAAGAATGCGCTTCCGGAAGTCGCGCCATAAAGGCAGACGTTACCCACGATGACATTTTCACTCGGATCAAATGTTACGGATTTCGTCGGATACACTGCAATCGTCCCCCCGGAAAGCCCTTTTCCAACATAGTCGTTCGCGTCCCCTTCCAAAAGAAGGGTGACCCCTTTCGGGATAAAGGCTCCAAAACTCTGTCCGCTGGAACCTTTAAGATAAATGGTGATGTTGCCGGCGTTTTTACGTGTGGTCACTTCGTAACCCAGAAGTGTTCCAGTCGCGCGATCGGAGTTATTAATCTTTGCCTCAAAGCTGACATCTTGTCCCATCTGAAGCGCTTTAAACGCTTTGGGGATAAGCTCTCTTTGATCGAGCGTGCCGTCCAGAACATGGGGCTGAAAATAGCGCCAGCCAGAAGAGTTTTTAAGGGGCTTAAGCTGTCTGGAAAAATCAAAGGGAAGACTATCTTTTGGAACAAGACGATCCCTTTTCCCGATCATCTCGTCCATGGTTCTAAACCCGAGCTTTGCCATGATCTCTCTAACCTGCATTGCGATAAAGCGAAAGAACGTTTCGACAAACTTCGGCTGGCCCGTATAGTTTTTTCGTAAAACCGGGTCTTGTGAAGCGACGCCGACAGGACAGGTGTTTAGATGGCAAACCCGCATCATGATGCAGCCGGAGACGACTAAAGGCGCCGTCCCGAATCCGAAGCGGTCGGCTCCCATAAGCGCCGCGATGACAATGTCCCTTCCCGTTTTTAGTTGTCCGTCTACTTCTATCGCAACGCGGCTTCTCAATCCGTTCTTTACCAGCACTTCGTGCGTCTCCGAAAGTCCAATCTCCCAGGGTGTTCCGGCGTGCAAAATCCCCGTCATAGGAGACGCTCCCGTCCCCCCGTCATGACCGGAGATCAATACCATATCGGCCCTTGCTTTAACCACGCCCGCCGCTATCGTTCCAACACCGCTCTCAGAGACCAGCTTCACATGCACTTCCGCTTTGGGATTGCTGTTTTTAAGATCAAAAATCAGCTCCGCCAAATCCTCAATCGAATAAATATCGTGATGGGGCGGTGGAGAAATCAGCTCCACTCCCGGCGTTGAGTGCCTTACCTTTGCTATAGGAGGATAAACTTTTTTTCCGGGAAGTTGCCCCCCCTCTCCCGGCTTGGCCCCTTGCGCCATTTTAATCTGAAGCGCGTCGCAATTTGCGAGATATTCGCTCGTCACGCCAAAACGGGCGGAGGCAACTTGATGAATCGTCGTGTGACATCCCGGCGGCTCCCCCCCTTCTCCGGAGTTCGACTGCCCCCCGATCGCTTTCATAGCTGCCGCAAGCGTCGAATGCACTTCTTGGCTAATCGCCCCGAAAGACATGCCGCTCATGGCAAACCGTTTTAAGATAGCTTGCTCGCTTTCCACTTCTTCAATAGGGATTGGGTTCGAAGCGTACTTAAAGTCGAGAAGGCCGCGAAGCGTAACTAAGTTCTGCCTGTCGACTAAGTCTGTATACTCTTGAAAGATATGGTACTGCTCCGTTCTTGTCGCGTGCTGGAGCTTATAAACTGTCATGGGATTAAAAAGATGGATCTCACCCCCCCGCTTCCACTGAAGCTCGCCACCTATTTCAAGAGTTAATGGGGTCGTATCGCGCTTAAAAAAGGCTTCGGCGTGTCTTTCCCAAACGCTTTTTTCGATCGCCTCAAGACCTAATCCCCCGATCGCGGACGGAGTATTAGGAAAATAGGCCTCGACCACATTTTTACTTAAACCGACAATCTCAAAGCATTGCGCTGAAAGATACGACTGAACGGCCGATATCCCCAACTTCGATAAAACCTTTAAAATACCGTTGAGAGCCCCCTCGTGATAGGCTGCTATTTCTTGATCATTCAAAAGATCCCAGACAAGATAAGGGTAGATCGCCCCCGCCCCATACCCCAAAAGTAAGCAAAAGTGATGAACCTGGCGTGCTTCGCCTGTTTTAATAACAATCGAAATTTTTGATCTTAAACCCTCTTCTATCAATCGGTGATTGACTAATCCCATAGCAAGTAAGGAAGGTATGGCCGCATGAGTTTCTGAAATCCCCTCGTCCGAAAGAATTAAAATCTTAGCTCCTTCTCGAGCTTTTTGAATGACTGTCTCAGAAACCTTATCTAGCGCCTTTTTAAGCGGGGTATTTTTATCGAAAAGCAAGCTGATTTCTTCCGCCGGGAGCCTTAAAAACAGATCGGGTAATAATAGGGGGCTTTTTATCCGAATCATCTCACATTCGGAAGCATCTCTTTTGACAAGATCGCCCATCTTACCCAAATTCAAAGACATCTGGGTCACAAACGCTTCCCTTATGGCATCCAAAGGGGGATTTGTAACCTGGGCAAAAAGCTGTTTAAAAAAATCGAATAAAACTCGTGGCCGCTTGGAAAGGCAAGCCAAGGCGGCGTCGTTGCCCATGGAAAAGACGGGATCTCCCTTTCCCTGAGATAAAGAATCCATATAAAGGCGTCTTTCCTCTTGGGTATAACCAAAGACGACTTGAAGTTTTGTTAAGTCCCTTTTGCCTCTTTCCTGGGTCTTTAAAGGGAACTCTTCAAGCTTCTTAAGTCCTTTTTTCAGCCACTCGGCATAAGGATAGCGCCTTGCGACTTCATTTTTAATCTCTTCATCTTTTAAAATCTTTTGCCGTTTAAAATCGACGACAAGCATCCGGGCGGGCTCTAAACGCTTTTTTTCTAACACTTCTTCCGGAGGAATATCCAATACCCCCGTCTCCGAAGCGAAAATAAGCCGTCCATCTTTCGTGACAAGATATCTTGCCGGTCTTAATCCGTTTCTGTCGAGACACGCTCCGATGAGGTCCCCATCGGAAAATGCGATACAGGCGGGGCCGTCCCACGGCTCCATAACACAACTGTGATAGTCGTAAAAAGCTCGAAGCTTAGGGTCCATCGTCTTATCTTTTTCCCAAGCGTCGGGGATCATCATCATGATGGCTTCTATTAAAGGCACACCCTGAAGTACGAGCGACTCTAAAACACTATCAAAAATCGCCGAGTCGCTAAGTGCCTTCGTCAGCTCCGGAAAGTAGGGGTTCAAACTCTCTTTTTTCCGGGCTTGATATCCGTTCATATTTCCCCGAAGAGTATTGATCTCTCCGTTGTGAGTGATGATACGATAGGGGTGGGCCAGCGGCCAGGTGGGAAGGGTATTGGTAGAAAACCGGGTATGAACCATCGCGAAGGCAGAGATAAAATCAGGGTCTTTTAAATCCAAATAAAAAGAGGCCAACTGTGGCGCGGTTAACATCCCTTTATAAACTAGTGTTTTACAAGACAAGCTGACGACGTACCCCTCGTCCATTTCCTTTTTGATCAAGTAAAGTTTTCTTTCCTTATCGAGATCAGTCATTCCCTTTTCAAATCCGGAAACGATCGCTTGACGAATTCGGGGCAATTTTTCCCCGGCTCTTGGGCCTACGCTATCGAAATTAAGAGGAAGCGATCGCCACCCCAAGATTTTAAGCCCTACCCGCTCTACAATCTTTTCAAATTTAACCTCTCCTGCATACTCTTCTTGAAACCCTTGGGAAAGAAAGAGCATGGCCACGGCGTAATCCCCATAGTCTGGCAGATTGAACTGTTTTCGAAAAAAGGGGTCGGGGATTTGAACCATGATGCCGGCACCGTCCCCGTTATTCATTTCAATCCCACAGGCGCCGCGATGCTTAAGATGATCTAAAATCTCAAGCCCTTGCAGGACAATTTCGTGGGTTTTTTCGCCGGAAATGTTGCAGATGAAACCGATTCCGCAATTATCGTGCTCTCTTTTCAGCTCATCCATAAGTCTTAGATATAATAAAAATTTATTTTATAAAATGAAGATCTGCTATATCACAATAACTTATGAAATACATCATCGCCATTATCCAACCTCATAAGCTGCGAGAAGTTAAAAAGAAGCTGCACGAGCAGGAAGTCTTTAGCATGACGATCTCGAGCACGATGGGTTGCGGAGAGCAAAAAGAGTACATCGAGACCTACCGAGGTATCAAAAGACAAGTTGATCTTTATAAAAATATTAAGCTTGAAATTGCAGTCAATGACGATTTTGTCGAGCGGACATGCCAAGCGATCATCGATGGGGCTCACAGCGGAGAGATTGGGGATGGAAAGATCTTTATTCTTGATCTGCCTGATTGCATTAAAATCAGAACCCAGGAAAGAGGGGGTAAAACGCTATGACTTTTTTCCTTTTTATCTTTTCCCTTTTATTTGCCTTTCCCCTTTTAGCCGAAGGAACCGAAAGCTCCATTGCCGCCGACACCGGCTGGACGCTTCTTGCCGGGGTGCTGGTTATGTTCATGCAAGCGGGCTTTGCCATGCTTACAGCGGGGTTTGTCCGTTCAAAAAACGTGAGCAACATGCTCATGAAAAACGTGTTAGACTTTGCGATCGGAAGCATTACTTTCTGGGCGGTCGGTTTCGCCCTTATGTTCGGCGCAGGAAACTTGCTCTTTGGAACTCAAGGTTTCTTTTTGAGCGACTCAGGCGAAACTTTTGCCTCCTTAAGCTGGACTCAGGTTCCCTTGGAGTGTAAATACTTCTTCCAACTGGTCTTTGCAGCGACCGCCGCAACCATCGTCGCCGGAGCGCTTGCAGAAAGAACCCGATTCATCGCCTATCTTTTTTACAGCATTTTGATCACAGCTTTCATCTACCCCCTTATCGGCCACTGGATCTGGGGGGGAGGATGGCTGCAAAATCTGGGAATGTGGGATTTTGCCGGCTCTACCGTGGTGCATAGCACAGGCGGATGGCTCGCTTTGGCCGGCGCAATTGTTTTGGGTCCCAGAATCGGCAAATATAATCAGGATGGCTCTTCCAATGCCTTTCCCGCTCACAACATGCCTTTAGTCGCTCTTGGCGCGTTTATCTTATGGTTTGGCTGGTTCGGATTTAACTGTGGAAGTACCATGGCGCTTAACACGAGTATCGCTCATATAGCCGCAACTACCAACATAGCCGCCGCCGCGGGGGGTATTACCGCAATGCTCGCGGCCTGGACTCTATTTTCCAAGCCTGAATTAAGCATGGTTTTAAACGGTATCTTAGGAGGGCTGGTCAGTATTACCGCCTCTTGCGCTTTTGTCTCGATAGGCTCTGCGATTTTAATTGGAGCCCTGGGAGGTATATTTGTCGTTTTAGCTGTTTACCTGATCGATCAGAAACTTAAAATTGACGATCCCGTGGGCGCCATTGCTGTGCACGGCGTTTGCGGCTTCTGGGGAACTTTGGCGCTGGGTCTTTTCGCAGAGGAAACCATCTCTTCCGGAACGACCGGCAACGGCCTCCTTTTCGGAGGGGGATTGAAACTTTTGGGGGTTCAGCTTTTAGGAGCGCTATCGGTCATGTCTTTTTGCCTTGTTGCCGGCTTTGCCATGTTTTACATGATCAAACTTTTAGTCGGCTTCAGAGTCAAGCGGGACGAAGAACTTCGCGGCCTCGATATCCAGGAACATGGAACCGATGCTTACTCCGAGTTTTCGATCTTCCCAAACTATTTTTAGTGGTGGGTTTGCGGTTCTGCAATGATCGATTTGTCTTTTAGCTCTCTTGATTGCCAAAAGAAGTCGGGGACATAGTTGAATGGTTCCCCTTCAGGACCCCATTTGGCGTTATAGAACTTTTCCATGTACTCGTTCATCTCGTCAGCCGTTCCCTCTCTTGGAAAGTCAGGAGGGTTCATCACATACTCGATTTCAATCGTCCGCTTAGGAATAAAAAAGATCCCGTTCAACAAAAGCATCTCTATTAATCTTCTAAAAAAGAAATTCCATTTGTGATTTTCCGTTTTCCAACGGGGATCTTTTTTTTGAGCATGCGACATCCGACTTCCCCACATCCCCGTTTCGCGAATGAGTAAAATATTGGCATTAGGACATCTTTTTAAGATTTCTTTCACACCGCGAGTGTGTGTGATGATCTCTTTAGGAGTCTTTTTTGAGCCGCCGGAGGCGTGAAGAATAACATTTTTTTTCGCCAGAAGACAGTCTGCAGAACGCTGAAAAAGGCGATCTAAAGCTCTTTTGTACTCTTCGGGGTCTTTTTTCAGCTCGTGCTTTCTTTCTGTTGGAACTTCAATAAAATGCATTGAATATAAATAACGGTTGCTGATTTGTGCCCATTTAATCCGGCAGGCAAAGTCGCTTAACCAAATCCGAAAGTGCTGAAATCTGGGATAGAGGTCTATCATCACAAAAAAAGTATCAAAGTGCGAGGTGTGATTAGGCAAGATAAGCGTTCCCACATCCGGATCGGGGTCCAGTTTATCAAGGCCCTTGGAGACAACCCGATACCGAAGCTTAACACCGGAGTTAAAAGCTAGCCGGAAAAGTTTTCTCTTTAAAGTCATAAATGGCTGGATCATGTCTCACCTCTGGGTTTCTTTAGATACTCTTATGATCTCCTTAAACAAACTTCTTACTCTCTCTTTAAAATCGGGGTTTTGAACCTGATTGACTATATGCTCAAGTACTTCTTTCTCTCTTTTTATATCTTCAATTTCTAGACCCCGCTCTCTTTTAACTTTGCCGATTTCAGCAGCGATCTTAAGCCTTTCTTCCAAAAGAGGAACTAGAGCTTCATCGATTTCATCAAGTCTTTCTCTATAAGCTTCAATCAGGTCAAATTTGACGGCGTTTTCTGACACGGCTGACCTCCCCTTTTTCAGACTCTCTAATCAGGTTGACGGCTTCTTCAATTTCATTAGGGGTTAACTGCTGGCTTTTGTCGGTTAAAGCTTTCTCCGGATCGTCATGGGTCTCTATCATGTAGCCGTCAAAATCATAGTCAAAAGACTCTCTTAAGATCCAAAACACCTTTTCACGACAGCCTCCGATGTGTGAGGGATCTAAAATCACTTTTAGGTTTGTCTGCTCTTTAATCCACATAGCCATCTCGAAATTCGGGACATTTCGGAATAGAGCGGGATTACCTTCTCTTGCCGGAGCGAATCCACGGTGACAAAGCCAAAGCCTTTCCTCCGGAAATCCGGTCGATAAGACGTGTTCAACTATACCTAGCCAATGATTTTCATCTTCCCACATCTGATTCTTCACCATAAGTGTAACGGTGGGGCAATCTTTTAGAATTCTTGCTATCGCTTGTTGTTCATCATGGTTTTGGTTTCGTGAGCCGAGCCACAAAATAACTTCAGGCGCGTTTTCTTGTTCCTTAAGGTAATCGGCGGTCTCTTGTGCCTGTCCGCTTGAACCCACTTCTGTAGCCGGAATAATTCCGTTTAAAGCTGTTTCTTCTAAAAGAAGGGGCAAAAAGCCGTAGCCCATACCCGACCAGCCGGGACGGGTTCGAGGTTTCCACAAACTAGCTCTTAAATAATTGATCTTTAATTTTTTTAGGATTTGAACCGTCTTTCGAAGCCCCTCTCTGGACTCTAAAG